>DASSAD010000311.1:0-42665 GCA_035685725.1 Amycolatopsis sp. | reverse complement strand
CATGGTGGTTCGCGCCTCACCGCTCCAGGCGGTAACCCAGACCCGGCTCGGTGATGAAGTGCCGGGGCCGCGTGGGGTCGGGTTCGAGCTTGCGGCGCAGCTGGCTGAAATAGACCCGCAGGTAGTGCGTGCGCGTCTGGTAGTCCGGGCCCCAGACCTGATGGAGCAGGTGCCGCTGGCTGACCAGTCGGCCGGGGTTGCGGACGAGGATTTCGAGCAGGCCCCATTCGATCGGGGTCAGATGCACCGGCTCGCCCTGGCGCGTCACCTTCTTCGCCGGCAGGTCCACGGTGAACGAACCGGTGTCCAGCACCGTCGTCTCACCGGGACGGCCGAGCGAGAGCGCCCGCGCCGTCCGGCGCAGGACCGCCCGCAGCCGGGCGAGGAGTTCGTCCATGCGGAAGGGTTTCGCGACGACATCATCGGCGCCCGCGTCCAGCGCCTCGATGTGCGCCACCGGGTCGGGGCGCCCGGAGAGCGCGAGGATGGGCACGCTCGACCAGGCGCGCAGGCGGTTGATCACCGCCATCCCGTCGATCCCGGGCAGGCCGAGACCGAGGAGGATGGCGTCGAGCTTTTCCTCCGCGGCCACGCGAAGGGTGGTGGCCCCGTCCGCCGCGGTCAGCACGTGATAGTCGTGCGCGGACAGGTTGATGCGCAGGGCCCGGACGATCTGCGGATCGTCGTCGGACACCAGCACCTTGATCAGCGAAAGGGTCATTCCCGTCCTTGGCTGGGACGGGGTGACCCGGCACGTGAAGGCCGGGTCACCCCGCCGGGTCAGTGCCGGACCAGTTGCTGGACCGCCACATTGAGGTCGAGCACGTCGACGACGGGCTCGCCGAGAACACCGAGGGCGCGGCCCTGCACGTGCTGGTCGACGATCTGGCGAACCTGCGCGTCGGTCAGCCCGTTGTTGCGGGCGACCCGGGCGACCTGGAGGTAGGCATACGCCGGGCTGATGTCCGGGTCCAGGCCCGAGGCCGAGGCGGTCACCGCGTCCGGCGGCACCTGGCTGGGCGAGACCCCTTCCCGCTTGGCGATCTCGTCCTTGCGCTCCTGCACCAGCTGCACCAGTTTCGGGTTGTCCGCCGACAGGTTGGAAGCCCCCGAGGTGGACGGGTCACCCGGGCCGAGCGGGTCGCTGGACAGCGCCGAGGGCCGGGTGTGGAACCACGGGTCGTGGTTCGGGTCGGAGGCGGTGAGGTCGACCCCGATCTCCTGCGACCCGACCGCCTGGCCGTTGACGTAGACGATCGAGCCCTCCGCCTTGCTCTCCAGCCCCGGCGCGCGGGAGACCGCCCACACCGCCAGCGGATAGATCACCCCGGTGATCACGGTCAGCACCAGCATCAGCCGCAACGCGGCCCCGGACTGGCGCACCAGATTGGTAAACCACTTCATGAACGACTCACATCCCCGGGATGAGACGGACCACGAGATCCACCAGCCAGATCCCGATGAACGGCACGATGATCCCGCCCAGCCCGTAAATCAGCAGATTGCGCCGCAGCAGGCCCCGCGCGCTGGTGGGCCGGTACCGCACGCCCCGCAGCGACAGCGGGATCAGCGCCACGATGATCAGCGCGTTGAAGATCACCGCGGACAGGATCGCCGACTGCGGCGAGTGCAGCGCCATGATGTTGAGGCTGTGCAGCTGCGGGTAGATCACCACGAACATCGCCGGCAAAATCGCGAAGTACTTCGCGAGGTCGTTGGCGATGCTGAAGGTCGTCAGCGCGCCGCGGGTGATCAGCAGCTGCTTGCCGATCTCCACGATCTCGATCAGCTTGGTGGGATTGGAATCCAGGTCGACCATGTTGCCGGCCTCCTTGGCCGCCATGGTGCCGGTGTTCATCGCCACGCCGACGTCGGCCTGCGCGAGCGCGGGGGCGTCGTTGGTGCCGTCGCCGGTCATCGCGACCAGCTTCCCGCCCTCCTGTTCCTTGCGGATCAGGGCCATCTTGTCCTCGGGCTTGGCCTCGGCGAGATAGTCGTCGACCCCCGCTTCTTCCGCGATCGCCTTGGCGGTCAACGGGTTGTCGCCGGTCACCATGACGGTCTTGATGCCCATCGCCCGCAGCTCGGCGAAGCGTTCGCGGATGCCCTTCTTGACCACATCGGACAGCTGGATCACCCCGCGCACGACCGCCGTGCCCGCGGCGAACTCCGCGACCACCAGCGGCGTGCCACCCTGCTCGCTGATCGAGTCGACGATCCGGTGCACCTGCTCGGGCACCACACCGCCTTGCTCCTCCACCCAGGCGCGCACGGCACTGGCCGCACCCTTGCGGACCTGCCGCCCGTCCAGGTCGGCCCCGCTCATCCGGGTCTGCGCGGTGAACTCGACGAACTCGGCGCCGCGCTCGTGGCTGTTCGGCTTGTCCTCCAGCCCGTACTCGCGGTGACACAGATCGACGATGCTGCGCCCTTCCGGGGTACCGTCGGCCAGGCTGGACAGCCGTGACGCGGCGGCGAGGTCGTCCACTGTGGACGTTCCGACCGGGTGCAGCTTCGTGGCCTGCCGGTTTCCGTAGGTGATGGTGCCGGTCTTGTCCAGCAGCAGCGTGTCCACGTCCCCGGCGGCCTCGACCGCGCGGCCGGACATCGCCAGCACGTTGCGCTGCACCAGCCGGTCCATCCCGGCGATGCCGATCGAGGACAGCAGCGCGCCGATCGTGGTCGGGATCAAGCAGACCAGCAACGCGGTCAGCACGATCACCGACTGCATGGTGCCCGAGTACCCGGCCATCGGCTGCAACGCGACCACCGCGATCAGGAAGATGATCGTCAGCACCGCGAGCAGGATGTTCAGCGCGATCTCGTTCGGCGTCTTCTGCCGGTTCGCGCCCTCCACGAGCGCGATCATGCGGTCCACAAAGGACTCGCCCGGTTTGGTCGTGATCTTCACCACGATCCGGTCCGACAGCACCGTGGTCCCACCCGTGACCGCCGAACGGTCACCGCCGGACTCCCGGATGACGGGCGCGGACTCACCGGTGATCGCCGACTCGTCCACCGTGGCGATGCCCTCGACCACGTCGCCGTCACCCGGGATGACTTCCCCGGCCTCGACGACGACGCGGTCACCGATGGTCAGTTCGGTGCCCGGCACCTGCTCCTCGACACCGTCGGAGCGCAGTCGCCGCGCCACCGTCTCGGTCTTGGTCCGCCGCAGGGTTTCCGCCTGCGCCTTGCCGCGGCCCTCGGCCACGGCCTCCGCCAGGTTGGCGAACAACACGGTGAACCACAGCCAGATCGCCACCCCGATGGTGAACACGCTCGGGCTGGAGATGGCGAACACCGTGTCCAGCGCCGAACCCACCCACACCACGAACATCACGGGGTTGCGCAACTGGTGCCGCGGGTTGAGCTTGCGCAGCGCGTCCGGCAGCGAGATCAGCAGCTGCCGGGGGCTGAACACGCCCGCCGACACCCGGCCCTCGTTCTCCTCCCCGGGTTCCTGCTGGCCCGGTGCCTGGCCGGGACGGCTCAGGTCCTGTTGAGTGCTGGTCATGCCATTCCCTCCGCGATCGGGCCGAGCGCCAGCGCCGGGACGAAGGTCAGCGCCGCGACCAGCAGCACCGTGCCGGTCAGCATGGTCGCGAACAGCGGACCGGTGGTGGGCAGCGTCCCCACCGACTCCGGCACCTTTCGCTGCTTGACCAGCGCACCCGCCAGGGCCAGTGTGGCCAGGATCGGGATGAAGCGGCCCAGCACCATCGCTATGCCCAAAGTGGACTCGTAGAAGTTGCTCGTGACGGTCAACCCGCCGAAGGCGCTGCCGTTGTTGTTCGCCGTCGAGGTGTAGGCGTAGAGCACTTCGGACAGCCCGTGCGCGCCCGAGTTGGTGAGCGCGCTACTGGTGACCGAAGGCAGGGCCAGCGCCAGCCCGGTGCCCAGCAGCACCACCACCGGCATGGTCAGCATCGAAATCGCCGCGAACGTCACTTCGCGACGCCCCAGCTTCTTCCCCAGATACTCCGGTGTGCGGCCGACCATCAACCCGGCCAGGAACACCGCGATGATCGCCATCACCAGGATGCCGTAGATGCCGGTCCCCACCCCACCGGGCGAGATCTCCCCCAGCATCATGTTGAACAGCGGACCGAAACCGCCGAATCCGCTGAAACTGTCGTGCATCGAGTTCACCGCGCCCGTCGAGGTCCCGGTGGTACTCGTGGCGAACAACGCCGAGGAAGGCACCCCGAACCGGGCCTCCTTGCCCTCCATCGACCCGCCGGCCAACAGCGCGGCCGGGCCGTTGGGGTGTGCCTCGGCGAACCAGGTCACCGCCAGCACCGCGCCCCACAGCACGCCCATCACGCTCACCAGCACATAGCCCTGGCGCTTGTTGCCGACCATCACGCCGAAAGTGCGGGTCAGCGCGACCGGGATGCACAGCAGCAGGAAGATCTCGATCAGATCCGACCAGGCGTTGGGGTTCTCGAAGGGGTGCGCCGAGTTGGCGTTGAAGATCCCGCCACCGTTGGTACCCAGCTCCTTGATCGCCTCCTGGCTCGCCGCCGGCGCCACCGCGATCGAATGCTGCGCGCCGTCCAGGCCGGTCACGGTCACGTACTCGTGCAGGCTCATCGTCACGCCGAGGCCGACCAGCACGATCGCGAACACGAACGAGATCGGCAGCAGGATCCGCACCACCGCGCGCGTCAGGTCGACCCAGAAGTTGCCCAGCCGATCGCTCTGGTGCCGGATGAACCCGCGGATCAGCGCCACCGCCACCGCCATGCCCATCCCGGCCGACACGAAGTTGTGCACGGTCAGCCCGAGCATCTGCACCAGATGCCCCATCGCCGACTCGGGCACATAGGACTGCCAGTTCGTGTTCGTCGCGAAGCTCACCGCGTTGTTGAACGCCATGCTCGCGGGAATGCTGCGGCCGAAGTTCAACGGCAACACCGGCTGCAACCGCTGCAGCAGGTACAGCAACAGCGCCGACACCAGCCCGAACGCCAGCGTCCCGGTCGCATAGGTGGTCCACCGCTGCTCGGACTCGGGGTTCACCCGCACCAGGCGGTAGACCAGGCGCTCCACCCGCCAGTGCTTCTCCGAGGTGAAGGCGCGCGCCATGAAGTCGCCCAGCGGCTTGTACACCACCGCGAGGGCAACCAACAGGATGCCGACCTGAATCAAGCCGGCCCAGGTGTCGCTCATCAGAATTTCTCCGGTCGGAACAAGGCGTAGAAGAGGTAAACGATCAACAACAGCGCGATCAGGCCACCCAGCAGGTTGGCGATCAGACCGGTGCCACTCACAATCGCTCCAATCCACGCAGCGTCAGCGCCAGCACCCCGAAGATGCCGATCAGGAGCACCACATACAGCACATCGGCCATGGGCGCGATGCCTCCGTTTCCCAGACGTACCAGGCCACTCCGCTAGCGGCCGTCGCCAGAGCATGCGCGATCGCTCACCCGATCGGGCTCGTCCAAAGCTGTTCTTAACGCCGGGAGCCGTCACCTTCACGCATTTTTGACGGCACCTCGCGGCCGTTCGCTCTAACAGATCAAGCAGTGGTGACGAATTCGTCACGGAGCGAAACCGCGTGCCCTTTTCGTCCCGTTTCGCGAAGCGTCAAGAACGCGTCGACGGCCATCAAGAAAATGTCAGGACGGTGGCCTCCGTCTCGACAGGACACTCGGCAGACCTTGGTGCCGGACACCGAAACACGGCGCGCCGTGACCGGAGAAACCGGCCGCCGGACGAGAGAACTCGGCGACCGGAACGGAGAACTCGGCGACCGGAGGAGGGGACACGGCGACCGGAAGGGGGGACACGGCGGGGTTGGGGGCTATTCGGCGGCGGGGGTTCCCGGGGTGGTTTCGAGTGTGAGCCGGGACAGGGTGCGGCGGGTGAGGGTGCGCCGCAGGAAGGTCCCCGTCAGTTCTTCTTCCAAAGTGGACGGCGGAACGGCGACGACGCAACAGCGGGCGTGCGCGAGACAGTGGCGCAGCGTCGACCCGCCGCGCCAGCGGCGTACCCGGCCGCGCCTACCGGTGCCCACCAGGAGAAGATCGTCGGGATGACCGGCGAATTCCACGAGGACCCGGCCGGGGTGACCGCGCACCACCCACAGGCTCACGTCCAGGTCCCCGGGCACTCCGCCCAGGGCCTCGTCCCACGCCTGCCGCAGGCGCCGGAGCTGTTCGTCGCGCCACTCCCGCAGCAACGGCGGGCACGGCGAGCGCCGGTACGCGGCCTCGCCGCCCGGTGGCGACCACGCCAGCACCGACCACACTTCCCGGTCCCGCAGCCGCGCCTCGGTCACCGCACGGCGCAGGGCCTGCAGACTGCCCAGCGAACCGTCGACGCCGACGACGACCCGCCGCACGCCCTCATCCACTACCAGGTTCCCCATTCGTCCATCGACAGAACCGGCGGCACGCTCTCCGCCGCGTCCCGTTGCGCCGGAATTTCCGCCTCGGCCACCGCCGTCCGCTCCCGCGCGGTCCTGATCAGCACCGCGGCGGCCCAGGCGGCGAGCGCGGCAGACCCCAGAACGACGGCACTGAACAGAGACGCCGAGGTGAACACCAGATCACCGTGCCGGCCGATGACGAAGCCGTCGGCCAGGCACCAGCACACCAGTGCGGTCCCGGCCGCCGCGAAGAAGGTCGTCGCGGCGGACACCGCGGCCACGGCCACCATGAGGGCGACCACCGCGCCGAGGGGATGACCGGCCGCGCCGGCGGCGACAGCGATCAGCGTGACGCCGATCCCGGCCACGAAACCGAGCGAAAACCCGAACCCACCCGGCACCGGAGGCGCCGGCCACCGCGCTGTGCTCACTCCGCCATTCCAGCGCGGTTCGCGGCCACCGGAGGTGGTCGTTACCGCTTCCCGGACGCCATCGGGGACATATTTAGCGCAACCTTGACACCCGGGCGCCCGAGCGGATCCGTCCGGGCGGAAAGTCGTGAAAAACCGGCATCGGGCCGCAAAATTCGCGTCAGCGACGCTTGCCGAGCGGCCGTTCGCCGGGTCGGATGTCGGTGTGGATGGCGGACCTTCCGTCGGGACAGGCGATCGCGTGATCGCCCCTTCGTTCTGCTCGGCTTCGTTCTGCTCGGCGCTTTACTGCCCGGGGGCGTGCTGCCCCGGGCTGCGCGCCCCCGCTCGTGGCCGCGACGACCGGCCGCCGCATAGCCCGGCGCGGTAGCCCGGTTCCTTCCTCTCCTGGCGGTGTCGCCCGCACGGCTCCGCGGTTTCTTCGGTGTGCCCGTATCCGGTGACCCTGACCTCACTCACGGCACCGGAACGGCACGTCCCGCTCCCCCGGCACGCACTCGCGAGCCCCGGCCTGCCTGTGCCGTCATCGAATGGATTCGTCATGTCCCAACCCAGCGGCCCGCTGACCGTCCTGGTCACCGGCGCCACCGCCGGTATCGGCTTCGAGACGGCCGTACCGGCACGCCCGGCGGCGGCGGTGGACAACCCGAGCGCGGTCGAGCGGCTGTGGAAGCTCAGTGCCCGCCTCACCGGCCTGGGCTGAGCCCAGCACACACCGCCGTACCCGATTCCCCCACCACACCGAAGGGAAACGACGATGTCCAAACGCACGCGGAAGAAGCGGGAACGGCGCGAGAAGAAAGCCAGCCACGGCAACGGGCCGGGCGCCTGAAGATCACGGGCCCACCGGCGGATTCACCCCCGCCGGTGGGCCCTTCCGGTGCGTCGTGGGCCAGCGGACCCGCCGCGGGGTCCGCGCTAAGCGGTGACCCGATGGCCGTGAGCCCGGGCCACCCGGCGACGGCGCAGCACCGCGGCTCCGGCGAGGTCCAGCGCGAGCAGGAGACCGAACACGATCGCCAGCGCGGTGTCCCCTCCGGTCAGATTGCCGAGGAACCCGGCGGTCAGCGCCACCGCCCACGGAGCCCACATGACTTGCCTCCTTGCGAGTCCGAACACCTGTAACGGCAACGTTAACGATCCCGGCGATTCGGTCTCAAGGCGGCGCGGCCGGACTCAACACGTTCTTAACGGCGAGGGTGCCGGCGAAGGAGAAAGCGTTTACTGAATCGGGTGGTCCTCCCGGAACTCGGGCAGGGAGACGACCATGGTCAGCCCGCCGCCGGGAGTGTCCTCGGCACGCAGGGTGCCGCCCATGGCCTCGGTGAACCCCTTGGCCACGCTCAGGCCCAGCCCGACCCCGCTGCTGGTGTCCCGGTCGCCGAGCCGCTGAAACGGCTGGAACGCCGAGTCGGTCGCGTTCCCGGGAAGCCCCTGCCCGCGGTCGACCACGCGCAGCTCGACCCGGCCGGCATGCGCGGTGGCACGGATCGCGACCACCGCCGCGGCGGGCTCGCCGGGCGGCGGAACGCCGTAACGCAGGGCGTTGTCGACGAGGTTGGCCACGACGCGTTCGAGGAGGCCCGGATCGGCCAGCACCGGGGCGATGCCGTGCGGAACGGCCACCTCGACCGCCGGGCCACCGTCCGATCCGGACAGGACCCGCGCGACGACGTCGTCGTACCCGACGGGTTCCCGCCGCGGCCGCACGGCGCCGGTCGCCAGCCGCGAGGAATCGAGCAGGTTTTCCACCAGCCCGGACAACCGGTCCGCCGACTCCTCGACGGTTTCGAGCAGTTCGGCCGCGTCGCCGGGCGATGGCGGGAACCGGTCGTCCCGCAAACCGGCGATCGCGGCCTTGATCGAGGTGAGCGGTGTGCGCAGGTCGTGCCCGAGCGCCGAGAGCAGCGCGTTGCGCAGCTCGGCGGTCTCGGCCTTGCGGCTCGCCCGGTCGGCCTCGGCGGTCATGCGCTGGTGGCGCAGCGCGAGCAACGCGTGTCCCGCGGCGCTTTCCAGCGTCCGGAGGTCGGCGGCGGGCAGCGTCCGGCCCCGCAGCGACAGGCGCACCTCCGGGGTGATCGGTACCTCGGCGTCGGGCGGCACGCCGACGGCGGGGGCACCGGACGCGGCCAGCCGGCGCCAGACACCCCCCTGCTTTTCCAGCAGCGTCACCGACATCAGCCCGAAGTTCTCCCGGACCTTCTCCAGCAGCGGTTGCAGCGGTCGAGGATTGGTCAACACGGAACGGGCGTACGAACCCAGCAACGCGGCCTCCGCGCGGGCACGCGCCGCCTGCGCGCCGTGGCGTGCCGCGCGGTCGACCACCAGCGAAACCAGGAACGCGGCCACCAGCATCATCCCAAGGGACACCAGATCTTGGGGCCGTTGTACGGCAAGGTCGTAGTAGGGCGGCAGGAAGTAATACGCGAGCAGGGCGCCGGAAAAGGCGGCGGCGAGCAGTGCGGGCGCCAGCCCGCCGAGCCACGCGGTCACCGCGACCGCGAGCACGAACCCGACCACGGAGCCGGCCTGCGAGATCTCGGCCCGGAACAACACTCCCACCACCGTGATCGCGACGGGCGCCAGCAACGCCACCGGCCACGCCGGGAACCCGGCCCGCCGCATCCGCGGCCACCAGTTCGCGCGCAGGCCCGCGGCCTGCCCGTGGGTGACGATATGGACGTCGATGCGGCCGGCGTGGCGGAGTGTGCTCGCGCCGATGCCCTCGTTCACCAGCCGGGCGAGCCGTGAGCGGCGGGAAGACCCGAGAACCAGCTGAGTCGCGTTCACCCCACGCGCGAAGTCCAACAGCACGGTGGACACGTCGTCGCCGACGACGGTGTGGAAGGTCGCACCGACCTCTTCGGCCAGCGCGCGGCAGCGTCCGATCACCTGTGCCGGCCGCCCGGTGATCCGTTCGGAGCGCAACACGTGCACGACCCGCAGCTCCGCGGCCGACCGGCTGGCGATCCGCCGCGCCCGCCGGATGAGGGTTTCGCTTTCCGGCCCGCCGGTGACCGCCACGATCACCCGTTCCCCGGACTCCCAGGTTTCACCGGCACGGTCCTCGCTGCGGTGGTGCCGCAGCGCCACGTCCACCTCGTCGGCGACCCACAGCAGGGCCAGCTCGCGCAGCGCGGTGAGGTTCCCGGTGCGGAAGTAGTTGCCCAGCGCGGCGTCGACCTTGTGCGCCGGATAGACCTGACCCTGCGCGAGACGCTGCCGCAGCACCTCCGGCGCCACGTCGACCAGCTCGATCTGGCCGGCGGCCCGAACGATCTCGTCGGGGACCGTCTCCAGCTGGACCGTCCCGGTGATCCGCTCGACCACGTCGTTGAGGCTCTGCAGGTGCTGCACGTTCATCGTGGACAGCACATCGATCCCGGCATCGAGGATCTCCTCGACGTCCTGCCACCGCTTGGCGTTGCGGAAGCCGGGCACGTTGGTGTGCGCCAGCTCGTCGATGAGCACCACTTCGGGCTTGCGCGCGAGCACCGCCTCGACATCGAGTTCGTGAAACTCCACGCCGCGATACCGCCGCACCCGGCGCGGCACGATTTCCAGCCCGCGGAGCAGCACGCCGGTCTCGGCACGCCCGTGCGTCTCCACCACACCGGCGACCACGTCGGCACCGCGCCCGTGCCGGCGGTGGGCCTCGCCGAGCATCGCGTAGGTCTTGCCCACCCCCGGCGCGGCACCGAGGTAGATCCGCAACTCACCACGCCGCACCGGGGACGCACCCGGCGAGGGCATCCCCAGCGCGCCGGTATCACCGTCGACCGCCATGACACCCACCCCCGATTCACACCCACGGTTCGCGCCTGGCCACATCCCACCGCCGCACGGTCCCCGCGCGGCCGGCCGTTGGCATTACACATGCGCGCATACCCCTGATCCTGACGGGTCCTTGACGCCCGCCCACGGCGCGCTGAGCGGGCTGCCCGGCCCATCGGCGGACAGATCCGGTCGAGCGGCTCATCACACCCGGGTGACGACGGATCGCCCGTCGCGGCGCAAGGTGGTGGGTCCGCGATGATCGGAGGAGCAGGCAGCATGCCGGTCGAGGTTCCGCCCCAGGACACGAGCGCACCGCCGGACCGGCCGTCCGGGACACGGCGCGTCGCCGCTGCGGGTGCGCTGGTGGCGCTCCTGGCCGCGGCCATAGTGGTGATCGTCAACCTGGTCCGGCATCCGCTCCAGCTTCCGCTGTCCCTGGTGCTGCTGATCGTCACGATCGTCGCGGCGTGGACGGCGCTGGTGCATCGCGGGATCGCCCGGATCCTGGCCACCGTCGCGGCTGCCGTCGCGCTGACCGGCATCCTGGTGTTGCCCGACCTGCGCTCCGTCCTGGCGATCGCGCTCGTGGTGGTACTCGTGGTGCTGTCGACGGCCGCCACGAAGGTCGCCATCGCGCGCGACCTGCGGCCGGCGGTGGGGTTCCGCCGGGTCGGCCCGGCCGCCCGGGGTGTGCTGCTGATCAACCCCTGGTCCGGAGGCGGGAAGGCGGAACGGTTCGACCTCGCCGGCCGGGCGGAAGCGCTGGGCGTCACCCCGATCCCGCTGCGCCAGGGCGACGACCTGCGGGCGCTGGCCGAACAGGCCGTGGCCGACGGCGCGGATGTCCTCGGCATGGCCGGCGGTGACGGATCGCAGGCGCTGGTCGCCGATGTGGCGCGCCACCACGGCATCTCGTTCGTCTGCGTGCCCGCCGGGACCCGCAACCACTTCGCGCTCGACCTCGGACTCGACCGCGCGGACGCGGCGCGGGCGCTCGACGCGTTCGGGAACGCCGTCGAGCGGCGGGTCGATCTTGCCTTGCTCGGCGACCGGGTGTTCGTCAACAACGCGTCGCTGGGCGCATACGCGGCGGTCGTGCAGTCCGAGGGCTACCGCGACGCCAAGCTGAGCACCACCGCGCAGCTCCTTCCCGACCTGCTCGGGCCGGAGGCGGAACGGTTCGACCTGCGTTTCACTCGCCCGGACGGAGTGGCCGTGCGGACGGCGGACATCGTGCTCGTCTCCAACGACGTGTACCGGCTCGACAGCCTGGCCGGCTTCGGTACCAGGAAACACCTGGACGCCGGTGTTCTCGGGATCGTCGCGGTGACCGTGAACCGGGCCAGGGACCTGCCCGCGCTGATCTCCGCCGAGGCCGCGGGCCGGATCACCCGGTTCTCCGGCTACCGCGAGTGGGCGGCGCCGGAGTTCGAGATCGACTCGGCCGAGGACCTGATCGACGTGGGGATCGACGGGGAGGCGGCGCGGCTCGCGCCGCCCCTGCGGTTCCGCTCGCTGCCGGGCGCGCTGCGCGTCCGGACACCCGTCGACGCTCCCGGCGCGCCCGCGGCGGTGGCACCGGCCGGGATCGGCGACACCGTCAAGGCGCTGTTCCGGGTGCTGGCCGGGCATCCGGCGCGCTGAACGGATCCGCCGTCGACCCACGAAGCCGTGAACCCGCGGCTAGGCCGACGTCGTCTCCTCCGCGAAGGCCTCGCGCAGCTTCGCTTCCTGTTCGCTCGACAGGTTGGTGGAAATCAGCGAAGCACCTGGGCGACGAAGTCGTCGTCGATGCCCGCGTCGCGCATCGTCGTGCCAGGCCCACCTCACCCGGGATGGGGGAGGCCGACGGCGGCCGGAACGACGGACGCTGCGCCGATGGCTACCACGACTAAGCCGGCCGCGGTCGAAGACACGACAGCGACGACAGCGGAGCGGGCCGCGAGCGGGAAGGCGGCGCGGTCCCTGGTGCCGCGGTCGAGCCACGCCGAGTTCGCCCGGGATCCCCGGCAACCCGATCCCTTGGCGCTCCTGGCGCGCCAGGACACCACCCGGGTGACCGATCTGCTCCCGATCCGGTACGGGCGGATGGCCGTCTCGCCCTTGACCTACTTCCGCGGGGCGGCGCTGCCGATGGCCGCGGACCTCGCCGGCACGCCGCGGACGGGCCTGTTCGTGCAGGCCTGCGGGGACGCGCATCTGATGAACTTCGGTCTGTTCGCTTCCCCGGAGCGACGTTTGATCTTCGATATCAACGACTTCGACGAGACGCACCGCGGCCCCTGGGAATGGGATGTCAAGCGGTTGGCCGCGAGTCTGGAGATCACCGGGCGGGAGAACGGCTTCGCGGCCAGACAGCTCCGGATGGTCGTGACGGGCGCGATCGAGGAATACCGGCGCGCGATGCGGGAGTTCGCCGGGCAACCCGTGCTCGACATCTGGTACGCCCGCGCCGATGTGGAGACGGTGGAGGCGACCTTCGCGGACCAGCTCAGCAGATCCCGGCGGCGCCGGCTCACCGGGACCGTGGACAAGGCCCGCACCAAGACCAATCTCGGCGCGCTGCGCCGGTTCACCACGATGACCGACGGCCGGCTGCGCATCGTCTCCACGCCGCCCCTGATCGTCCAGGCCGACGAGTTGATCGAGGAGGGGCAGGACCCGGCGGCGCTGAAGGCGTTGCTGCGCCGGCTGCTGCACGAGTACCGGAACACGCTGGAACCCGAGCGGCGCGTGCTGCTGGACCAGTACCGCTTCGTCGACCTCGCCCGCAAGGTGGTCGGCGTGGGCAGCGTGGGCACCCGCTGCTGGATGGTGCTGATGCTGGGCAAGGACGACGGCGACCCGTTGTTCCTGCAGGCGAAGGAGGCGGGCCCCTCGGTCTGGGAGGAGTTCACCGGAGCGAGCCGGTACGGCAACGCGGGGCGGCGGGTGGTCGTCGGCCAGCGGTTGATGCAGACGGTGAGCGACATCTTCCTCGGCTGGGTCCGGGCCGCCGCGCCGGACGGGCACACCCGGGATTTCTATCTGCGACAGCTGCGTGACTGGAAGGGCTCCGCCGACATCGAATCGATGTCACCGCCGATGCTGCTGGACTACGGCCGGATCTGCGGCTGGACGCTGGCCCGGGCACACGCCCGGACCGGGGACGACATCGCGATCGCCGCCTACCTCGGCTCCGGTCCGGCCTTCGACGAGGCGGTGTCCGAGTTCGCCCGCCACTACGCCGACCAGAACGAACGCGACCACGCCGCGCTGACCGAGGCGATCAGAACCGGCCGGGTCACCGCCGAGTCCGGCCGGTGAGCGCCCGGCGGCACCGGCACGAACTTCGATGAACGCGCCCGAAGTCGGCGTGGTGATGGCGGCGGTGTTCCTGTGGGGACCCCTCGCCACCCGCCTGGAGAAGGTCCGCCTGACCGCACCGATCGTCTTCGTCGCCGTGGGTGGGCTGATCTCCGCCGCACCCGGCATGGTCAAGGTGGATCCGCACGGTTTCACGGTGCTCAGCGAGGCCACGCTGTCCTGGGTCCTGTTCTGTGACGCCTCCCGGGTCCGGCTCCGGGAGTTCCGCGCCGACGCCGGTTTCTACGCCCGCCTGCTCGGCATCGGGCTTCCCCTGACGATCGGCGCCGGGTGGCTGCTCGCGCGCTTCCTGGTGCCCGGTCTCGATGTCTGGCTCGCGCTGGTCGTCGGCGCGGCGCTGGCCCCCACCGATGCCGCGCTGGGTCTTGTCGTCGTGA
This sequence comes from Amycolatopsis sp., assembly GCA_035685725.1. Taxonomy (GTDB): domain Bacteria; phylum Actinomycetota; class Actinomycetes; order Mycobacteriales; family Pseudonocardiaceae; genus Amycolatopsis_E. The sequence continues at coordinate 28,336 of DASSAD010000311.1, read as the reverse complement.
CCAACCGAGCGGTGCCGGCGCGCATCCGCCGCCTCATCACCGTCGAGAGCGGTCTCAACGACGGCATCGTCACCCCCGTGGTGGTACTCGCCATCGCCGGTGCCGCCCACGTCGAACACGAGAGCAACGTCCTGGGCGAACTGCTCGTCGGGGTCGCGATCGGAGCCGCCGGAGGGTTCATCGGCGGGCATCTGATGCGGTTCGCGCGCCGGCGGGGCTGGGCTTCCCCGGAGTTCGCGGGGCCGGCGGTGCTGGCGCTGGTCATCCTGGTCTACGCGGCGGCGATCACCGGTCACGGCAACGGTTTCGTGGCCGCGTTCGTCGCCGGTCTCACCTTCGGCAACGCCGTGGGCCACGGGGGTGCCAAGGACGTCCGCTATGTCGCGCAGACCGCGGATCTGGCCTCGCTGCTGGTCTGGATGCTCTTCGGTGCGACGGTCTTTCCGGTCCTGGCCGGCGCCCTCGACTGGGAGATCGGCCTCTACTGCGTGCTCAGCCTGACCGTGGTGCGCATGGTCCCGGTGGCCCTTTCGCTGCTGGGCACGCGTCTCGACCGCTCGACGGTGCTGTTCGTCGGCTGGTTCGGTCCCCGTGGTGTGGCCTCGATCATCTTCGCGCTGCTCGCGCTCGACGGACTGGGATCACGGGCCGACACCGTGGTGGCGGTGATCGCGCTGACCGTGCTGGTGAGCGTGATCGCGCACGGAGTCAGCGCGGGACCGCTCGCCGCCCGCTACGGTGACGTCCTGTCCGCCCGCTCGGCACAGCGGGCCGACCCGCTGCCCGAGTTTCTTTAGGAGACCAGGGTCCCGTCAGGAACGGCAGGCGGGACGACCCGGCCCCGGCGGCACGATCGTCCATAGCGGACGGATCTCCTACCGAGCCCCGCCGTGGTTCACATCTCCTTGACCGCTGTCTCCAGGGTCTTGTCGACATCCTTCGGGTCCACGTCGAGATCCTTGGCCGCCTTCTTCTCCGCCCCGGTCACCGCGTTCCGGATCGCCGGCTGGACCTTGCTTTCCCCGACGACGACGAGCCCGGCCTCGCCCGGGTCGATGAGGTCGCCCAGCGCCTCGGCGTCGGAGCGCGACATTCCCTTGGCCAGGTGTCCGCTGATTCCGCCGATCGCGCCACCCACCGCGGCCGCACCGAGGACGGCGGGCGGGAAGATGAGGCCGACCGCCGCCCCCGCGGCCGCTCCCCACCAGGCTCCCTTGCGGGTCGCCGTCTCGTCCTTGTTCTGGTGGATCTTCCCGCGCATGTCCTTGGTGACCACGGCCGCGTCATAGGAACCCACCAGGCCTGCCGTGTGAGCGTCCTTGACGGCCCGGTAGTCGAGCTGAGCCGCCGCTTCGTCGGGATAGGTCGCCACGAGAATGAACGTGCCACTGGATTCGGACATACTGAACCTCCCTGAAATCCGCGAGTGCCCCAGCGGGCGAATCAGGCTCGCTCGTTCGGCCGAACGCCCCACCGCGGCCCCAGGCTGTCAGCCCCGTTCCCGCGCCGTCGTCACCCGTGGCAGGTGAGAAAAGCGGCGGTCTCACGGACCGCCGCGCTCGATCGCCACCGAAGCCCCCGCGCCGGCCCGTTCCGGGGGCCGGGTCTGGTATCCCTCCGGCAGCAGCAGGATCGCACCCACCAGGAAACCGAGCGCACCGAACGCGGTGGCGCCGTCGGAAATCGTGGCGTCCAGCGGAACGGCGTTCCCCGGCACCACATAGGCCGCGAGCGCCGCGACGCCGAAGGCCACACAGCCGGCGAGGTTCACCGTCACCAACCCGCCTTCGAGCCGCCACGGTGGCCGGCGCAGGAAACCGTCGGCGACCTCGGCGTAGGCGAGATACCCGGCGACCAGGAAGCAGGTCGACCCGAACGCGTCCGGCCGCCAGACCAGCCGGTCGTAGGACGGCACGTCGACGATGGTGCCCAGCGCCCGGAACGTGGTGATGTTGAAGAAAACCGTGCCCACGAGTTGGATTCCGCTGCTCCACCAGTCCACCCGGGACGGTTCCCAGGCGAGGAGCCGCACTCCTGCGCCGGCGGCGGTGGGGCCACGGTCGGCGTTGATCGTTTCGAGCCATTGCAGCGCCGCGGCCGCGGTGAAAAAGATCGAACCGGCGAAGAAGACCGCGGCGTCGACGTACCCGCCGACGAAGGCCGAGAAACCGGGTAACGGGCCTATTAGGAAACACATCGACCCGACGATGAACAGCACAGCGATCCACCACGACGCGCGATGCGGCGCCCACAGCACGCTGTCGCGCGCGGGCCGCACGCGCGACAACCGGGAGTTGTGCTTGCGATGCCACCGGGATGACCACTCGACGGTGCGACCGTCGGGGCGCCGGTAGGTGACACCGGTCGTGAACGGCCCGGCGAACCGCCGCTCGACGACGGTCCACCCCCGGGGCAGGGACCGGTACCCGGTCACGGCGCGGCCCGTGGTGACGGGCGGGTATACGGGTACAGCATCGCTGCGCACCTCCCGCCCCCAGCCAAACCCACGACGCCCCACGCGTAATCAGCCCGGAGGGATGAGACCGCCCGCCGGGGAACCGAGCCGCCTCCACGGTGAATCGAGCACGACGAGGAAATTCCGGCGCGCTCGCGTTGTCGAGGAACCGCACCGGAGACGGCTGTCCCGCGGCGGCGATCCGGGACGGCCGCTCAGGTGATGGCCTTGCTGGCGCCGTCGCGGACCGGCAGCCCGGCCGCCGCCCAGGCCCGGAACCCGCCGACGAGATCGGTGGCGTTGCGCAGGCCGATCCGCTTCACGTCCCGCGCGGCAAGACTGGAGGCGTAGCCCTCGTTGCAGAGCAGGATCACCACGGTGTCCTCGGCGATGCCGGGCAGGCGATGCGAGCCGCGCGGGTCGAGCCGCCACTCCAGCACGATCCGCTCGATCACCACCGAACCCGGGATCTCCCCTTCCTCGTTCCGGTTGTGCCACGGCCGGATATCGACCAGCAGCGCGCCCTCCCGCCGCAGGGCATCGGCCTCCCGCGGCTCCACCCGGCGCAGTTCCGCACGGGCCGTGTCGAGGAATTCGTCGATGGTCACGACTCGTCCTCGGCCTGCGCGCGCAACTCGGCGAACGACCGTGGCCGCGCGGGCAGCGGCGGGATCCGGTCCGGAATGTGGTGCAGGCTCGAATAGTTCCTCGTCGGTACCAGCGGCGGCGAATAGGCGTGCACGCTCAGGGCCGGGACCACTCCCCGGTTGCGGACCTCGTGGGCATGGCCCGCGCCGAAACCGATCGTCGCCCCCGTGGCGCGTTGCGCGTGGCGGATCTGCTTTCCCGGGTAGCGGTAGGTCTCCGACAGGGTGCCGGTCAGCACCGTGAACGAACCGGCGGCACCGCCGTGGTCGTGCGGACGGGTGCCCTGGCCGGGCAGCCACGACAGCAACCACAGCTCGACTCCCCAGGTCAGCGCGAGACGCGCCCACCAGCGCCGCTCCGGCACGAAGCGCGCGACCTCCGACAGCGGGGCGGCCAGTGCGCCGGCCGTGACCGAAGTCAGCAGGCGCAGCTCGATGGGAGTCCACAATGTACGTTCCGGATGGACGAGCGCCCGCACCGACGCCGAGTCGAGCCGGGGATGGACCTCGAAGTCCACGGTAGCCGAAGTCATCTGATGCCTGTTCCTCTTCACGGTTGCTCATGCCGAGCGAGACATCCGCGGATCATGGCACGAGGCGAAAACACGGCGCAGAGCGTCCCATGCGGCGGGACGCCGAACCGGGAACAACCAGGGCGGACGGCCGGCCCACCGGGCACGCCTTGCTGGTTTCAGCGCGTTATTAACGGCACGAACAAAACTTCCCGCAGTTCACCATCGCAATGGTCCGGAATTCGGGGGCTAACGCGAAATCGGGAAAAGTCAAGGGGTGTCCCACCGATCGGATGAAAGTGGAACACGCTGAAAAGAACTGCGAAGCTTTCGCCGTCCCCCACGGAAAGGCCTCCCATGTTCGGAAGATCCCGCCGTCTCACCCCTGTCGTGGCGGCCCTGCTCGCCCTGACGGCCGTCCTCGCCGGCTGCTCGCGGGTCGACCGGAACACGACGGCGGCCACCGGTGCGACGGACCAGGGCCCGGCGACCGAGGTCCGGCTCGGGTACTTCCCGAACATGACCCACGCGCCGGCGATCATCGGCGTGGACAAGGGCTACTACCAGGCGCAGCTCGGGTCGACCACGCTGACCACCCAGACCTTCAACTCCGGCACCGACGAGGCGAACGCGCTGCTCGGCGGCTCGCTCGACATCGGCTTCATCGGCTCGGGCCCGGCCATCAACGCCTTCACCAAGTCCGAGGGGAAGATCCAGGTGATCTCGGGAGCGGTCTCCGGCGGCGCCGAACTGGTCGTCGAACCGGGCATCTCCACCCCCGACCAGCTCAAGGGCAAGACGATCGCCACCCCGTCCCTGGGCAACACCCAGGACGTCTCGCTGAAGAAGTGGCTGGCCGGCAACAAGCTGACCGGTCAGGTCAACGTCGCGAACATGGACAACCCGGTGACCTTCAACGCCTTCCGCACCGGCAGCGTGGACGGTGGCTGGCTGCCCGAACCCTGGGCTTCCCAGCTCGTCCTCGACGCGGGCGCGAAGGTGCTCGTCGACGAGAAGTCGCTGTGGCCCCAGGGTCTGTTCCCCACCACGGTCGTGGTGGTGCGCACCCAGTTCCTGCAGCAGCATCCCGAGACCGTGCAGGCCGTGCTCAAGGGCACCATCGCCGCGATCGACTGGGCCTCGGCCAACCGGTCCGCCGCCGAGGCCGCGGTCAACGACGGCATCCAGAAGCTGACCCATCAGACGCTCTCCCAGGCGGTGCTGGACCGTGCCTTCGACGAGATCACGCTCAGCGCCGACCCGGACAGCAAGACCTTCCCGCAGCTCGCGCAGGACTCGGTGACGGCCGGCGTGGTCAAGACGGCCGCGAACCTCAAGGGTTTCCTCGATCTGCGGCCGCTCAACGCGGTGCTGTCCCAGCAGCACAAGCCCACGATCGACGCGGCCGGGCTGGAAAGCCAGTGAGAGCACCGACGGCGGCACCCGGACAGCGAGAGGTGATCAGGACCCATGGCAACGGCTGACGGCAACGCCGGTCTCGACGCCGGGATCGACCGCGCGGTCGGGAGCGGGGACAACGACCGGGACCTGCGGACGGTGGGTGCCGGGTTGGATGCCCTGGACACGCCCACGACGACTCCGCCGACCGCGGGAAAGCGGCTGCTGCGCGGCGTGCTGCCCCCGGTCGTCGCGGTCGTGCTGTTCCTGGCGGTCTGGCAGATCCTGTGGGCCGAGGCGTTCTGGCCCGAGTACAAGCTGCCGGCCCCGCTGGCCGTCTGGGACCAGTTCTGGAGCACCGTCGTCGACGGATCGGTGTTCGGCATCATCTGGACCTCGGTGCACCGGGCGGTCCTCGGCTTCCTCGCCGGTCTCGCGATCGGCACCCCGCTCGGCCTGCTCGTGGCCAGGGTCCGCGTGATCCGCTCCGCGATCGGCCCGCTGCTGTCGGGGTTGCAGAGCCTGCCGTCGGTGGCGTGGGTGCCGGCCGCGGTGCTGTGGTTCGGCACCGAGAACGCGACGATCTACCTCGTGGTGCTGCTCGGCTCGGTGCCCTCCATCGCCAACGGCCTGGTCGCGGGCGTGGACCAGGTGCAGCCGATCCTGCTGCGGGTCGGCAAGGCGCTGGGCGCGGGCCGGCTGGCCACGACCCGCCACATCCTGCTCCCGGCGGCGCTGCCCGGTTATCTGGCCGGACTCAAGCAGGGGTGGGCGTTCTCGTGGCGCTCGCTGATGGCCGCCGAGCTGATCGCCACCTCACCCCAGCTCGGCCTCGGTCTCGGTGCGTATCTCCAACAGGGCTCGAGCTTCAACGACATGCCCACGGTGCTGTCCGCGATCTTCCTCATCCTGTTCGTCGGGGTCGGCATCGACCTGGTGGTGTTCCGCCCGCTCGAACGGTCCGTGCTGCGCTCGCGGGGACTGGGTACGGCCGGCTGAGCCGGCCAGACCACACAAGCCGGCTGACCTGACCTGACCACACAAGCCGGCTGAGCCGGCCAGACCACACAAGCCGGCTGACCTGACCGGGTCAGGCGCCCGCGCCCAGCACGGCGGTCGGGTTGCCGTAGACCTGCGCGAGCAGGCCGGTGCAGGCGGCCATCACCTGCACGTCGGGCCCGAAGCGGGTGACCTGGATGAGGTCGGTGCCGGGCAGCACGGTGGTCGCCTCGAACGCGGCCCGCAGATCGCCGAGTCGTTCCGGGGCTTCGGTCACGGCCTGCCCGCCCAGCACCACCAGGTCGGGGTTGAACGCGTCGCGCAGGATCCCCACGGCCGTGCCCAGCGCGGCGGCCCGCTTCCGCAGGATGCCGACGGCACGCTCGTCGCCCGCCCCGGCCGCCGCGCGCAACAGCCCGATGTCCGGCGCGTCGATCGTGCCGGAACGCACGGCCTGGTCGAGCACGGTGCGCTCGGCCACGGTCGCCTCCAGACAGCCGATCTTGCCGCAGGGACAGGCGATCGAGCTCCCGACACCGAGATGCGCGATGGTGCCGGAGCCGCTCGGGCCGCGGTGCAGACGGCCGCCCACGGCGAACGCGATGCCGACGACCTGCCGCGCGTAGAAGTACAGCATGCTGCCGGCCCCCGTCGCCGCGCCGAAGAGCAGTTCGGCGGTCGCCATCGCGGGCACGTGCCCGTCCAGGTAGACGCGGAGCCCGGTCGCCCGCTCCAGTACCGCCCGGACCGGGGCGCCCGCCCACCCGACGCGTTCGTGCGACACCGTTCCGGCCACGTCGTCGACCTGCCCGCCGGTGGCGACACCGAGCCCGATGACCGTGCGCGCGGGCCAGCGGCCGAGGAAGACGCGCACCGCGCGGCCGATCTCCACGAGGGCGTCCTCGGCGGGCCCGGCCGGGGTCGGGATCCGCTCGCTGCCGAGCAGCCGGCCCCGCAGGGTGGTCAGGCCGTAGGTGGTCGTCGTGACCCCCACGTGCACGCCGCACGCGGCCACCACGTCGTCGTTGATGTCCACCAGCATGCCGGGGCGGCCGATCCCCCGGCGCCGGTCGGGAAATTCCCGCACCAGACCGAGCCCGGTGAGCGTGGCGACCTGGCGGCTCACGGTGGGCGCGCTCAGCGAGGTCGCGGACCCGATGTCACCGCGGGGCAGCGGACCGCGGTCGCGGACCGCGGTCAGCACGGCGGCCGCGTTGGCCTCTCGTACGTTCGGTGTCTCCACCGGCGAAACCCTGGCCACGCACTCCTCGCTACTGCTCGCGACTACATTTCACCGAGAAATAAAACCGAGCCCGCCCCGGGTGTGTCAAAAGCGTCCACCACGCGGAAAGCAGCGGCCGGACCGGGGCTTGTGGCACTTCCCACAGAGCGGACCGGCCGTCCCACAGGATCGGACTCGGGTAACTTGGCGGCGATGACCGGACTCGATTTCGCGCCGGCGCCCGGGCGGGCGCCGAAGGTGCGCACGGTGCTCTTCTCGAGCGTGCTCGGCACGACCGTCGAGTGGTACGACTTCTTCCTTTACAGCACCGCGGCCGGCGTGGTCTTCGACAAACTGTTCTTCCCGTCGGGCAACGCGTTCGTCGGCACGATGTTGTCCTTCGCCACCTTCTTCGTCGGCTTCCTCGCGCGCCCGATCGGCGGCATCCTTTTCGGACACATCGGGGACCGGATCGGCCGCAAGCGCACCCTCGTGACGACCATGCTGCTGATGGGCGTCTCGACCGCGGCGATGGGTGCCCTGCCGACCTACGCGCAGGCGGGCGTCACGGCGCCGCTTCTGTTGGTGCTGCTGCGGGTGTGCCAGGGCCTGGCCATCGGCGGGGAATGGGCCGGAGCCGTGCTGATGGCCGTCGAATACGCGCCGCCGGGCCGGCGGGGCCGCTACGGCGCCCGGCCGCAACTCGGCCTGGCGCTCGGTCTCGGCCTGGGCACCGGGGTGCTCGCGCTGCTGGGCAACCTGCTGGACGACAAGGAGTTCCTGGCCTACGGCTGGCGGATCGCGTTCGCGCTGAGCCTCGTGCTGGTCGCGGTCGGACTGGTGATCCGGCTGAAGGTGGACGAGACCCCGCCCTTCGCGCGGATGCTCCGGACGCGGGCCGCCGCGCGGGTCCCGTTCCTCGCGCTGTTCGCCGACCGGACCCACCGGCGCAACACCGTTCTCGGGCTGCTGTCCCGGTGGCCGGAAGGCGCCGCCTTCAACACCTGGGCGGTGTTCTTCATCTCCTACGCCACCACGACGCTGGGCCTTCCCCGCAACACGGTCCTCGGCCAGGTCGTGCTCGCCACGATCGCGCTGTCGCTGATGATCTTCGTGTGCGGGCGGCTGACCGACTCGTGGAACCCGCGCAAGGTCTACCTGGCCGGCACGGTCCTGTTCGCGGTCGCGGTGTTTCCCGCGTTCGCGGCCTTCCAGACCCGGAACGCGGTGTTGATCGGCCTGGTGCTGGTGATCGTCCTCGGAGTGATCCACGCGGCGCTTTCCGCGCCCCAGGGCACGCTCTACGCCGAACTCACGCCGGTTCATCTGCGCTACACCGGCATGTCGTTCGTGTACCAGTTCTCCGGCATCTATGCCTCCGGGCTGACCCCGCTGGTCATCACCGCACTGCTCGCGGCCGACGGTGGCGCGCCCTGGCTGGCCGGCGGCTACCTCGTGCTGTCCGCCCTCGTCGGCGCCGCCGCGACGCTGTCCCTACGGGACAAGGACCTGCCCGGCATCGACACCCCCGCACCGGTCCCCGCGGTCAGCTGACCACACCAGCCGTGTCCCCTCCTCCGGTCACCGTGTCCCCCACTCCCGTCACCGTGTCCCCCGCTCCCGTCGCCGTGTCCCCTGTTCCTGTCACCGTGTCCCCTGTTCCCGTCGCCGAGTTCGCCCTTGCGCCCCGCGAGGCCGCCGCCGGTGAACTCCGGGCTCCCGGCAAGGCTGTCCGGCGGATGGGCTTCCGCGCCGACAAGCCGGGGCGAGGTCCGGCGAACCGCGCCCAGGCGCAGGCGAGTCAGACCGTCGCGCGGTCCTGGGCGACCTCGTGCAGCCGCCCGGTCGCGACGTCGAACACGAAGCCGCGGACCGCGTCGGTGTGCGGGATGAACGGGCTCGCCTTGATGCGGGCGATGTTCTGCCGGACGTCCTCGTCCAGATCGGCGAACGCTTCGGCGGACCACCCGGGCTTGATCCCGGTCTCCTCCTGGATCGACCGCTTGAACTCGTCGTCGGTGAAGGTGAGCATGCCGCAGTCCGTGTGATGGATCAGGATGATCTCGCGGGTGCCCAGCAACCGCTGGCTGATCGCCAGCGACCGGACCTCGTCCTCGGTCACCACTCCACCGGCGTTGCGGATGACGTGGGCCTCACCTTCGGCGAGGCCGAGCGCGCCGTAGACGTTGAGGCGCGCGTCCATGCATGCCACCACGGCGACGTGCCGGGCGGGCGGCAGTGGAAGCGGACCCGCGAAGGTCTCGGCATAGCGGGCATTGTTGGCGAGAAGTTCATCGGTGACGGACATTGTTCCTCCGATTTCCCTGCGCGGCCGCACGGAAACGGCCCGCCGCGGTAATGGCCCGCCGAGGCGCTCGCAGCGCGATTCCCTTGCCCGGCGGGAAGTTCCGCGCAGACTCCACATTGGACGCATCTCCGTCCGAGATCGCCCGCACCGGCGCCGCGCGGTCACCATCGCCACGGTAGCGCGCGCGGCCCGGCCGCGGTCAAGGCGGTTTCAGCCAGTGGACACAATCACGATCAAATACTCGTGCTGTTTATCGAACGCCCGGAAAACAACTCCCGTTCGGGATACCCCGCGTGTTTTTCCTCGGACGCGTCAGCGCGCCGCCACCAGCAGGGACCCCAGCCGTGAGAGCCGCGCGCCGATCCGCGAGCCACGCCGCGCGGTGACGGCACGGCCCGCAGCGCCGACCCGGCGGTCACCGCCGGTCCGCTCAGCCGGTCCCCCAGCACGAACACGATCTCCGGCTCGACGCGCGGGTGAATCAGGTCCGCCAGCGGCAGCGGCGCGCCGGGCGCCAGCCGCCTGCCCGCGGTCAGCCCCGGAAACAGGTCGCCTCGATCATGTACCGGGCCCGCTCCCCCGGCCTGCCGAAAGCCGGGCACTCGAGGGCGGCGCGGGCGGGCCGGTGGTCACCGAAGCGGTTCACCCACACCCCGTTGCACACCGGCCGGCCCGCTACAGGTCCCGCATCACGATGCCGACACGGACCACGTCGCTCGGCCCGCATCCGGCCGCGCTCAGCACGGCCTCCAGGTCGGTGCACAGCCGCTCGGCTTCGGACCGCGCGTCGGCGGGAAACTCCCGGGTGACGGGGTCCACACCGAACAGAGACGAAACGTAGACCCACCCGCCCGCTTCGACCGCCTGCGGCACCGGACCGTCATGCGTCGGCGCGTGTGGTGTGGCGTGTGGTGTGGCGGACCCGCATCCAACCTCCTGGGTACGAAGGAACTGTCCAGCCGGCCAGCTTCGCCGGGCGGGCCGGGTCCGGCCACCTGGTTTCCGCTGAGCGGGCACAACGATGTAGCACCGGTGCGTCATCGGATGCCCGCGCGTACGTCCGGTGCGGTAGCGCGAGATACGCGGTGCGCATGACGACGGCGGGGGGTGGCTTGAGCGATCGTCAGGGGCATGAAGTCCACGGAACTCACGGGCAATCCGGTCGAAACGGTTGCGCTCACCAAACGCTACGGCGAGACGACCGCGGTGCATGAGCTGAACCTGACGGTGCTGCCGGGAGAGATCTACGGCTTCCTCGGGCCGAACGGCGCGGGGAAGACCACCACGCTGCGCATGTTGCTCGGACTGGTCCGGCCGACTTCGGGCGAGGTACGGCTGCTGGGCCGCGAACCCGGACCCGCCTTCCTGGACCGGGTCGGCGCGCTGATCGAGGGACCGGCCTTCTACCCCTACCTGTCCGGGCGCGGCAACCTGCGCGTGCTCGCCGGGCACGCGGGTGTCGAGGTGTCCCGTGTGGACGAAGTGCTCGACACGGTCGGCCTGACCGAACGCGCGAAGGACAGGTACGCGACCTACTCGCTCGGCATGAAGCAGCGGCTCGGCCTCGCGGCCGCGCTGCTGAAGAAGCCACGGCTGCTGATCCTCGACGAGCCGGCGAATGGTCTGGACCCAGCCGGGATCGCGGACATGCGCGTGACGCTGAGGAAACTGGCCGCCGAGGGCTGCACCGTGCTGCTGTCCAGCCATCTGCTCGCCGAGGTCGAGCAGGTCTGCGACCGGATCGGGGTGATCACCCGCGGCCGGCTGGTCGCCGAGACGACCGTCGCCGATCTGCGCGACGGGGGGTCGTTGCACCTGGTCGCGCAGCCGGTGGAACGGGCGCGGGCGCACCTCGCGCAGTTGGTGGGAGCGGAAGCCACCCACTTCGACGGGGCCGGGTTCGATCTCGACGTCGAACCGGACCAGGCCGCGCGGATCAACGCCGAACTCGTCGGCGCCGGGGTGTCGGTCAGCGAACTGGCCTGGCGTGGGCCCGATCTGGAACACACCTTCTTCGAACTGACCGGAGGCGATTCCGATGTGGACTGACGTGCGCGCCGAACTGGTCAAGCAGGCCCGGCGGCCCGCCGACTGGCTGCTGCTGGCCGTCGCGCTCGTGCTGAGCCTGACCTTCGGCTACGTGGTTCCCTACGCCGGTTACGTTTCCGGGTCACCGGTCGGCGGACGTGGCATCGTGACGATGCTGCCGAGAGAATTCGTGGGTACGGCGCTGGGCGGTCTGCCGATCTTCATCGGCGCGCTCGGGCTCATCTTCGGCGTGCTCGTCGCGGGCGGGGAATACGGGTGGGGAACGTGGAAGAGCGTGCTCAGCCAGCGACCTTCACGGGTCCAGGTGTATTCGGCGAAGCTGGCCGCGGTGGCCACCGGCGTGCTGATTCTCGTCGTCGCGCTGTTCGTCGTCGCCGCGGTGGCCAGCACCGTCGTCGCCGGACTGGTGGGAGCGCCGTTGACCTGGCCGGGCGCGCTCGACGTGCTGCGCGGTCTCGCCGCGGGCTGGCTGATCGGGATGATGTGGGGATCGCTGGGAGTGGTGCTGGCGATCGCGCTGCGCGGCACCGCGCTGCCCATCGGCCTCGGCCTGGTCTGGATGCTGGCGGTGCAGAATCTCCTCGCGTCGGTCGCGGCCCCGCTGCTGACCTGGGTCGCGGAGTTGCAGAAGGGACTGCCGGGACCGAACGCGGGCGCGCTCGTCGCGGCCCTCGGCACGTCACCGGGGACACCCGGCGTCGACCCGATCGTCGGGTCCGGCCAGGCCGTCCTCGTGGTGGCCGTGTACCTGGTCGCGTTCTGCGCGACCGGGGGCCTGCTGTTCCACCGCCGGGACATCGCGTGAAAACGTCCGCGGTTCGCGGTCAGGACGCGTCGAAGTCGACGGTGAGCTCCTCCGACACGGGCAGCGACTGGCAGGTGAGCACGAAGCCGGAGTCCACTTCGGACTCTTCGAGGGCGAAGTTGCGCAGCATGCGGGCCTTGCCCGCGGTCACCTTCGCCCGGCAGGTGCCGCACACACCACCCTTGCACGCGAAGGGAAGATCCGGCCGGGAGCGTTGCGCGGCGTCCAGGATACGCGCGTCCCGGGGCAGGGCGAGAGTGGTCGACCGGCCGTCGAGCACCACCGTCACGGCGCTGGTGAGCCCGCGCACCGGCGGGTCCTCGTGCTGCGCCGGCGGGGGTGGGACATCGTCCACATAGAACAGTTCACGGTGGACCCGCTCCGGCCGGACACCCTGTTCCCGCAACAGCTTCCGGGTCTGTGCCACCATCTCGAAGGGCCCGCACAGCCACCAGTGGTCGACCTCGTCGAAGCCGCGGAACAGGGCGAGTACGGCGCGCAGTCGGTCCGTGTCGAGCCGGCCGCTGAACAGCTCCGCGTCCCGGGGCTCCCGGGAAAGCACGTGCACCAGTTCGAAGCGCGCGGGAGCGCTGTCCTTGAGATCAGCCAGTTCGTCGGCGAACATGACGGTGTCGGTGCGCCGGTTTCCATAGAGGACGGTCACGGTCGTCGCGGGGTCGCGCAGCAGGGTCGCGGCGATCGACAGCACCGGCGTGATCCCGGATCCGGCCGCGACCAGCACGTGGTGTCCTGGCGTGGCGCCGTCCGGGGTGAACGAGCCGGCGGGAGTGCCGACCTCGACCAGATCGCCGGGCCGCACGTCGTGCACCAGCCAGCGCGAGAACATCCCGTCCGGCACCTCCCGGACCCCGATGCGGAGCGCCGCGCCCTCGGGGGCACAGACGGAATAGGACCGCCGCTCGTCCCGCCCGTCGACGCGGCGGCGCAGGGTGAGTGCCTGGCCCGCGCGAAAGGCGTACCGCTCGCGGAGTTCGGGCGGCACGTCGAAGGTGATCGCCACGGCGTCCGCGCACAGCCGGTCCACCTCGGCGACGGTGAGGCGGTGGAAGTCCACGACCGCGGTGCGCTGGGCCACCTCAGATCTCCTTGACGTGTTCGAAGGGTTCGCCGCACGAACGGCACCGGCGCAGCGATTTGCACGCGGTGGAGCCGAATTCCGACGTCGTTTCGGTTTCCGCCGCCCCACAGCGCGGGCAGGCGACCCGCCGCTCCGGCACGCCCAGCGTCAGCGGGATCGGGCCGGGCACCGGCCGCGGCGCGGGGCCGGGTGGGGCGATGCCGGCGGCGGCGAGCTTGCGGCGGCCCTCGGCGCTGATCCAGTCGCTCGACCACGCGGGCCGCAACACCGTGCGCACCTCGACCTCCTGGTAGCCCGCGCGTTCGAGCGCGTTCACCAGGTCGTCGCGCATGGCGTCCATTGCCGGGCAGCCGGTGTAGGTGGGGGTGATCGAGACGACCACCCGTCCGTCCACTTCGGACACCGCGCGCAGCACGCCGAGGTCGGCGAGTGTGAGCATCGGCAACTCGGGATCGCGCACGGTCTCCGCGACCGCCCTGGCCGCGCCCGCTCCGGGCCGTGCCGCGCTCACCAGCTCGCCCCCGGATGTGCCCTGGCCACGCTTTGCAGCTCGGCGAGCAGGAAGCCCATCGCCTCGGTGTGCAGGCCGTGCCGCCCGGTCCGGCCGCCGACCCCGGCCCGCGGCGCGACCTCCGGCGGGGCGAGCGTCGCGGCGGCGAACACCTGCCCGAGGACTTCGTCGAACTCGGCGCGCACGTCCGCCGGGTTCACCCCGATCCCCGCGCCGGCCATCCGCAGCTCGATCTCGTGGGGAACGAACAGTTCCGCGACATAGGGCCACACCGCGGCCAGTCCCGCCCGCATCCGCCCGTGCGAGAACTCGGTGCCGTCGCCGAGCCGGACGACCCAGCGCGCGGCATAGTCGCGGTGGTAGGTGACCTCCTTGACGCCGTTCTCGGCGATCGCCGCCAGCACCGGGTCACGCGAGGTCGTCAGGCGGTGCAGGAGCGCGAGCCGCCAGGAGGCGAACACCAGCAGCCGGGCGCTCAACTCCGCGAAGTCACCGCGTTCGAGCTCGGCCAGGCGCACGTTGCGGAACTCGTGTTCGAGACGGAAGAAGGCGAACCGGTCCTCGTCCAGCTCCTCCCCGCCGGTCCGGCCCGCCCTCGCCAGCAGCAGCCGGGCCTGCCCGAGCAGGTCCAGCCCGATATTGGCCAGCGCCACCTCGTCCTCGAGTTCGGGCGCGCGGGTGCACCACTCCTGCAGACGATGCGACATGATCAGGGCGTCGTCGCCCAGCATCAGGCAGTACGCGGAAAGGTCCGCGCCGTCCACCCCGGCCGGGACCGCCGTGTCCACTCCGGACAGCGGGTCGGCGAACCCGGTGCCGAAGGCCCACCGCGAGTCGTCCGCGGCGTCGGCGAGTGCCTCGTAGGCATTGTCAAAGGACATCACGGGCTCACATGTGGGGAACGTCGTCGGGAATGTCGTAAAAGGTCGGATGCCGGTACACCTTGTCGCCGCTCGGCGCGAAGAACGGGTCCTTCTCGTCCGGGCTGGACGCGGTGATGTCGGCGGAGCGGACCACCCAGATGCTGACCCCCTCGTTGCGGCGGGTGTAGAGGTCACGGGCGTTGTGCAGGGCCATCTGGTCGTCGGCCGCGCGCAGCGACCCCACGTGCACGTGGTTCAGTCCTCTCTTGCCACGCACGAAAACCTCATACAACGGCCATTCATCCGTCATGCGTTCCTGCTCCGTTCCTTCGCGGCGTGCGCGGCGGCCGCCTCGCGGACCCACGCGCCGTCCTCGTGCGCCCGCCCGCGGTTCGCGACCCGCTGCGCGTTGCACGGCCCGTCACCGGAGATGACCCGTTTCAGCTCGGACCAGTCGACCTCGCCGAAGTCGTAGTGCCCGCGCTCGGCATTCCACCGCAGCTCCGGATCGGGCAGGGTCACGCCCAGGACCTCGGCCTGGGGGACCGCGATGTCGACGAACCGCTGCCGCAGCTCGTCATTGGTGTGACGCTTGATCTTCCAGGCCATCGACCGGGCGGTGTTGGGCGAATCGGCGTCGGGCGGGCCGAACATCATCAGCGACGGCCACCACCACCGGTTCACCGCGGCCCGCACCATTTCCCGCTGGGCCCCGGTGCCCTTCATCATGGTCATCAGCAGTTCGAAGCCCTGCCGCTGGTGGAAGGACTCCTCCTTGCAGATCCGGATCATCGCCCGCGCGTACGGTCCGTAGCTGCTGCGGCACAGCGGAACCTGGTTGCAGATCGCGGCACCGTCCACCAGCCAGCCGATGACGCCGACATCGGCGAAGGTCAGGGTCGGGTAGTTGAAGATCGAGGAGTACTTCTGCCGCCCGGTGATCAGCCGCTCGGTCAGCTCACCACGGTCCGCGCCCAGGGTTTCCGCCGCCGAATACAGGTAAAGCCCGTGCCCGGCCTCGTCCTGCACCTTGGCGAGCAGAATCGCCTTGCGCCGCAAGGACGGCGCACGCGTGATCCAGTTCCCCTCGGGCTGCATGCCGATGATCTCCGAATGCGCGTGCTGCGCGATCTGCCGGATCATCGTGGCCCGGTAGGCCTCGGGCATCCAGTCCCGGGGCTCGATCCGCTGGTCCTTCGCGATGGTCCGCTCGAAGTGTTCCGCGAGCTCTTCCTGGGCGAGCGTGGCGGTCATTTCCCCTCCTTGGCCACGAGAGTCAGCACGTCGTAGCGGGCCACCGACTCGCCGTTCTGGTTCGTGACG
The DNA here is from genome assembly GCA_035685725.1 of Amycolatopsis sp. GTDB lineage: Bacteria > Actinomycetota > Actinomycetes > Mycobacteriales > Pseudonocardiaceae > Amycolatopsis_E. The sequence continues at coordinate 12,145 of DASSAD010000311.1, read as the reverse complement.
TCGGTGTCCCAGCGGACCTCACCGTAGTCGGCGTTCTCACGCGGGGTGATCCGCTTGGCGGTCAGCGTCACGGTCAGCTGGTCGCCGGGCTTCACCGGGGTGAGGAAGCGCAGGTTCTCCAGCCCGTAGTTGGCCAGCACCGGTCCCGGCTCGGGCGAGACGAACAGCCCGGCCGCGAACGACAGCACCAGGTATCCGTGCGCGACGATCCCGCCGAAGAGCGGGTTCGCCTCGGCCGCGGCGGCATCGGTGTGCGCGTAGAACCGGTCGCCGGTGAAGTCCGCGAAGCGATCGATGTCCTCTTGGGACACCGTGCGCGGCCCGGCGACGACCGTGTCCCCGGTCTTCAACTCCGCCAACGACTTCCGGAAGGGATGCACACTCCTCGACCGGGGCGCGCCCGGCACCCACCGGCCGGTCACCGCCGAGAGCACCTTCGGGCTGCCCTGCACCGCCGTGCGCTGCAGGTGGTGCAGCACCGCGCGGATCCCGCCCAGCTCCTCTCCCCCGCCAGCCCGGCCGGGACCGCCGTGCACCAGCGCGGGCAACGGCGAACCGTGACCGGTCGACTCCCGGGCGTCGTCGGCGTCGAGCACCAGCAACCGGCCGTGCCAGGGCGCGACCCCGAGCACGATTTCCCGCGCGAAGGCGGCGTCGGCGGTCACGATCGAGCCGGCGAGGCTGCCCCCGCCCCGCGCGGCCAGCTCGATCACCTGGTCCGTCGAGGTGTAGGGCAGCAGCGTCGACACCGGGCCGAACGCCTCGACCTCGTGCGGCTCCACGCGGTCCGGATCGCCCGCGCGCAGCAGCACCGGGGAAATGAAGGCGCCATGCTCGGCGTCCGCGTCGATGACCTCCACCGATTCCGGGTCGCCGAAGACGACGGTCGTGCTCGCCGTCAAGGCCTTGAGCGAGCGGCGGACCTCTTCGCGTTGCTCCAGGCTGGCCAGCGGTCCCATCCGGACGTCGGGGTTCGCCGGATTGCCGATCGTGATTTCCGCGAGGCGTGCGCGGATGGCGTCGGTCACCGCGTCGGCGAGCCCGGCCGGCACGAACGCACGGCGGATCGCGGTGCATTTCTGGCCCGCCTTCACCGTCATCTCGGTGACCAGTTGCCGCACGTAGAGGTCGAACTCCGGGCTCCCGGGCGCGGTGTCCGGGCCGAGGATGGAACAGTTGAGTGAGTCCGCTTCGGCGGTGAACCGCACCGCGTTGCGCACGACCGCCGGATGCGCCCGCAGTTTCCGCGCGGTCGAGGCCGAACCGGTGAACGACACGAGGTCCTGTTCGGCGACATGATCGAGCAGGTCGCGCGCGCCGCCGCAGATCAGCTGGACCGTGCCCGCGGGGAGCACCCCGGAGGCGACGATCAACTCGATCAGTTTCTCGGTGAGGTAAGCGGTCTGGCTCGCCGGTTTCACCAGGCTCGGCACGCCGGCCAGGAACGCGGGCGCGAGCTTTTCCAGCGGGCCCCACACGGGGAAGTTGAACGCGTTGATCTGCACCGCGACGCCCCGCAGCGGGGTCGCGATGTGCTGGCCGAGGAAGGTACCCCCCTTGCTCAGCCGCTCCACCTCACCCTCGACGTAAACGGTGTCGTTGGGCAGCTCGCGTTTTCCCTTGCTGGAGTAAGCGAACAGGACCCCGATACCACCGTCCACATCGAACTTCGCGTCGCCGAGGGTGGCGCCCGTCCGTGCCGAGAGCGCATACAGCTCGTCGCGGTGCTCGCGCAGGTGCGAGGCCAGCGCCTTGAGCAGCGCCGCACGCTGGTGGAAGGTCAGCTCGCGCAGCGCCGGACCACCCACCCGGCGGCCGTAGTCCAGGGCAGCGGCCGTATCGACACCGGCCGAGGAGATCCGCGCGACCTCCGCACCGGTCACCGCGTCCCGCACCGGCACACCCTCGTCGTCGGCGGTTCGCCACGCGCCTCCGACATAGCCGCGCAGCATCCTCGACCGTTCGCCCATGAGTCCGGCCTCCCTCGAATTACCAACCGAACGTTCAGGAATTCATGATAGCCTCTCGGCATGCCTGACGAAAGGCGCCGGTCGGGCGTCGAGGCCGCGACACCCGATCCGCCCACGGCGCCCGCCCACTCCGCTTCCGGCACCTGGGCGATGTTCGCCGACGATGTGGCCTCGCGGTCCCTGGGCATCGAGCTGACCGCGGCGGAGGCGGGAACGGCCGTCGCTCGCATGCGGGTCACCGAGGCGATGGTGAACGGACACCACATCGCCCACGGCGGCTACGTGTTCATGCTGGCGGACACCGCGTTCGCCGGTGCGTGCAACAGCTACGGCCCGGTCACGGTGGCCGCCGGCGCGGAGATCTCGTTCGTGGCGAGCGCACGCCTTGGCGACCTGCTCGTCGCGACCGCGTCGGAACGCACACGCTATGGGCGCAACGGCATCTACGACGTCACCGTGCACCGGGAGACCGCGACCGGAAGGGACGTCATCGCCGAGTTCCGCGGCCGCAGCCGGGTGATCGAGAAAACGGGAGAGTGAGCAATGGCGGCCACCCACGACGAGGTGTCCCGGCGGCTGGGCGGCGCCCCGGACACGGCCGAGCTGAGCCCGCCGGAACGGATGAACGAGGACGAGCTGCGCGCCCACCAGCTCGACCGTCTCCAGTGGACACTCCGGCACGCCTACCACAACGTCCCCGCCTACCGCCGCAAGTTCGACGCGGCCGGAGTGCGTCCCGACGACTGCCGCGAGCTGGCCGACCTGGCCAAGTTCCCGTTCACCACCAAAAAGGACCTTCGCGACAACTACCCGTTCGGCATGTTCGCCGTGCCGGAGCCGGACCTGCGCCGCATCCACGCCTCCAGCGGGACCACCGGCAAACCCACCGTCGTCGGCTACACCGGGCGCGACATCGAAACCTGGGCCACCGTGATGGCCCGGTCGATCCACGCGGCGGGTGGCCGGCCCGGCCACAAGGTGCACGTCGCCTACGGTTACGGGCTGTTCACCGGTGGTCTCGGCGCGCACTACGGCGCCGAGAAACTGGGCTGTGCGGTGATTCCCGCGTCCGGCGGCATGACCGCGCGGCAGGTGCAGCTGATCATCGACTTCCGGCCCGAGATCATCATGGTCACGCCCACCTACCTGCTCACCCTGCTCGACGAATTCGAGCGCCAGGGCATCGACCCGCGTACCAGCTCGCTGAAGACCGCCATCCTGGGCGCCGAGCCGTGGACGCAGCGGATGCGCGCCGAGATCGAGGAGCGGCTGGACGCCGACGCCGTCGACATCTACGGACTGTCCGAGGTGATCGGCCCCGGTGTCGCCCAGGAATGCGTGGAAACCAAGGACGGCCTGCACGTCTGGGAAGACCACTTCTATCCCGAAGTGATCGATCCGATCGACGAAAACGTGCTCGCCGGTGGCGAAACCGGCGAGCTGGTGTTCACCTCGCTCACCAAGGAGGCCATGCCGATCATCCGGTACCGCACCCGGGATCTGACCGCGCTGCGCCCCGGCACGGCCCGCCCGGCCTTCCGGCGGATGGACAAGGTCACCGGGCGCAGCGACGACCTGATCATTCTTCGGGGCGTCAACGTGTTTCCCACCCAGATCGAGGAGATCGTGCTCGACATCGGCGGGCTCGCCCCGCACTTCCAGCTAAAACTGTCCACAAAGGATCGGATGGATCGGCTCACCGTGCTGGTCGAGGCACACGCCGGGACGGCACCGGGCCGCCGCGCCGAGGCCGCCGCCGAGATCGCCACCCGCATCAAGGACGGCGTCGGCGTCACGGTCGGTGTCGAGGTCGTCGACCCGGACACCCTGGAACGATCGCTCGGCAAACTGCGCCGCGTGATCGACGAGCGGCCTCGGACATGACCGGCGCGCCGCACACCCGCTCCGCCCGGCGGGGCCGGCCGGGCTACGACCTGGAATCGCTGCTCGCGGTCGCGGTCGCGGAATTCACCGAACGCGGGTACGACGGCACCAGCATGGAAGATCTCGCGCGCCGGCTCGGCATCACCAAATCCGCCATCTACCACCATGTGCCGGGCAAGGCGGAACTGCTGCGGCTGGCCGTGAACCGGGCACTGGACGGGATCTTCGCGGAAGTCTCCAAACTGGACGAAACAGACGGGACCCGAGCGGTGGACCGCCTCGAACGGCTCGTACGCGGCAGCGTGCTGGTGCTGGTCGACCGGATGCCCTTTGTCACGCTGCTGCTGCGCGTCCGGGGAAACACCCAGGTCGAGCGCGACGCACTGGCCCGGCGCCGGGAGTTCGACCACGTCGTCAGCGAACTGGTCGCCCAGGCCGCGGCCGAGGGCGATCTCCGCTCCGACATCGCACCGGCGATCACCGCGCGCCTACTGTTCGGCCTGATCAACTCGGTGGTCGAGTGGTACCGCCCGGACGGCGGTGTCGACGCCGCGGAACTCGCCGACACCGTCACGGAAGTCGCCTTCAGCGGGCTCCGCATGCGCTGACCGTCCGCTCACGCCGGCCACAGTGGATAGTCGACATAGCCGCGCGCGCCTCCCGAGTAATGCGTACTCGGGTCGCCGACGGCCAGTGGATGCCCCAGCGCGAACCGGCTGACCAGGTCGGGGTTGGCGACGAAAAGCCTCGCGAAGGACACGGCATCGGCGATTCCCCCTTCGACGACGGCATTCCCGCTTTCGGAGTTGAAGCCGTGGTTGGCTATCACGGGACCAGCGAAGAGCCTGCGGTAACGGGCGAGTTCGCCAAAGTCGGGAACGGCGCCGGGAACGGCCGGCGCGCGGCCACGCAGATGCAGGTAGGTCACCGGGCGTCCATCCAGCCCGGCCACAAGCCCATCGTAGGCGGCGAGGGTTTTTTCGTCCGCGGTGTAAGGATAATCGCCCGACCACGGCTCGATACCGGACCTGTCGGCGACGGTCCAGTACGGCGAAAGGCGAACCCCCAGGCATCCTTGCCCCCAAGAGGCCGACACCGCGTCGACAATCTCCAGAAGCAAGCGGTCCCGGCTTCTCCCGTAGGCATCCGAACGGCGGTTCAGCCGCGCGTTGAGGAACCGCGAGATCAGGTAGGTGCCGTTCGCTGCGATCTCGACGCCGTCGAAGCCCGCACGACTGGAGCGTTCGGCTGCCGCCGCGAAGTCCCGGATCACCTGCTCGATATCGGCGACGGTCAACTCGTGTGGCGCGGCGCTGCCCGCGTGCCAGAGCTGTAGCACGATGCGGCCGCCAAGGGCATGGACGAGGTTCGTGACCGCACGCCAGGCGACGATCTGCCGCTCGCTGTAAATGCCGGGAACGCCGCGGAAACCGATCGCCCGCTCGCTCACCCAGGCGCCTTCAGTGATGATCAGGCCCGCGCTCGACCGCTGACCGTAGTACGCGGCATGCAGACCGTTCGGCGCCCGGTCTGCGGCGGTCGCCCGGGCCCGGGTGAGTGGCGCCATCACCACCCGGTTGGGCAACCGGAGGTGTCCGAGCGCCAGCGGTCGCAACATCGGCTGGACCCCAACTGAGCCAGCTTCGTCGTCATGTCGGATCATAGGGATGGTCTTCCTGTCACCGTATTTGCCCGTGTCACCAAGCAGACGGAACGCGGCAGGGAAAGGTGACCGATGAACGAGCACGAAAGGCTGGCCGAACGGTTCGAGTCGCAGCGCGGGCAGTTGGGCGCGCTGGCTTATCGCATGCTGGGCTCGCCAAGCGAAGCCGACGACGCGGTTCAGGAGGCGTGGTTGCGGCTCAGCCGTTCCGATCCCGGGCGCATCGAGAACCTGGAAAGCTGGCTTCGTACCGTGGTGTCCCGGCTCTGCCTGGACATGTTGCGCACGCGCCACTCGCGTCGCGAGGACCCCTGGGACGGTCAGTCACTCGCCCAAGCCGACCAGGATGAGCCGGAACACGAGGCCGTGCTGATCGACTCGGTGGGCCGCGCCATGCTCGTGGTGCTGGACCGGCTGACGCCCGCCGAACGGATCGCCTTCGTACTCCACGATCTGTTCGCCGTGCCCTTCGGTGAGATCGCCCCCCTCGTCGACCGCACGCCCGCCGCCGCCAAGAAGCTCGCCAGCCGGGCGAGGGCGCGGGTACGCGGCTCCTCCCCGGTTCCCGCCGGAGCGCAGGCTCATCGCCGAGTCGTCGAAGCCTTCCTCACCGCGGCCCGCGACGGCGATTTGGAAGCGCTGCTCGCCGTGCTGGCTCCCGATGTCGTCCGACGTGCCGATCTCGCCGCCCTGGCGCCAGGCCGGGAAACCGTGGTCAGCGGCGCCGTCACGGTGGCTCGGGAAATGCTGGACTTCGGCCGTGGAGCGAGGTTCGCCGAGCCCGCGCTGGTCGACGGAACGGTCGGAGCCGTGGTCGCGCCACACGGCCGACTGCTCCGCGTGCTCGCCGTCGCCGTGGCGGACGACCGAGTCACCGGCTACGAGGTGATCGCGGACCCGGTGCGCCTGCGGCGGCTCGATGTGGCGGTCTTGCCCGGCCAAGCGCACGGACATCGCCGGAACGAAGGGGAACATTGGTGAATCGTCGCCCGCCGAAGATCGGCACCGATCAGATCGGGAGGATGCGCGCGACGAGATCGGCGAGCTGGCGGGCGTTGCGGCACTCGTGCATCGCGACGACTGCCGCGTAGGCGTGCGCGGCCGAGTCTCCGGTCGACCACAACGCGATCCGCTCGGGATTGAGCCAGAACACCCGGCGGGCTTGGTCTGCGAGCTGCCGCACCGCGGCCAGGTTCGGGTCTCCGCCGTTGGTGCGCGCGTCCCCGAGGATCAGGACCGAGGTGCGCGGGCCGACGGCATCGCCGTAGCGTTCGGTGAACTCGGCCAGCGCGTTGCCGTAGTCACTGTGCCCGTACCAGGTGGTCACCCTGGCCTCGGCGAGGATGCGCGCGCCGAGGCCCGCCGGGTCGGCCGCGCCGTGGGCGACCAACCGGGTCACCTCGTCCGTGCTGTCCACGAAGGCGAACACGCGGACCCTGCTGAATTCGTCGGCCAGTGCCTGGACCAGCAACATGGTGAAGTGCGCGAACCCCGCCACGGAGCCGGAAAGGTCGCACAGCAGCACGATCTCGGGCCTGGCGGGCCGGCGTCTGCGGTAGGCCGGCCGCATCGGCACGCCCCCGGTCGACAGCGAACGTCGCAGGGTCCGGCGCAGATCGATCTGTCCGCGCGCCGCCCGGCGACGCCGAGCCGCCAGCCGTGTCGCGAGCTTGCGCGCCAGGGGCCGCACCGCCCTGCGCAGCTCGGCCAGCTGTGCCCGGTCGGCCGAAAGGAAGTCCACCTGGTCCACTGTGGACGAAACCGCGAAGCGGGCCAGGTACTCCCGCCCGCGCACCTCCGCGGCCCGGCGCCGCGCCGCCGACCGGACGTGCTCGCGGAAGCGCTCGATCCGGCGGCGGATCTCGTCGCGGTCCAACCGTTCGGTGAAGGCGTCCCGCCCGGTGTCGGCCCGCATCGCCGCGAGCACCCGCACCAGCAGGGTTTGTGGTTGCACCACTTCGAGTGTCTGGTGGGCCGACCAGCCTCCCGCGTCTTCGCTCCCATACCGGCCGAAACCGTTCACCGCCGCGGCGGCGACCTGAGCCAGCGTCGTGTCATCGCCCGCCACCAGCGCGTCGGCCGCCCTGTCGCGCAGTGCGTCCAGATCGTCGTGCGTGTCGCGCTCGCGTTCGGGAGCGCCGACGCCGAGCGGGAAATACAGGTCGAAGGTCGCGTCGAACACGGCGCGCTGCCCCTGCCCGCGGAGCAGGGACGCGGCCAGGCCCGCGCGCACACGTTCCCGGTCCGCGAGGCCGAGCACCTCCAGCGCCGCGGCCGCGTCGACCGTTTCGCCCGGTCCGGCCGGGATTCCGTGTTCCCGCAAGGCCCGCACGAACCCGGCCAGCCGCTCGGACAGACTCATGTGCCGTCCAGTTCCAGTTTCTCGCTCGCCTTCAGCACGTCCTCCTGGTGTTTCAGGATGACGCCGAGACTGTCCCGCACCAGGGTCTCGGACAGATTGCCCGCGCCCAGCGCGAGCAAAGTCCTCGCCCAGTCGATGGTTTCGGCCACCGAAGGCACCTTGCGCAGATCCATCGCGCGCAGCTGCGCGATCACCCGGACCAGCGCCGCCACGAGCGCCTCTTCGATACCCGGCACCTTCGTCGCGACGATGCGCCGTTCGAGGTGCTCGTCGGGGAAATCCAGGTGCAGGAACAGGCATCGGCGGCGCAACGCCTCCGACAGCTCACGGGTCGCGTTCGAGGTGAGGACCGCGAAGGGCCGCCGCGCCGCGGTGATCGTGCCCAGCTCGGGCACCGTGACCTGGAAGTCCCCCAGCACCTCCAGCAGCAGGCCCTCCATCTCCACGTCGGCCTTGTCGATCTCGTCGATGAGCAGCACGGTGGGTTCCTCGCCACGGATCGCGGTGAGCAGCGGCCGGGCGAGCAGGAACTCCTCGCCGAAGATGTCCGTGCGCGTTTCCTCCCACGTCTCGTCCCGCCCGGCGGTGATGCGGAGCAGTTGCTTGGCGTGGTTCCACTCATACAGCGCACGGGACTCGTCGACGCCCTCGTAGCACTGCAAGCGGACCAGGCGCGCGCCGGTGACCGCGGCGACGGCCTTGGCCAGTTCGGTCTTCCCGACCCCGGCGGGCCCCTCCACGAGCAGCGGCTTTCCCAGTCGGTCGGCGAGAAACACCGTCGTGGCAACGGCGTTCGACGCCAGGTATCCCGATTCGGCAAGCCGTGCGGACACCTCGTCGACGGAGGCGAAGAACCCGGTCACCGGCCCGAGTCTAACCATGAATCCCGCGAAAACGATCACCGCGACGAACCGCCGCACCCGCAGCCGGCAAGGGATCCCGGATGCGGCGGCGTGGTTTCCGTGCTCAGCTGGGGCCATGACGACGACGGTCATGCGCGTTCTGGACTCGGTGTTCGGCCATCCGCGGGGGCCGGGCGGCCGGCTCGGCGGCGCGCTCATGGCGCGCGCGAACGCCGCGCAGGAACGGTGGGCGGTGCACGCGGCCGGGCTGGCGCCCGGGCAACGGGTGCTCGTGGTCGGACCCGGGCCCGGCGTCGGGCTGGCGCTGGCCGCCGCCGCGGTCCGGCCGGGTGGGCACGTCGTCGCGGTGGACCCGTCGGCCACAATGCGGGCGATGGCGGCGCGCCGGTGCGCCGCCGCGATCGCCGAGGGCCTGGTCGACCTGCGCGCCGGTGGCGCGGAGGACACCGGGTGCACCGGGGCAAGCAGGGAGGCAGTGATCTCGGTGAACAACGTCATGCTGTGGGACCGGCCGGCCGGTTTCGCCGAGTCACACCGGGTGCTGCGGCCGGGCGGCCTCCTGGTGATCACGGTGCACCGGCACGTCCTCGGCGTTCCCGGCGAGCGGTTGCGGGCCGAGGCCGAAGCCGCCGGTTTCGCCGAAACCCGCCTCACCGAGCGGCCCCGCTGCCTGAACAGCCCGGCCGTCCAGCTGCTCGCCCGGCGATGACGGCCGGTCCGGCCGACCGGTCCGGCACCGCGGCGCGCGGCGTGCTGCCGCCCCTGTACGCGGCCGGGTTCATCACCGCCTTCGGGGCGCACAGCATCGCCGCCGGCCTCGGCTCCTACACCCGCGAACAGCACGCCTCGCTGCTCACGCTGGGACTCCTGCTCGCGGTTTACGACGGGGCGGAAGTGCTGCTCAAACCCGTCTTCGGCGCCCTGGCCGACCGCGTGGGGCCCCGTCCGGTGCTGCTCGGCGGGTTGCTCGCGTTCGCGCTGGCTTCGGCGGCGTTCGTCCCGGCCGGCGACCCCGCCCTGGTGGGCCTGGCGCGGTTGGGTCAGGGTGCCGCCGCTGCGGCGTTCTCCCCCGCCGCGGGAGCCCTGGTCGCCCGCCTTTCCCCGAAGAGCGGCCATGGCCGGGCGTTCGGTGGTTACGGCGCCTGGAAGGGTCTGGGCTACACACTCGGTCCGCTGCTGGGCGGCGTGCTGATCACCCTGGGCGGGTTCACGCTGCTGTTCGCCACGCTCGCGGTCGCGGCGCTGCTGGCCGCCGGGTGGGCGCTGGTCGCGGTCCCGGCCGCCCCGCCGCTCCCCCGGGCCCGGCAGACCGTGCTTTCCCTGGTGGGGCGACTGCGGCAGGGCGGGTTCCTGCGGCCTACCGCGACCCTCGCCGCGACGACGGCCGCGCTCGCGGTCGGTGTCGGGTTCCTGCCCGTGTCCGGGGCGACGGCGGGGCTCGGACCGCTGGTCACCGGCGCGGCGGTGTCGGTGCTCGCCGCGTCTGCCGCACTCGTGCAGCCCTGGGCGGGGCGGGCCCGCGACGCCGGCCGCCTGCGCGAAACGCCCGGTATGGCCGCGGGGCTCGCGCTGGCGGCGGCCGGCGTCATGATCGCCGCGGCGGTGGCGGGCCCGGCCGGAATCCTGCCGGCCGCGCTGCTGATGGGTGCCGGCACCGGGGTGGCGACCCCGCTGGCCTTCGCCCAGCTGGCCGCGGGCACGGCCGAGGAGCACCTGGGGCGGACCTTGGGCGCCGCGGAGGTCGGCAGGGAACTGGGCGACGCCGGCGGTCCCCTCCTGGTCGGCGCCCTCGCCTCGGCCGTTTCGCTCGGCACCGGGCTGTCCGGCCTCGCCGTGTTACTCGCCGTGGTCGCTTCGTTGGTGCTCGTCGGCCGCGGGCCCGGAAACCGCCTTGGTGACGAGCACGACAGGTGACCAAATGCCCTGTCTTCCCGGTGACGCCGCGCGGGATCGTGGACGCGACGGACCCACCGGGGGAACAGGAAGTTGACCATGAACCGACCCAACGAGCTGCAAACGCTCGACTTCAAGGAGTGCCTGCCACTCCTGCGCACCCAGGCGTTCGGCCGGCTCGTCTTCACCGAGCAGGCGCTTCCCGCGATCAGGCTGGTCAACTACAGCCTGCACAACGGTCAGATCGCACTCAGGCTCGGCCGCTCGCCGTGGGTGCCCCGCCTGGACCGGACGGTCGTGGCCTTCGAGGTCGATGACATCGACAAGGAAGCCCACACCGGATGGAGCGTGGTCGTGATCGGCAAGGCGCGCCTTGTGCTCGACATCGACGAGCTGGTCACGCTCAGCGACCCGTCGACCCGCTCGTGGGTACCCGGCCCGCGCGACCAGGTGCTGTGCGTCGACATGGAACAGGTGACCGGACGCCGCCTCCGCCTCGTCGAGCACTGAGCACGGTACCACCATCGTCCACTGTGGACATTGTCCGTGAGGGCGCGCGATGGTCTGGCCACGGAGGCTAGCCGATGACCGGTGTCCGGTCCCGCCAGGCGAGCCACCGTCCGGTGGCCGGAAGCATGGTCAGGATGGTGGTCGCAACAGGTGGAACAAACATGATGAACAGGGCGAGCACGGCGATATCCACCGCCTCGAATCCGGATTTCCCTGGGAGGAGAAAGGCATTCCGGGCGATCAGGTTGACCAGATTGGTGACGTCTACCGCGATGTTCAGCACGCAGCCGGCCACCACCAGCCACCGACCGGCGGTCTTACGCCACAACAGCAGGATCAAACCGGGGCCGAGCGTGAGCACTTCGGCGGCGAGGCCGATGCACTGCACCCAGAAGCTGTAGTCGTACAGGGGATTCAAAACATGGACGACGATGAAGTTCGCGGCGAACAGGACACCGGGAATACCCAGTATGGCGGCCGCGATCGCGGTGCCACCGCTCGGCTTCTTCGCGATCGAGTCGCTCCCGCCGCCATCCTGGAGCGTCGACGGTCTCTCCGAGTGCTCTCCTGATTGCCGCGTCAGACCCGAGGAGGCAGGGTAGGACTCGGGCGCGATCGGACTGGTCATGCGAACATTCCCCTCGATGTGGACGGACGGCCGCGGCGGCGCCGGGACCGACGAGGGGCCGCGATCCCCTGACCCGCGCAGACGGGTCGGCTGAGGCGAGACATTACCGCCAGGGATCGCACATTGATCAACTTCAGGGCTTGCGATCAGATCAAGAGAATGTCTCGTTCGGAAAAGGATCAGCCATGACCGAGGCAACCGTCACCGCCGATGACCTCGACGCCGCGATCACCAGCGTGGCAAGCGCATTGCGTCCGGCGACCGGCCGGGACTGGCCGGCGGCGACCGGCACCGGGGAGTGGGACTGCCGGCGCACGGCCGAGCACCTCGGTGACTGCCTCATGTCCTACGCGGCACAGCTCATCGCTCGGC
>DASSAD010000310.1:0-2491 GCA_035685725.1 Amycolatopsis sp. | reverse complement strand
AGCCGACGTCGCCGCAGATCACCCGGTCCATCGGGACACCGCGCTCCATGTCGACCTTGACCTCGTCGATCGCGGCGAGCTGGTCGGTGGTCTCGACGAACGGGAACGCGTCCTCCAGCTCGCGCTGCCACGGCGAGTCGGCGCCGAAGGGGTGACCGGGCGCGGCCTGGCGCGCCGCGTAGAGCTGGACCAGCTCGGCGGCGATCTCCTTGACCGCCTTGCGCGCCTTCGCCTTGGTGTTCTTCCAGTCGGAGCCGCCGAGCTTGTTCAGCGTCGGCAACTCGCCGCCGACATACCGGGACACCTCGTCGAGCTGGTCGGTCGGCACGTAAAGCCGGTCACCCGGATGCCCGCGCTTCGAGGAGGCGTACTCCAGCAACAGGTATTCGCGGGTCGCCCCGGCGACCGTGCGCTGCACCATCTCCACGAACCGGCCGATGCCGTGCTGATCGTGCACCACGTAGTCCCCGGCCTTGAGTGCCAGCGGATCGACCGCGTTGCGCCGCCGGGACGGCATCTTCGTGTTGAGGTCCCTTGTGGACACCGTCGCGGTCGCGCCACGGCCGGTCAGGTCCGATTCGGTCAGCACCACCAGACCGAGCTCCGGCGCGACGAAACCTTCGACCAGCCCACCGCACGCGACCGTCACGACCCCCGCCGTGACGGTGAAGGCCGAGCCGGCCAGCGTCGCCGGCACCTCGGCCCCGGAAAGCTGCTCGACGGCACGCTCCGCGGTCCCGTGCCCGGCGACCACCAGCACCGCGGAACCACCGGACGCCAGGTGCGCGCGCAGATCGGCGGCGACCCGGTCGAAATCCCCGCGATAGGCCGGCGAAGCCTCGACCGTGACCCGGTAGACATCGCTGTCCTCGCTGGTCAGCTGCGACAGCGTCCACCATGGCCGGTTGGTCTCGCCGGCATGCTTCGCGACCTCGGACAGGTCCCGGTAGGCCGAGGCGCCGAGATCGATCGGGGCGCGGCTGCCGCTGCCCGACTCCGCCGCCGTCATCCAGGAGGCTTCGAGGAACTCCTGGCCGGTGCGCACCAGATCGTGCGCGCGGGCCCGGATCTTCTCCGGGTCGGCCAGGACGACGTGCGCGCCCTCGGGCATCGCGTCGGTGAGCAGTTCCAGCTCTCCCGCGCAGAGCACCGGGATGAGCGCTTCCATGCCCTCGCAAGGGATCCCGTCGGCGAGCTTCGTGAGCATCTCGGCCAGATGCGCGTCGGCCGAATGCAGCTGGGCCAGGTCCCGGGCCCGGTCCTTGACATCGGGGGTGAGCAGCAGTTCACGGCAGGGCGGCGCGTGCACGGCCGGGATCTCACCGGGCAGCGACCGCTGGTCGGCCACGGCGAACGCGCGGATCTCGCTGACCTCGTCGCCCCAGAACTCCACCCGGTACGGGTGATCGGCGGTGGGCGGGAAGACGTCGAGGATCCCGCCGCGCACCGCGAACTCGCCCCGCTTCTCGACCATGTCGACCCGCGTGTAGGCGAGTTCGACGAGCCGGTCGAGGACGCCCTCGAACTCGTTCTCCTCGCCCACGGTCAGCTCGACCGGGGAGAGCGAGCCCAGTCCCGGCGCCATCGGCTGGATCAGGCTGCGAACCGTCGCGACGACCGCCCGTGGCGCGTCCTCACCGCGCAGCCGGTGCAGCACGTCGAGCCGCCGCCCGACCGTGTCGGCCCGGGGCGAGAGCCGTTCGTGGGGCAGGGTTTCCCAGGACGGGAAGTTCACGACCTGGCCGGCGCCCAGCAGGCTGGCGAGCGCGGCCGTCAGCTCGTCGGCCTCGCGGCCGGTGGCGGTGACGGCGAGCACGGGCTTGCCGGCGCCGGCATCGGCCGCGAGCACGGCGGCGACGAGCTGCCGGGCGGCGATCGGGCCCTGCAGCTCGAGCAGCGGCGCGCCCGCCCGTTCGATGACTCCGCCCAGTGTCGGGTCGTCGAGCACGGCGGACAGCAGAGGAGACAGCACTCCGTCAGGCACCGAAAGAACACCCCTCGCGCATGCGGACACGGCCCCTACCCGCAAGCGACGGGTCAGGGGCTTTCCTCTACAGACTACGTCCGGGGGACAAGGAGAATTCCACGACTCCCGCGAGCCGCGCCGGCAGACCCACCGCGACCGGTGCGATCGCGATCAGCGGAATCAGCGGCCCCGGGCGGCGAGCCCCCGCCCGCGCGGTGGCGGGATTGCCCTCAATTTCCTGGCGGGAACCGCCGTGGGTGCGAGGATACGGGTGTGAACTTTTCCCACGCGCTCCGGGATTGGCGGGTGCGGCAACGGCTTTCCCAGCTTGAACTGGCCCTGCGGGCGGGCACGACCCAGCGGCACGTGAGTTTCATGGAGAGTGGCCGGTCGCTGCCCGGCCGGGCGATGGTGGTCCGGCTGGCGGAGTCGCTGCGGCTACCGCTGCGGGAGCGCAACGCGCTGCTGCTCTCGGCCGGTCACTCGCCGAGCTATGCGGAAACCCGACTCGACGCTCCCGCGTTG
>DASSAD010000309.1:0-2151 GCA_035685725.1 Amycolatopsis sp. | reverse complement strand
CACCCATCAAGAACAACGTCGTTCCTCGCAGCCAGATCGTTACCGATCAGATGAGGAAATCCACGCTGCGAAAGGGTGCCGTCGTGTTTCCTGGGTGTTAAGGTCGCGCTAATCAGCGGGCCATCGTCGTCCCGAGCACAGTAGAACCGGGGGATTTTTCCGAACTGAGCACGAAGACGACGAAGGAGGTCCCCGCATGATCTTCTCCGCCAGCCCCGGTAAGCAGGGCCTGTACGACCCTGTTACCGAACAGGACTCCTGCGGTGTGGCCATAGTGGCCGACATCCGCGGCAGGCGGTCGCACAAGATCATAACGGACGGCTTGACGGCCCTGACCAACCTTGACCACCGTGGCGCGGCGGGCGCCGAGCCGACCTCCGGGGACGGCGCCGGCATCCTGATCCAGCTTCCCGACGGGTTCCTTCGTGCCGAAGCAGGTTTCGAGCTGCCCGCCCCCGGTGAGTACGCGGCCGGGATCGCGTTCCTGCCGGCCGAGACCGAACTGCGGAACAAGGCCGTCGGCCTGATAGAGCGGCTCGCCGACGAAGAAGGCATCGACGTGCTCGGCTGGCGCGACGTGCCCACCGACGCCGAGGGCGCCGGCATCGGTCCGACCGCACGGTCGGTCATGCCGCACTGCGCGATGCTGTTCCTGGCCGGCAAACCGGACGCCGAGGGGCGCCGCCCGTCCGGGATCGCGGTCGACCGGTTGACCTTCTGCCTGCGCAAGCGTGCCGAGAACGACAGCATCGCCGCCGAGTGCGGGACCTATTTCCCGTCGCTGTCCGCGCGCACCTTGGTCTACAAGGGAATGGTCACGCCGGGGCAGCTGGCCGCGGTCTTCCCGGACCTGCGCGACGAGCGCCTGGTCAGCGCGATCGCGCTGGTGCACAGCCGGTTCTCCACCAACACCTTCCCCTCGTGGCCGCTGGCCCATCCCTTCCGGTTCGTCGCGCACAACGGCGAGATCAACACCATCCGCGGCAACCGCAACCGGATGCGCGCCCGGGAGGCGCTGCTGGAGTCGGACCTCATCCCCGGCGACCTTTCCCGGCTGTATCCGATCTGTTCGCCCGAGGCCTCGGACTCGGCGTCCTTCGACGAGGTGCTGGAGCTGCTGCACCTGGGTGGGCGCAGCCTGCCGCACGCGGTGCTGATGATGATCCCGGAGGCGTGGGAGAACCACGACACGATGGATCCGCACCGCCGGGCCTTCTACCAGTTCCACGCGAGCGTGATGGAGCCGTGGGACGGGCCGGCGTGCGTCACCTTCACCGACGGTGTGCTGGTCGGCGCTGTGCTCGACCGCAACGGCCTGCGCCCGGCCCGGTGGTGGCGCACCGCCGACGACCAGGTCGTGCTGGCCAGCGAGGCCGGCGTGCTCGACGTGCCGCCCGCCGAGGTGGTGGCCAAGGGCCGGCTCAGGCCGGGCCGGATGTTCCTGATGGACACCGCGGCCGGCAAGATCGTCAACGACGACGAGATCAAGGCGGGGCTGGCGGCCCGGCGGCCCTACGCCGAGTGGTTGCACGCCGGTCTGCTGCAGCTGGCCGACATGCCCGATCGTGACCATGTCACGCAGAGCCATGACTCGGTGCTGCGGCGTCAGTTGTCCTTCGGCTACACCGAGGAAGAGCTGAAGATCCTGCTGGCGCCGATGGCGGCCAAGGGCGCTGAGCCGATCGGGTCGATGGGCACCGACACCCCGCCCGCGGTGCTGTCCAAGCGGTCCCGGCAGCTCTACGAGTACTTCAAGCAGGGCTTCGCGCAGGTGACCAACCCGCCGCTGGACGCGATCCGCGAGGAGCTGGTCACCTCGATGAGCCGGATCATGGGCCCGGAGGGCAACCTGCTCGGCCCGGGACCGGCGGCCTGCCGGCACATCCAGTTGCCCATCCCGGTGATCGACAACGACGAGCTGGCCAAGCTCATCCACATCAACGACGACGGGGACCTGCCCGGCTTCTCCTGCACCGTCCTTTCCGGACTGTTCGAAGTGGACGGTGGGGGGAAAGCGCTCGCCGAGGCGATCGAGCGGGTCCGCCGGGAGGCTTCCGAGGCGATCGCGGCCGGCGCGCGCACGCTGGTGCTCTCCGACCGGGACTCCGACCACCGGATGGCGCCGATCCCGTCGCTGCTGCTGGTCTCCGC
>DASSAD010000308.1:0-18840 GCA_035685725.1 Amycolatopsis sp. | reverse complement strand
AGCAGCGGCCTCACCGCGCCCAACGGGCCGTCCCAGCAGCGCGTGATCCGGCGCGCGCTCGGTAGCGCCGGTCTGTCCACATCGGACGTTCAGGTGGTCGAGGCGCACGGCACGGGCACCGCGCTCGGTGACCCGATCGAGGCACAGGCGCTGCTCGCGACCTACGGCCAGGACCGGCCGGCCGACCGGCCGCTGCTGTTGACCGCGCTGAAGTCCAACATCGGGCACACCCAGGCGGCGGCAGGCGTGCTCGGGCTGATCAAGACGGTGTTCGCGCTGCGCCAGGGTGTCGTTCCCGGCACGTTGCACCTGGTCGCGCCGACCCCGCACGTCGACTGGTCGGCGGGCGCGGTGGAACTCGTCGCGAAGACGCGGCCCTGGCCGGCGACGACCGGTCCGCGCCTGGCCGCGGTGTCCTCGTTCGGGATCAGCGGCACCAACGCGCACGTCATCCTGGAACAGGCCCCGCAACCGCCCACCGACACCGCCGACACCGCCGAGCCGGTCGACGGTCCGCTGACCTGGGTGCTGTCTGCGCGGTCCGCCACCGCGCTGCGCGCGTACGCCGCTGATCTGGTGTCCTTCACGGCCTCCGGTGAGTCGGTGTCCGCGGCCGAGATCGCCCGGGCGCTCACCGCGCGGTCGGTGCTGGAGCACCGCGCCGTCGTCGTGGGCACCGGCCGGGACGAACTGCTTACCGGCCTGCGGGCCGTGGCCGACGGCCAATCCGGTCCGGGCGCGGTGGTCGGGCAGGCCCGGTCGAGCGGCCGCACCGTGTTCGTCTTTCCCGGCCAAGGCTCGCAGTGGGCCGGGATGGGTGTCGAACTCCTCGACAGCGAACCCGTTTTCGCCCAGGAACTGGCCGCCTGCGACGCCGCGCTGCGCTCCTATGTGGACTGGTCGCTGCTCGACGTGCTGCGTGGCGCGAACGGCGCACCGGGCCTCGACCGGGACGACGTGGTGCAGCCCGCGCTGTTCGCGATGGCCGTCTCGCTCGCCGCGCTGTGGCGGGCGCGGGGCGTCGAGCCGGAGGCGGTGATCGGCCACAGCCAGGGCGAGATCGCGGCCGCCTACGTCTCCGGCGCACTGAGCCTGGACGATGCCGCCCGGATCGTCGCCCTGCGCAGCAAGGCCATCGTCGAGGGGCTCGCGGGCCGGGGCGGCATGGTCGCGGTCGCGCTGCCCGAGGACGAGCTCGCCGAGTACCTCGCCGCCTGGCCGGAACGACTCGGCATCGCCGCGGTGAACAGCCCGGTGTCCTGTGTCGTGTCCGGCGAGGATGCGGCACTGACCGAACTGCTGGCGCGCTGCGCCGAGGACCAGATCCGCGCCCGTCGCGTGCTCGTCGGCTATGGCTCGCACTCCGCGCAGGTGGACGCGCTGCGCGAGGTGTTACTCACCGATCTCGCGCAGCTGCGGCCGACACGCGGCCACGTGCCGTTCTTCTCCACGGTGACCGGTGACTGGCTGGACACCACGACGATGGCCGCCGAGTACTGGTTCACCAACCTGCGCGAGCAGGTCCGGTTCGCGCCGTCGGTCGCCGCGCTGGTCGAGCAGGGCTTCGACGCGTTCCTGGAGGTCGGCCCGCACCCGGTGCTGGTCACCGCGATCGAGGAAACCGTGCAGGACGCGGCCATTCCGGTCGCCGTCGGCGCGACCCTGCGCAACGGGGAGGGTGGTCGGAGCCGCCTGTGCACCGCGCTGGGCGAAGCCTTCGTCGGTGGCGTCGGCGTCGACTGGTCGTCCGTCGTGCCCGGCACCGCGCACGTGGACCTGCCGACGTATCCCTTCCAGCGCAAGCGGTTCTGGATCAACACGGTCACCGCGGGCGACGCGGGGGAGCAGCCGGACCCGTTCGCCGAGCCCGCCGAGTCCGAAGACACCGGGCTGCGCGCCTCGTTGCGGAACGGCACGGAACGGGAACGCGAAGCCACGGCGCTCGAGCTCGTGCAGGGCGTCGTGGCGGATGTGCTGCAGCACGGGTCCCCTGAGGACATCGCGCCGGACGAGCTGTTCCTCAACCTCGGGTTCGACTCGCTGACCGCACTGGAGACACGCAACCGGATCAACCGGGCCGCCGGGCTGAACCTGCCGGTGAGCACGGTGTTCGACCACCCGACCCCGATCGCGCTCGCCCGCCACGTGGTGGCGCGGGCCCCCGGTCTCGACCACCGGCCAGGCGTGGACCTCCTCACCGTCGCCGCCGGGCGGCGAGCGGCCACTGTGGACGGTGAGCTGCCGTTGTCGTTCGGCCAGCTGCGGTTGTGGACGCTCAACCAGCTGGTCCCGGACAGCCCGGCCTACAACGTGGTGATGGCGCTCCGCCTGCCCGGCGAACTGCTCCCCGTAGCGCTGGAACGTGCGATCAACGAGGTTGTCCGGCGGCACGACGTGCTGCGCACCACCTTCCCCGGCGTGGAGGGCAGGCCGAAGCAGCGGATCGTGCGGCACCTCACCGTGTCCATGCCCGTCGTCGACCTGACCGGCGCGGCCGACCGCGATGCCGAGTACGAGCGGCTCACCGGCATCGAGGCCCGGCATGTGTTCGACCTCGCCGAAGGGCCGCTGCTGCGCGTCGTGTTGTTCCGCCTCGGCCCGGACGAGCACCGGATCGTGCTGAACATGCACCATATCGTCGCCGACGCCTGGTCCGGTGGTGTGTTCGGCCGCGAGATCGCCGCCGCGTATGCCGCCTACGCCGCCGACAGGGAACCCGCCCTGCCCGACCTTCCCGTGCAATACGGTGACTACGCGGTGTGGGAACGCGCCTGCTTCGACGCCGAGCGGCTCACCGCGAGACTGGCCGACCTGCGCGAGCTGATCGGCCCCGCCGGCGACGGCGTGCGGCTCCCGCTGGACCGGCCAAGGCCCGCGGTGGCCCGGTTCCGTGGGGGAGCGCTCAGCTTCGACGTCGAACACGACCTCGCGGCGCGGATGCGCGCGTTCAGCGCCGAGCACGGCGTGACGCTGTTCACCGTGCTGCTGTCCGCGTTGAAAGTCGTGCTGTACCGGTACGCGGGCGACGTGGACAACTCCGGCGATGTGGTGATCGGCACCGCCATGACCAACCGGCAGCACACCGCGGTGCAGGACCTGGTGGGGTTCTTCGCGAACACGGTCGTGCTCAGGACCGCGCTCGGCGACGACCCTACCGTCGGTGAACTGCTCGGCCGCGTCAGCGAAGCCGTCAAACAGGGCTTCGACTACCAGGACGTGCCTTATGACGCGGTCGTCGCCGAGCTCGCCCCCGACCGCGCGGCCACCACGGATCCGCTGTTCCAGGTCGTGTTCGACATGAAGCGGCACAGCGGAAACGGGGGCCCGGGAGGGGCCGCCTTCGCCGACATCGAAGAGATCCACAACGGGACGGCCAAGTTCGACATCGAGATCTCGGTGACCGAGCTGCCGGACTCGCTGCTCGTGGATGCCGAATACAACAGCGACATCTTCGATCACGCCACCATCGAACGGCTGCTCGCCGGCTACCGGACCCTGCTCGAAAACCTCACCGACTCGCTCGACCGGCACGTCTCCGAACTGCCCGTACTGCCGTCCTCGGTCGAACGCCTGCTGCTGACCGAATGGAACGATACCGACCGCGTCTGGCCCGCCGACCAGCGGCGGTGCCTGCACGAGCTGATCGAGGCACAGGTGGACCGATCCCCGGACGCGACCGCCGTCGTGTTCGAGGGCACCGAACTGAGTTTCGCCGAGCTCGATCGCCGAGCCAACCAGGTGGCGCACCGGTTACGCGTCATGGGTGTCGCACCCGACCAGCCGGTGGCGATCTCGGTGGAACGCTCGCCGGAGATGGTGATCGGGCTGCTGGGCATCCTCAAGGCGGGCGGCGCCTACCTGCCCATCGACCCGACCTATCCGCGCCAGCGCGTCGCGTACATGCTCTCCGACGCGGCACCGGAGATCCTGCTCACCCAGCGGCACCTCCTCGGCCAACTGCCCGAACACGGCGCCCGGGTGATCGCGCTGGACGAGCCCGGCGAGTTCGACGGCGAGCCGGCGCACCGGCCGGAGTGCGTGACCGGACTCGACGACCTGGTGTATCTGATCTACACCTCCGGATCGACCGGCCGGCCCAAAGCCGCGATGATGACGCATGCCGGAGTGGTCAACCGGTTGCTGTGGAAGCAGGAGTACTTCGGGCTACGCACCGAGGACCGGGTGCTCCAGAAGACGCCGTTCAGCTTCGACGTGTCCGTGTGGGAGTTCTTCTGGCCGCTGCTCACCGGCGCGTGCATGGTCGTCGCGCGACCCGAGGGGCACAAGGATCCCGAGTACCTGTCCACGCTCATCCAGGACCAGCGCATCACCACCCTGCACTTCGTGCCGTCGATGCTGCGGGTGTTCCTGCAACATCCGGGCATCGAACGGTGCCGGTCGATCACCCGCGTGATCGCCAGTGGCGAGGCGCTGCCGCAGTCCTCGATCCAGGCGGTGTACCGGAAGCTGCCCGGCGCGATCATCTACAACCTGTGGGGCGCAACGGAATGTTCGGTGGACAGCACCTGCTGGGAATGCCCGCCCGAGATCGGTTCCGCGCCGGTGTCGCTCGGCACGCCGATCGCGAACACGCAGATCTATGTGCTGGACCGCAACCACAAACCGGTGCCGATCGGCACGCCCGGCGAGGCGTACATCGGCGGGGTCGGCGTCGCGCGCGGCTACTACCACCGGCCGGAACTGACCGAGGAACGTTTCGTGCCCGACCCGTTCCGCGACGAACCGGGCGCCCGGCTCTACCGCACCGGTGACCTCGCGAAGTTCCTGCCCGACCGGACCATGGTGTTCCTCGGCCGCACCGACTTCCAGGTGAAGGTGCGCGGTATGCGCATCGAACTGGGTGAGATCGAGGCCGGTCTCGCGGAGCACCCGGCCGTCAGCGACGTGGTCGTGCTCGCCAGGGAACTCACGCCCGGCGCGGACAAGCAACTCGTCGCCTATGTCGTGCCCACCGACGACGCGCACGCACCCGAGTCGGCCGGTGAGGACCGGCTGAGTGCTTTGAGTCAGTGGCTCACCGGCGACGCCGCGAGCTTCCTGCGTGACCGGGTGCCCGAGTACATGGTGCCCACCGCCGTGGTCGCGGTGGCCGAATTCCCGGTCAGCGCCAACGGAAAGCTCGACCGGGACGCGCTGCCACTGCCCCTGCGCGGCCTGGCGCCGACCGGGGAGGTCGTGGCCCCGCGCACCGAACTGGAACACCAGCTCGCCGAGATCTGGGCCGAGGTGCTCGGCATCGCCGAGGTCAGCGTGGATCGCGGGTTCTTCGCGCTCGGCGGTGACTCGCTGCTCGGCATCCAGATGGTGAGCAGGGCGACCGCGCGCGGTATGGCCCTCACTCCCCAGGATGTGTTCAACAGCAACACCATCATCGAACTCGCCGCGCTCGCCGAGGAACGCGGACCGGTGCCGCTGGCCACGGCCTCCGTCCGTGACGAGGCCCTGCTGGAGTGGGCGCGGTCGCGCTACCCGGACGCGGCCGACGCCTACCCGGTGACCGGGATGCAGCGCGCGGCGCTGGACATCATCGAACGCACTCCCGACCGCGGCAATTACGTGACGCACCAGCGGTTCCAGTTCTCCGGCCAGGCCCTCGACCCGGCCGCGCTGGAACGAGCCTGGCAGTACTGCATCGACCAGTTCCCGTCGCTGCGTTCCAGCCACGTCCGGGACGAGCACGGCGAATGGGTGCAGGTGGTGCGCACCGAGGTCGAACTGCGCATCGACAACCACGACCTGCGCGCCGCGTCACCGGTGGAACAGGAACGCCGGATCAGCGCCTACATCGAGGCGCAGCGGCGACGCGGATTCACCGGCCCGCCGCCCAAGACCCGGATCGCGCTGTTTCGGCTGGCCGAGGACACCTACGAGTACATCCACTTCTTCACCCTGCTGGTCCAGGACGGCTGGAGTGCGGCGATGATGGTCCGCACCCTGCTCGATGCCTACGAGGGTCTGGTCGCCGGCCGCGAACCCGTCGCGACCGTGCCCTCCTCGGCCTACGGTGACTTCTGCGTCGAACAGTACGAACGGGACACCGGGCCGGCGCGCGAGTTCTGGCAGCGGGAACTGGCCGGGGTCGGCCTGCCGGGCGCTTCGATCACACTGCCCGCCGACCAGCGCAGCACGGACGAGCCGGTGCCGATCTTGCAGGAGCGCATCCTGGTGCCGGCGGAGACCGCGGCCGGGCTGTACGCGCTGGCGCGCGGCAACGAGCTGAGTCTCAACACCGTCGTCTACGGAGCCTGGGCGATGATGGTCAGTGCGATCACCGGCGCGTCCGACGTGGTCTGCGGTGCGCTGTCCTCCGGCCGGAGCACCACGACGGTGGACGTGGACCAGGCGGCGGGCCTGATGTTCAACATCCTGCCCGTGCCGACGAAGGTCGACCCGGCCGCCGGTCTCGTGCCGTGGTTGGCCGGGGTGCAGGCCAAGATCTCCGCGATCAGCGACAACGAGTACCTCTCCCCGGACGCCCTGCACGAGGTGGTGGGCCTGCCGGCCACGGAGCCGCTGTTCGAGAGCTACGTGGTCAACGAGAACGTGCCGGGCATGCCGGCAAGCCTCGGCAGGCTCATGTCGGTACTCGGCGCGGCCACCCCGGTGCAGGTGCTCGCGCAGACCGAGCACCCGCTGCGGGTGGAGATCCACTTCACCGATCACTTCTCGCTGATCGCGGCCAACCACAAGGCGGGCTGGTTCCCCGCGGGCGCCGTCGCGCACTGGCTCGACGAGTACGTCCGCTTGCTTTCGGCGATGGTGGCGCGGCCGCAGCGGACGGTCGGTGATCTCGTCGCCGAGCGCGCTACGCAGGTGGGACGGTTGTGATGAAAGCCCTACGACATGACCTATTCGGTGGTCAACCGGACACCGCGCGATATGCACGCACCGGCCGGCCGGCGGAAAGTCCGGCCAGACATAAATCCTGTGTTAACCCGATAGTTGGTCGGGTTCCAAGATCGCCAGGGGCATGTTACCGTGTTGCTTGCCACGGAGAGCGGTTGTGGTTCGGGACAATTTCAGTGAGTCACAACACTGTGGTGTTCGAAACTGCGTCTTCCAGACTTTGCTTCGGCGAGCACTGGAATGAGTTTTTCTGGGGTGAGGTACATGTCATTACGCGCTATCGTGGACAGCCGTCGCGCCGACGAACTGGCCACCTTGTTGAAGGCCCTGAGAGAACGGGCCGGAATGACCCAGGAAGAATTGGCCGAGAGGTCCAGCCTGAGTATTCGTACGATTTCCGACCTGGAACGCGGTCGGACGACGACGCCGCAACGCCGGTCTATCGCGTTGCTGGCCAGGGCACTGGGGCTCGACGGGGATTCACTCGACCAATTCCGGCGGGCCGCCCGGGGTCGTTCCATGGCCCGATGTCCGGTTTGTGCCACGCAGTGGCGGTGGGACGAGGTGATTCACGTCGTATCGGCGTGACCCGACAACAAAAAATTGAGCGGCGCGGCGGGCCGTCCACCATGAATGGACGGCCCATGCCGGCCTGCCCTCCGCCGGTGGGAGCCTGCCATGGCTGAGGACGGCAAGTACCTCGAATACCTCCGTAGGGCCACCGCGGAAGTGCAGGACCTGCGCGCCCAGTTGCGGCAGGCGCGCGAACGCGCCGAGGACCCGGTGGCGGTCATCGGCATGGCCTGTCGCTACCCGGGTGACGTGCGCTGTCCCGAGGATCTGTGGCAGCTGGTGCGCGCCGGCCGGGACGCGGTCGGCGAGTTCCCGCGCGACCGCGGCTGGGACCTGGCGAACCTCGCCGAGCCTGACCCGGACGCCGAGGGCGCCAGTCCGGTGCGCGAGGGCGGGTTCCTTACCGACGCGGGTCGGTTCGATCCGGAGTTCTTCGACATCAGCCCGCGCGAGGCGCCCGCGCTCGACCCGCAGCACCGGCATCTGCTCACCTGCGCGGCCGAGGCGTTCGAACGCGCCGGGATCCGGCTGGATTCCTTGCGGGGCAAGCAGGTCGGCGTGTTCACCGGGATCATGACCGGGACGAGTTCGGTCGACGCGGTGAGCATGGCGGCCGGCCGCGTCGCCTACGCGTTCGGGCTCGAGGGCCCGGCGCTGACCGTCGACACGGCGTGCTCGTCCTCACTGGTCGCGCTGCACCTCGCGGCGCGGGCGCTGGCCGACGAGGAGTGTTCGCTCGCGCTCGCCGGTGGCGCGACGGTGATGACGACACCGGAGACGTTCGTCTACTTCAGCCGGCAGCGTGGTCTGTCCCGGGACGGCCGGTGCCGGTCGTTCGGTGCGGAC
This sequence comes from Amycolatopsis sp., assembly GCA_035685725.1. Classification (GTDB taxonomy): domain Bacteria; phylum Actinomycetota; class Actinomycetes; order Mycobacteriales; family Pseudonocardiaceae; genus Amycolatopsis_E. The sequence goes on along the minus strand of DASSAD010000308.1, from coordinate 10,554 downwards.
GCCGATGGCACGGGCTTCGGCGAGGGTGTCGGGGTGCTGCTGTTGGAACGGCTGTCCGACGCACGCAGGCTCGGTCACCCGGTGCTCGCCGTGGTCCGGGGCTCCGCGATCAACTCCGACGGCCGGTCCAACGGGATCACTGCGCCGAACGGTCCCGCGCAGCAACGCGTCATCCGCGCCGCCCTGGACAATGCGCGCCTCACCCCGGCCGACGTCGATCTCGTGGAGGGACACGGCACGGGCACGAAACTTGGCGACCCGATCGAGGCGCAGGCCGTCCTCGCCACCTACGGTGCGGACCGGCCCGCCGAGCGGCCGGTGCTGCTCGGTTCGATCAAGTCCAACTTCGGTCACACCCAGGCCGCCGCGGGCGTCGCCGGGGTGATCAAGGTGATCCAGGCGATGCGGCACGGCACCGTCCCGCCGACCCTGCACGCGGACGCCCCGTCCCCGCAGGTCGACTGGTCGACGGGCGCGGTCGCGCTCGCCACGGAGGCGCTGCCCTGGCCGGACCGGGGACGTCCGCGCCGAGCCGCGGTGTCCTCCTTCGGGCTCAGCGGCACCAACGCGCACGTCATCCTCGAACACGCCACCGACCCCACCGACCCCACCGAACCAGAACCGGAACCCGCCGCCACGACGGCACTTCGGGCGCCGTGGCTGTTGTCGGCACGCGGTGAGGACGCACTACGCGGCCAAGCCGCCCGCCTACTGTCCTGGTTGGACAGTGGGCGGGAGGTGGCGCGGGCCGACGTCGCCACCGCGCTGGCGACCCGTCGCACGGCCATGCCCGTGCGCGCGGCACTGTTCGGCGACGCACCGGCGGACCTTCGGCGCGGCCTTGACGCGCTCGCCAACGACCGGCCGGACCCGGATGTCGTACTCGGCCGGGCGCGTGCGCAGGGGCAGCTCGCGCTGCTGTTCACCGGACAGGGCGCACAGCGCGCCGGGATGGGCCAGGAGCTGTACCGCACCTTTCCGGTGTTCGCGGAGGCGCTCGGGGAGGTGAGTGCCGCGGCCGATCGCCTGCTGGCGCAGCCGCTGAAATCGATGCTGTTCGCCCGGCCCGACACGGCCGCGGCCGCCGCGTTGGACCGCACGGAGTACACCCAGATCGCCACGTTCGCCGTCGAGGTCGCGCTCTACCGCTTGCTGGAGAGCTGGGGCGTCCGTCCGGCGCTGCTCGCCGGCCATTCGGTGGGGGAGCTGGCGGCCGCGCACATCGCCGGTGTGTGGCCGCTCGCGGACGCCGTGACCGTGGTCGTCGAGCGCGGTCGGTTGATGGGCGCACTGCCCGCGGGTGGCGCGATGGTCGCCATCGCGACCGGCGAGGACCGGGTGCGCGCACTGCTCGCCCGACTCGACGTCCAGGTCGACCTCGCCGCGGTGAACGGGCCGTCGGCCGTGGTGATCTCCGGTGACGCGGCAGCGGTCGACGCGGTCGCCTCGGCTTGCCGGGCCGAGGGGGTCCGCACCCGGCCGCTGCGCACGTCGCACGCCTTCCACTCCGCCCGGATGACTCCGATGCTCGACGAGTTCGCCGAGGTCATGCGCACGGTGACCGGTGCGGCCCCACGACTGACCGTGCTGTCCACTCTGACGGGAGAGCCGTTGACCGCCGGGCAGGCGGGTTCGGCCGAGTACTGGGTGGCGCATCTGCGGGACACGGTCCGGTTCGCCGACGGCGTGCGGGGCCTGTACCGGCTCGGCGCCCGCCGTTTTCTCGAACTCGGCCCGGACACGGCCCTCACCACCCTCGCCCAGGACACGCTCGCGGCCGAAACCGCGCAGCAGGTTTCCGAGCAGGTGCTGTGCGTGTCCGCGCTGCAGGGTGTCCGGCCCGAGCCGGACACCCTGCTCGGTGCGCTCGCCCGACTGCACGTCGACGGTGCCGCCGTCGACTGGGACGCGGTCTTCGGCCCGCGCCCCTGGGTGGACCTGCCCACCTACGCGTTCCAGGAGCAGCGGTACTGGCCGGAGCCGGGTTCGGCACGCACCGATGCGGCCGGGCTCGGGCTCGGTGTGGTCGAGCATCCGTTCCTGCGGGCGAGCGCGGAGGTGCCCAGGCCGGCCGACGTGCTGCTGACCGGCAGGGTGTCGGTTCAGGCGCAGCTCTGGTTGGCCGATCACGCGATCTGGGGAGCGACTCTGCTGCCTGGCGCCGGCCTCGTCGAACTCGTCGCTACGGCCGGGGAGACGGTGGACTGTCCGGTGGTGCGCGACCTGACCCTGCACACTCCGCTGGCCCTGCCCGAAGACGCCGCTGTCCTGCTCCGAGTCGCGCTGTCCACATCGGACGATTCTGGTCAGCGTTCGGTGACCGTCCACTCGCGACACGAGGACGCGCTGCCCGAGGACCCGTGGGCGCTGCACGCTTCGGGAACGGTCACCGCGCGACCGGCCGCGCTGCCCGAGCCGATCGGCATCGACTGGCCGCCCGCCGATGCCCTCGACATCGCCGACGCCTACGAGCGGTTGGCGGCGCGCGGCTACGACTACGGTCCGGCCTTCCGGGGGGTGCGCGCGGTCGCCCGGCGTGGCGACGAGGTGTTCGCCGAGGTCGAACTGCCCGCGGCTCGACACGGCGAGACCGGCGGGTTCCTGGTGCACCCGGCGTTGTGCGACGCGGTCGTGCACTCGCTGGCGTTCGCCGGTTTCGACGACGGTGGCCCAGCGAGGCTGCCCTACGCGTGGCAGGGCGTCTCGGTCCACGCGCGTGGAGCGACCGCGCTGCGGGTGCGGCTGTCCCCGATCGGTGAGGACGTGTTCTCGGTGCTCGCGGTCGACCCGGCGGGGGCGCCGGTGTTGTCGGTGGAGTCGTTGTCGTTTCGCAGCGTGTCCGCCGACCAACTGTCCATTCAGGACTCGACGGGGGACGCTCTGTTCCACGTCGACCTGCTGCCGGCCGACGAACCGGCGGAGCCCGCGGTCGGGCGTTGGGCCGCGCTCGGCGACGTCGACGTCCGGCACGCGGGCGTGCTCCGGGCGGCCTGGGGCGACGGCCTCTGGTACCCGGACCTGGCCGCCCTGCGTGCCGCACTCGACACGGCCGCGCCAGACCTGGTCGTGCTGGGCCGCCCGTCGGTCGAGGGCGACGTGCCGGCTCGGGTGCACGCCTCGGTTTCGGCGGTGCTCACCCTGCTGCGGGAGTGGCTGGCCGAAGAGCGGTTGGCGAACACGAAGCTCGTCCTGCTGCTTCGCGAGGGCGACCTGATCGACGCCGCCATCCGAGGCCTGGTGCGCACGGCGCAAACCGAACATCCGGACCGGCTCGTGCTCGTCGAACTCGACGACGATTCGACCCCCGCGCTCCCGACCATCGCGGGCACGACCGAACCCCAGCTCGTCATCCGGAACGGCACGCTGCTCGTGCCCAGGCTGGTGCGCTCGACCGCGCACCAGCAGGCGCCCGCCGATCTCGACCCGGCCGGTACGGTTCTCGTCACCGGCGCGTTCGGCGCGCTGGGTTCGGCGGTCACACGGCATCTCGTCACCGACCGCGGTGCCCGCCGGCTGCTGTTGCTGAGCAGGCGCGGCCCGGCCGCCGACGGCGCCGCCCACCTTGTCGAGGAACTGCGCGAACTCGGCGCCGACGCGACCGTAGCCGCCTGCGATGTCGCCGACCGAACCGCTCTCTCCGACGCGATCGCGGGCGTCACTCTCACCGGGGTGGTGCACGTGGCGGGCACGCTCGCTGACGGCACCATCGACACCATCGACCCCGCACGGGTCGCGGCTGTGCTGCGGCCCAAAGTGGACGCCGCCTGGCACCTGCACGAACTCACCCGGGGCGCCGACCTGCGACTGTTCGCGGTGTTCTCCTCGCTTGCCGGCACGCTCGGCGGTGCGGGGCAGGCCAACTACGCGGCGGCCAACGCGTTCCTGGACGCGCTCGCCGAACACCGACACGCGCACGGCATGGTCGCGCAGTCGCTCGCCTGGGGCGTCTGGGACGGCGGCATGGGCAGCACCGCCCCCGCCGGATTCCCCGAACTGTCCGAAAAGGATGGTCTGGCCCTGTTCGACCTCGCGGCGCGCACGGGACGTCCGGTGGTCGTGCCGGCCCGGCTCGATTTGCGCGCGCTGCGCACGATGTTCGAAAGCACCGAGCGGGTACCGCCGCTGCTGCGCGGGCTGATCCGACTGCCGAGGGCACGCGTCGCGGGTGTCGCGGACGCCTCGGCCGCGTTGCGTGCGCGTCTCGCGGAGCTGTCCGATACCGAGCAGCGGCGCGAAATCCTCACGCTGGTGCGCGAGCACACCGCCGCGGTGCTCGGCCAGCCGAATCCGGCATCCGTCGCGGTGGACCGCGGTTTCGTCGACCAGGGCTTGGATTCGCTCACCGGGGTCGAACTGCGTAACCGGCTCGACCTGGTCACCGGGTTGCGGCTGCCGTCGACGATGATCTTCGACAATCCGACGCCGCTGCGTCTCGCCGACCACCTCGCCGAGCGGCTCGGCCTGCGTCGCGAGCCGGCTTCGCTGGCCGACGAGATCAAGACTATGGCCGCCGAAGACCTGATCCGGCTCGCGCTCGGCGGCGGCGACCGATGAGCACCCGAACCGGCCGTCCGGTACCAAGCGCAATTGGGGCAACTGGGGGTAAGTCAATGACCAGCACGCACGCGCCCGTGTCGGTGTTCCGGGAGATCAAGGACGCCAACCGCGTCACGCCGGGGCGGCACATCCTCGGCGTCGTGAATTTCACCACCGACTGCCTGGCACCGACCATCGACGACGGTCACCCGTCGGCGTCGGTGCACATCACCGGCTCGGCCGAGGAGGCGTTCGCCGAGGTGTGGACCTCGGAGCGGCCGGTGACGGCCGGCAGCCGCGGATCATTGGTCTACGCGGAGGACGGCGAGTTCCTGTTCTGCGCGGCGCATATCCCGGAAAGCGCCGAGTACGTCGACGCGACCGAGGCCGTCTACACCGCCGCGCTCGCGCTCGTCGAGGACCTCGGGTACCGCGGGATCTTTCGCATCTGGCACTACATCAGCCGGCTCAACCAGACGAACCCGAGCGGGTTGGAGGTGTACCGGGAGTTCTGCATCGGCCGTGCGCGGGTGCTGGAACGGTACGGGATCACCGGCGACATGCCGGCCGCGACGGCGATCGGCTCGCACGGCGGCGGCATCGTGATCTACTTCCTCGCCGCGCGCGGCGCAACGCAGGTCAACATCGACAACCCGCGCCAGGTTTCGCCGTACTACTACCCGAACCGCTACAGCCCGAAGTCGCCGAACTTCGCTCGTGTGACCTACCTTCGCCCGGACGGCGGCGCCGAACAGTTCTACGTGTCCGGCACCGCCGGCATCCTCGGCCACCGCACCATGCACCTCGGCGACGTCGAACAGCAGTGCCGGCTCGCGCTCGCGAACATCGCGCACGTCGTCGGCGCGGCCAACCTTTCCGGGTACGACATCGAGCCCGGCAACACGCTCAAGGACCTGGACAACATCAAGGTGTACGTGCGCCGCCGTGCGGACATCGACAAGGTGCAGCGGATCTGCCGGGAGGAGTTCGCGGAGTCCGCGGACGTGGTGTTCCTCAATGCCGACATCTGCCGATCCGACCTGCTCGTCGAGGTCGAGGGCATCGTCGCGCGGGAGGAGGCGACCGGCGCGCGCCCCTGGGAGGCGCTGCCGGCGGCGCAACAGCCCGACTGGCGCGCCAACCCCGCGCACCCGCGCGTCATGGACTGGTTGTCGGCGGCGGAACCGCTGGTCGGTCCCGAGGAGATCGCGGACCTGCGCGGACAGCTTGCCGAGGTCGCCGGGGGGTCGGCGCGCGTGCTGCAACTGGGCGACTGCGCGGAGAGCTTCTACGAGAGCACCCCGGACCAGACCGCGCTGCGCATCACCGCACTCGACCGGCTCGCCGACCGGTTCGGCGCGCGCACCGAAGGGCCGGTCGTCGCGGTCGGGCGTCTCGGCGGCCAGTACGCGAAACCGCGTTCGGACGAGTTCGAGACCGTGGACGGCGTGGCGCTGCCCGCCTTCCGCGGTCACCTGATCAACGCGGAGGCGGGGTCGGCCGAGGCTCGCCGGCACGATCCGCGACGCATGGTGTGGGCCTACCACTTCAGCGACGAGGTGCAGGCCGCGCTGCGCGCGCATCGGGCTCGACCGGGCGGGATCGTCCGGTTCGGGCCATGGTCGAGCCATGACGCGCTCGTCATGGACTACATCGGTTCGCTGGTGCGCACCGATCCCGCCACCGGTGACCGGTTCCTGTCCTCGACGCACTTCCCGTGGATCGGCGAACGCACCGGCGACCCGGATGAGGCCCAGGTCGCGCTGTTGAGCCTGGTGGTCAACCCGGTAGCGGCGAAGATCGGGCCGAGGGCGACGCCGGAGAGCGTGCTGCGCCTGTGCGCGGTGCTAGACCCGAACCGGCAACCGGGCCGACTAACCCTCATCGTGCGCATGGGGCACACCGTGATCGACACCGCGCTGCCGCCGATCGTGGCCGCCGTGCGCGCCGCCGGCCACCCGGTCATCTGGATGAGCGATCCCATGCACGGCAACACGGTCCGGCTGCCCTCCGGCGTGAAGACCCGCTATCTGGACGACCTCGTCGCCGAGGCGACCGGGTTCGCCAAGGTCCTCGACGACCATCGGGTGCACTTCGGCGGCCTGCACCTGGAGACCGCCGCCTACGAGGTGACCGAGTGCGTAGGCGGCGTTGTGCGCGGGGAGGCCGACCTCGCCGGCAACTACACCTCACTGTGCGATCCCCGAATGACTTTCGACCAAGCGGCGGAGTTGATCGACCGTGTGTTCTGACGACCTGTTGCGCACCGACCTGCTCCGGCCGCTGCCGGATCTGGTGCGCGCCAACGCGGAGCGTCTCGGCGCCAAGCTCGCCTTCTCCGACGCGGGCCGCGCTGTCGACCACGCGACCCTGGCCGTGCGGACCGGACGGCTCGCCGGACACTTCGCCGCGCTCGGTCTCGCCAGGGGCGATCGGGCCGCGATCTGGCTGGACAACGGCGTCGACATGGTGGAGAGCTACCTGGCGATCGCGCGCGCGAGCGGCATCGGCGTCCCGGTCAACGCGCGCGCCGGCGCCGCCGAGATCGAGTACGTGCTCGGTGACGGCGAGGTCCGGCTCGTCATCACCGACCCGGCCCGGTTGGCGGTGATTTCGCGTCTGCTGCCACGTTTTCCCGACCTCATCGTCATCGTCACCGGCTCGGTCACCGGCTCACTGTCGCTGGAGGGCGAGCCCGCGCCGGTGGTGTCGTTCGCCACGCTCGCCGGCACCGAACCGGGCGTGCCCGCCCGCGACGACCTCGGCCTGGACGATCCCGCGTTCATGCTCTACACCTCGGGCACCACCGGCACCCCCAAGGGCGTGCTGTCCACGACACGCAATTCACTGTGGACGATCGCCGCGTGTTACGCGCCCATTCTCGGCCTGAGCGAACAGGATCACCTGCTCTGGCCGTTGCCGCTCGCGCACTGTCTCGGCCACCACCTCGGCGTGCTCGGCGTCGTCGCGGTCGGAGCCAGCGCGCACATCATGACCGGTTTCGCCGCGGGCGAGGCACTGGAGCTGTTGCGCGAGCAGCCGTTCAGTTACCTGGCCGCCGTGCCCGCCATGTACCACCAGCTCGTGCGCGCCGCGCGTGCGCACGGTCCGGTGCGGACGCGGCTGCGGATGTGCCTGACCGCGGGCTCGGTCGCCTCCGAGGCGTTGCGTGCCGACGTGCGCGAGGCGTTCGGCGTCGACCTGATCGACAGCTACGGCACCACCGAGACGTGCGGCCCGATCACCACGGTGTGGCCGGACTCCGAACGCGTGCCCGGCTCCTGTGGGCCGGTCCTGCCCGGCCTGGCGGTGCGGCTCGTCGATCCGGAAACCGGCGCCGAGGCGCCGGTGGGCGAGGAGGGCGAGGTCTGGGTGTCCGGGCCGAACGTGATGCTCGGCTATTACGACCGGGCCACCCGCGCCGCGATCGGTCCGGAGGGTGGCTGGCACCGCACCGGCGATCTCGCGCGGAGCATCGAGTCCGGCAACCTCACGATCACCGGCCGGATCAAGGAACTCATCATTCGCGGCGGCCAGAACATCCACCCCGGCGAAATCGAGGACGTGCTGTTGCACGTGCCCGGCGTACGCGACGCGGCTGTCACGGGTGCCGCGCACGAAGTGCTCGGCCAGGTGCCGATCGCTCTCGTCGTGCCCGGTCCGGACGGCGTCGATCCCGGGCGGTTGTTCGCCGCGTGCCGCGAGGCCCTCGCCTCCTACAAGGTCCCGGCCGAACTGCACACCATCGCCGAGGTGCCGAGGACGCCGTCCGGCAAGATCGTGCGCCGGCGCCTGATCGACCTGCCGCGCAGGTTGCTCGCCACGAGCACCGGCCGCCACGAGGCCCTGTTCCGCGCCGACCTGGTTCCCGCCACGATCATCGAGCCGGGTGCCGACTGGACCGCGCTCCCCGACCCGGACCCGGACCGGGTGCGGGCACTGCTCGCCGACGGCGCCCGTCTCGTCGTCCCCGCTGGAGCCCGGCTGCGGGCGGTGCAGTTCGAGCACCCCGACACCCTTGTTCTCGTCGACGGCGATGTCCCGGCCGACTTCGCGCGACTGGCCGGCGCGGGTGAGCCCCGGCTCGTGGTCCGGGACGGCGCGGTGCTCGCGCCGCGCTGGGTGCCGGCCGCCGCTTCGACCGGCGACCCCGGGCGACTCGACGGTCTTGTCGTGGTCACCGGGGCGGAGCGTGAGCTCGGTGCGGCCGTAGCCGCGCACCTGGCGAGCGGCTACGGCGCCCACCGGTTCCTGCTGGTCGGTCCGGACTCGCCCGACTGCGTCGCGGAGCTCACCGCGCTCGGCGCCGAGGTGACCAGGACGCCCGCAATCGGGGACGAGTCGATCGGCCCGGTCGCGGCGCTCGTGCATGCCGGCGGGGAAGATCTGCCCGCGCTCTACGCGGCTGCCGGCGGCCCCGAACTGCCGGTGTTGCTTGCGCTGTCGTCGTTGGATGCGGTGCTCGGCGCGGACGCGGCGCAGGAACGGACCGGCGACGTGGTGCGTCGACATCGCGCGGCCGGCCGGGCCGCGAGCGTCCTCGCGGTAGCGGAATCCGTGCCGGTGCGGGAAGTCCTCGGTTTCGTCGACACCGCGGTCGCAGGCACCACCGATTTGTTCGCACCGGGTCCCAGCCCGCACCACCCGCTCGTCACGGCACTGCTGCGCGGCATGGACGACGCCGTACGCTGGGTGGCAGGCGACGCCTCCGTTCGCGCCGAACTGATCGCGCGATTCGCCGCGCTGACCGCCGCCGAGCAGGAAACCGGCCTGCTGCACCTGGTTCGTGCCGCGACCGCGGAGATCCTGGGCAGCGCGACGCCGGACCTGGTCGAAGTGGACCGCGCCTTCACCGATCTGGGTCTGACCTCCAGTACCGCCGTGCGGCTGCGCAACCGGCTCGCCGAGCTGACCGGTCTCCCGCTGTCCGCCACCATCGCGTTCGACCAGCCGACGCCGGGCGCGGTCGCGCGGCACCTGCGGGGCGCGCTGCTCGGCACCCCGGTTGCCGCCGAGGTCACGGACTGGACCGACTTATCCGACTTGACCGACGAACGCGCTCCCGGCGAGGACGCGATCGCGATCGTCGGCATGGGCTGCCGGTACCCGGGCGGGATCGCCTCGCCCGAGGACCTGTGGCGGCTCGTCGTCGCCGGTGGCGAGGCGATCACGTCGTTCCCCGAGGACCGCGGCTGGGACCTGGCCCGGTTGTTCGACCCGGATCCGGACGTGCCCGGCACCTGCTACACCCGCTCCGGCGGTTTCCTCGACGAGGTCGACGCGTTCGACCCCGCGTTCTTCGGCATCGCGCCAGGCGAGGCGCTGGTCATGGACCCGCAACAGCGGTTGCTGCTCGAAGTCGCCTGGGAGGCGCTGGAACGCGCGGGGATCGACCCGGTGTCGTTGCGCGGCAGCCGGACCGGAGTGTTCGCGGGCCTGATGCACCACGACTACGCCGAACACCTCGCCGAGGTATCCGACGAACTCGCCGGCTATCTCGGCACCGCCGTCGCCGGCAGTGTCGCTTCTGGACGGATCGCCTACGTGCTGGGTTTGGAGGGGCCCGCGGTCACCGTGGACACCGCGTGTTCGTCCTCGCTCGTCGCACTGCACCTCGCGGTGCAGGCGGTGCGTCGCGGCGAATGCGACCTCGCGCTGGCCGGTGCGGCGGCCGTGATGGCGTCCCCGCAGGTGTTCGTCGACTTTTCCCGGCAGCGCGCGCTTTCGCCCGACGGCCGGTGTCGCGCGTTCGGCGACCGCGCGGACGGCACCGGCTGGTCGGAGGGCGTCGGCCTGCTCGTCGTCGAGCGCCTGTCCGACGCACACCGCAACGGCCATCCGGTGCTCGCCGTGGTGCGCGGGTCCGCCCTCAACTCCGACGGGGCATCGAACGGTCTCACCGCGCCCAGTGGCCCCGCCCAGCAACGCGTCATCGCCGGCGCTCTCCGCGACGCCGGGTTGAGCGCGGCCGAGGTGGATGTGGTGGAGGCGCACGGAACGGGGACGCGGTTGGGCGAT
>DASSAD010000307.1:0-2312 GCA_035685725.1 Amycolatopsis sp. | reverse complement strand
AGCAGGCGCGCGGTGCCGGGGTGGGCGACGTCCACGCACAACAGCTGGCCCGCCTTGGTCAGGGCCACTGCCTCCAGGGCGATGGCCGCGCTCCTGCCGCAGTCCTTGGTCCTCACGGCGGAGGCGGGAGCGGCGGACACGGCGAGCGTGCCGAAGGCGGTGAACGCCGCCAGCGCGGTCGCGAGGGCCTTCGGGGCAGCCTTCATCAGGTCTCCTGGTGTCGGGGAGTCAGCGAATCATCGGCCCCGCGCCGGCCGCACTTGACCACCCGGGGCCGCCCGGGAACGCAAAAGCGGCGAACACCGGACGGTGTTCGCCGCTTGCGCAGCGTCTGTGGCGGTTTACCGCTCGTCGTCGGCCGGCCCGGCCGAGCTGCTGGAGAGTCGCTCGGTCTCGTCGTGGAACTCCGACGCGATCTCGCGCAGCTTCAGCTCGTACTGGCGGCCGTGGTGGGCGCAGAAGAGCAGATCGGTGCCCCCGGAGAGCACCACGCGGACGTAAGCCTGCGCGCCGCAGCGGTCGCAGCGGTCGGCAGCCGTCAGCGAGGTGGTCGTGGCAAGTAGTGCGGTCACGGTCGCCCCTCTCGATCGGTAGTACCCGGGCTAACAATCCCTTCGGACGTTTGGTTCCCGTCCTTTGACGTTACCCCTCGGTTCTTTCCGATCACGCATGTCGTGAATCACAGAACGCCCACTGTAGGCACCTGTGGCCCTGCAAATGCCGTCCCACGATCTTGCCTGAGAACATTCGTGCAGGACGTGCGCTTGGACTGGTCCACGGGCGTGTCCGGTTCCTCCGGTATCCAGGGAGGCTGGAAACAACCCGTTCGGCGGGTTGGCATCGGCCGGACGGACGATCGCCAGAAGTCGGCGGCGCGCCGCGAAATTCCCCGTCGGTGCGCGCGGATAACCTCTACGTGTGAGCGCCTCGGAGACCGTGTGACAGCCCAGACGACCGCCCTTTCCGGGGCCCCGGATTCCGGCTACACCGCCCGCCACCTGCTCGTTCTGGAGGGTCTGGAGGCCGTCCGCAAGCGTCCCGGCATGTACATCGGGTCGACGGACTCCCGCGGCCTGGTGCACTGCCTGTGGGAGATCATCGACAACGCGGTGGACGAGGCGCTCGGCGGGCACTGCACCGCCATTGACGTGCTGCTTCACGCCGACGGCTCTGTCGAGGTGCGGGACGACGGCCGGGGCATTCCCGTCGACAAGGAGCCCAAGACGGGCCTCTCCGGCGTCGAGGTCGTCATGACCAAGCTGCACGCGGGGGGCAAGTTCGGCGGCGGTTCCTACGCCGCCAGCGGCGGGCTCCACGGGGTCGGCGCGTCCGTGGTGAACGCGCTGTCCGAGCGACTGGACGTGGAGGTCGACCGCGACGGGTCGACCCACGCGATCAGCTTCCAACGGGGGAACCCCGGCACCTTCGCCGGGGACGGGCCGAAGGCGAAGTTCACGAAGGGCTCGGGAGTCACCAAGGTCCGCCGCGTCGCGAAACGGGTCACCGGGACGCGCGTGCGCTTCTGGCCGGACCGCCAGATCTTCCTGCCCGAGGCGAAGATCTCACGTGACGAACTGCACAACCGCGCGCGGCAGACCGCCTTTCTGGTCCCGGGCCTGACGATCCGCGTCAGCGACCAGCGCAAGGTTGCGAGTGAGGCGGCCGGCGCCGCCGAGGAGACGTTCCACTTCGACGGCGGCATCAGCGCGTTCTGCGAGTTCCTCCAGCCGGACCAGCCCGTCATGGACACGCTGCGGCTCTCCGGGTCCGAGACGTTCACCGAGACCGTCCCGGTGCTCGACGACCAGGGCCACATGACCGCCACCGAAGTCACCCGTGAGCTGGGCGTCGACATCGCGCTGCGGTGGGGCACGGGCTACGACACGACCCTCCGCTCCTTCGTGAACATCATTGCCACGCCCAAGGGCGGCACGCACGTCCAGGGTTTCGAGCGGGCGCTGGTGAAGACCTTCACCGATGTGGCGAAGGCGACCAAGGCCCTCAAGGCCAACGACGAGGCGCTCATCAAGGACGACGTCCTCGAGGGCCTGACCGCGGTCGTCACCGTCCGCCTTGCGGAGCCGCAGTTCGAGGGGCAGACCAAGGAGGTCCTCGGCACCTCCGCCGCGACACGCATCGTGAGCAACATCGTCACGCGTGAGCTCAAGACCTTCCTCACCTCGACGCGTGGCGCGAACAAGCAGGCGGCCCGCACCGTCATCGACAAGGTGGTCGGCGCCGCGCGTACCCGCGTCGCCGCGCGTCAGCACAAGGAGACACAGCGCCGCAAGAACGCGCTGGAGACGTCATCC
>DASSAD010000306.1:0-5825 GCA_035685725.1 Amycolatopsis sp. | reverse complement strand
GCCGACGTCGCGGCCAGCCCGGACACCAGGCCGGCGAGTTCGCTGTCGGGAACCGCGAGCAGCAACAGTTCGGCGCCGGCGGCGACGTCCGGGGGCGTCGCGACCGGGGTGTCGGGCAGCCGGCGTCGGGCCCGCTGCCGCGACCCATGGGAGATGGCGCTGCACGCCACCACGACGTGGTCCGCGCGCTCCAGCGCGACACCGAGCGCGGTGCCGACCCGGCCGGCCGAGATGATTCCCACCTTGAGCCTGGCCGGGCGCAGACCGTCGAACTGCACCATCGCAGACGACCTCACAGATTTCTTGTTTCGTTCCGGTCCCACCGGGTGGGTACCGTTCGGTCACCAAGACTCTAGTCGATCACCAGGCGGTTCCCAATGTGAGGAAGCTCCCAGCTCAGCCTTCGCGCCGACGCCGCCGGCCGCCTTCCGAGGGCTGCACCTGCAGGCGGGCCAGCAGATCGGCTACGGACTGACCGCCCGTTGAGGTCGTTTCGCCCGCGCCTTCAGCTTCCTCTGGCTGCGGTTCCCCGCCATGCCGTGGCGCGTGCCCCGGCGCCGACGGCGACGCCAGGCGCGGTGGCGGGGGTGCGCCGGCGGGCGGCCCCCGGTGCGGCGGGGGCGGCGGGGGCGGTGCCGCGGCCTGCGGTTCGCTCCCGGGAGCGAAATTGCGCACACCGTAGTCGCGGTACTCCGACGAGTGGCGTGACCGTGCGCGGCGACCGGACTCGGTGTAGGGGGGCGGTGGGGGCACCGGCTCGACCGGCAAGGCGTCCCGGGATTCGTCGCGGGTTTCGTCGCGGGTTTCGTCGAGGCCCGAATGCCGCGCGCGCCGCCGTCCGCCCGCCGATTCCCCGGGGGAGTCGGCGCCGGCCCAGTTGCTGCCCGGTGCCCCGGGCGGTGACCACAGCCCGTCGGCGGTCACCGGCTGCCAATCCTGGCGCTGCCGTTCCGCCTGCGGTTCCGGTTCCGGCCGTGACGCGGGCTGCGGTTCGGGTTCCGGCGGCGGTGGCGGTTGGTGACGAGGCTCGAACCGCGGCTCCGGCGGTGCGGTGTACGCGGGCTCCGGCGGCGCGGTGTAGACGGGCTCCGGCGGCGTGGTGTAGACGGGTTCAGGGGCCGGTTCGTACTGGTAGCGAGGCCGCTCCGGCCGGGGTGGCGGCGCCTGCCGGGGCGGCAGCAGGGGTTCTTCGGGCACGTCGATGATGGCCGTCTCGTCGGCGCGGCCGTGCGGGTTGCCCTGGGGCACCGAGGTGACCCGGTCGCTGGACACCCAATCGACGGGGTTGTCGCGGGGGCCCTCGCCGTTGCGGCCCCACTCGCTGTAGGCGCGCTCCGGTTGCGGCTCCGTCTCGACCGTTCCGAGGGCCGGGCGGTGCGCGAGGTCGGTGTCGAACAGAATTTCCAGGCTGGTGCGCAACGCGCTCAGTTCCGTGCGCAGCTCGGCCAGATCATCGGCGGCCTGGGCGCGCAGCTCGGAGGCCAGCTCGCGACGCAGCTGGGACTCCACGGTCAGTTCGTATTCCCGCCGGGCAGAAATCTCCCGGTCGAGCTGGAGGTCGTACACCAGCTTGAGGTCGCGGACGCGGGCCTGGTCGGCATCGCTTTGGCGGCGATAGAGCACGGAAACGAAGGCGCCGGCGACTGCGGCCCACAGCGCCAGGATCACAGCGAGCTTGAGGAGTTCCACCCGATCGGTGAAAACCAATGCGGAACTGGCACCTATCGCGAGGACCAGCAACGCGGTCAAGAGCACCCACCCCGGCCTGCGGCCGCCGCGCCGAACCCGGGCGCCGCGGGACAGAACGGTCATGGCCTGACTGTACCTGCGCGAGGTCAATCCGCGTGTCGCCCGACTCCGGCGATTCTCACGTGGGTTGATGCGCGATGTGATCCCGGGCTAAGTCTCCGCGCCCTCGCCATGCTCGGTCGGATCGTGGGGGGACTTGCAGCAATGTTGCAGCCACAGCGCAGCAACCACCAACGCCAGCGCGCTGATGGCCGCCACCACCGTTCCGGAGGTGTCCTCGGCGGCGGCCCGCAGCCAGGAGTGCCGCGGCAGGAAGTACACCAGCACCCCGACCCACCAGCCCAGCGTCAACGCCCCCACCCAGGCCGACGCCTTGGCGACCATCAGGCCGCGTGCCACCGCGAGCGGATGCAGCCAGCCGGGACCGGGCCCGATCTCGCCGTCGCTGATCTTGGCGCGCACGTAGCGCGCCCACAGCGCCTCGGCGATCGCCACCGCCAGCAGCGACAGCCCGGTCCACACCGTGATCGGCGGAAACCACCGGTACAGGCCGTTGACCAGCAGGTAACCCACCACGGCCGCGCCGACCACCGCGGCCGCCAGGTCACGCTTGCGGGTGGGTCCCATCAGGCCCCGGGCCCCCGATCGGCTGGGGCTGTTCCGTTCGATCCGTTCAGTCTCAGCGTCAGGCTGGTCGGCCGGACACCCTCGCGGTCGACCTCTTCCAGCTGGGCGAGCAGGCCGGCGACCGGCTGCGGCCCGTCGGCCACCGTCAGTCGCGCGTCCGGGTCGACGGCCAGCCACGGGATCAACACGAAGGCCCGTAGATGGGCCAGCGGATGCGGCAGGGTCAGGTTGTTCTCCCGGGAGGTCACCTCCGTTTGCCCGTGGCTGGCTTCGTAACAAGCAATCAGATCGACGTCGAGCGTGCGCGGGCCCCAGCGCTCGCCGCGGACCCGGCCCGCCGCCCGCTCGAACTCCTGCGCCCGGGCCAGCCAGCCCTGCCCGTCGCAGACCGGGTCGTCGGCGATCAGCACCGCGTTCAAAAACGGGGCCTGATCCACCCGGCCCCACGGGTCGGTCTCGTACACCGGTGACACGGCGCGAACCGCCTCGCCCAGCCCGTCGACGACCGACTGCAGCCGCGCCAGCCGGTCACCCAGGTTCGAGCCGACGGACAACACAACGCGAGTCATCGGCGCCCCTCCGCGATCCCGGCCTCAGCGCGGGTCATGCCGGAACCACCGAACCGCGCCCGCCGCGTCGCGACCGCCGCACCACCACCGCGACGTCCGCGAACTGTTGCGGGATCGGGGCCTGCGGTTTATGCACCGCCACCTCGACGGCGTGCACGCGTTCGTCGTCCATCACCTGGTCGGCGATCTGGGCCCCGACGGTTTCGATCAGGTTGCGCGCGGGGCCCGCCACGACAGCGGCCGCCAGCTGAGCCAGCGCGGCGTAGTCGTAGGTGTCGGCGAGGTCATCGGTGGCGCCGGCACGGGCCAGGTCGATCCACACCGTGATGTCGACGACGAAGTCCTGCCCGTTCGCGCGTTCGTAGTCAAAAACTCCGTGTTGTCCGCGAACCTTCAACCCGCGCAACTCGATTCGATCAGCCATCGTCTCCAGCCAGCTCAGTGTGCGTCTCGTCGTTCCACGCCGCCACGACCTTGAGCGCATCGACCGTGGCGCGCACATCGTGCACCCGCACCCCCCAGGCCCCGTGCATCGCGGCCAGCGCGGAAATCACCGCGGTCGCCGTTTCGCGCCCATCGGGCGGTCGCGGCGAACCGTCGGGCCCGGCTAACAAGGTACCGAGAAACCGTTTGCGCGATGCGCCCAGCAGTACCGGAATTCCGGTGGCGACCAATTGCGGCAAGGCGTGCAGCAGAGCCCAATTGTGTTGTCCCGTCTTGGCGAATCCCAGCCCGGGATCGATCATCAGCTGGGCGGGGTCGACGCCGGCGGACACCGCGGCGTCGACGCTGCCGAGCAGTTCGGCGCGCACTTCGGCGACGACGTCACGGTAGTCCGGGGCAGCGTGCGGGCGCTCGAGCGAGACTGATCGCCAATGCATCAGCACCCAGGGCACTTTCGCCTCGGCCAGCAGCGGCGCCATGGCGGGATCGGCCCGGCCGCCGGACACGTCGTTGACGATCCGCGCGCCGCTGCACAGCGCCGCCCGGGCGACATCGGCGTGCATGGTGTCGATACTCACCGTAATGCCTTGTGACGAAAGTTCTTTCACGACAGGGATGACACGTGACGTCTCAACACGGGAGTCGATGCGGGTGGCCCCGGGCCGCGTCGACTCCCCTCCGACATCGACGATGCCGGCGCCGTCGGCGACCAGCGCCAGTCCCCGTGTCACGGCTTTGTCGGGGTCGAGATAGCGACCGCCGTCGGAGAACGAATCGTCAGTGACGTTCAGAACTCCCATTACCTGCACAGGCGCCAGGCTCACTTACGCAGGATGAGGTCGAGCGCTTCGGCTCGAGAAGCGGCGTTGGTTTTGAACAGACCGCGCACCGCCGAGGTCGTCGTGGTAGCTCCGGGCTTGCGGACACCGCGCATCGCCATGCACAGGTGCTCGGCCTCGACCACGACGATCACCCCACGCGGATTGAGCTTTTTCATCAGTGCGTCGGCGATCTGACTGGTGAGCCGCTCCTGCACCTGGGGTCGCTTCGCGTACAGGTCGACCAGCCGCGCGATCTTCGACAGGCCGGTGACCCTGCCGTCGTCGCCCGGGATATAGCCGACGTGGGCCACCCCGTGGAACGACACCAGGTGGTGTTCACACGTGGAGTACAGCGGGATTTCCTTGACCAGCACCAGCTCGTCGTGTTGCTCGTCGAACATGGTGTTCAACACGCTGTCGGGGTCGGTGTAGAGCCCGGCGAACATCTCCTGGTAGGCGCGGGCGACGCGGGCCGGAGTTTCCCGCAGGCCGTTCCGGTCCGGGTCTTCGCCGATCGCGTACAGCAACTCGCGGACGGCGGCCTCGGCACGCTCCTGGTCGAATACCCGCATCTGGCGCATCGCGATGTCCGGCAGTGCCATCGAATCCTCCGTTTGCTCAGCCGTGGGCCGGCGGATTGGACCGGCTTACGTCGTCATCCTGCCGGTCCGGCGAGCCACCCTCCGGGGCGGGCTGGCCCGGCGGGGGATACGGCGGATACGGCGGGTACGGCGGCTGTACCTGACCCGGCCGACCAGAACGACCCGGTCCGCCCGGCTGGCCCGGGTACCCCTGCTGGTTGCCCGCGTGGCCCTGCTGGCCGGGATGCGTCTGCGGCCCGGGGTAGCTGCGCGCCGGTTGCTGCCAATAGGGCTGCTGCCCAGGCTGTGCCGGCGGATGCCAATAGTTCGGTTGCTGCTGCGGTTGCTGCGGCTGGTGCGGCTGCTCCGGCGGCGGCCATCCCGGCGCACGCCAACCGGCCGGCGCGCCGTAGTCGGGCTGGGTGGGGCCGTGCTGCTCGCCCTGTCCGGGCGGGGCTCCCTGGCTTCCATGAGAACCGTTGCCGCCGTTGGCGTTTCTGTCGGCCTCCAGCCGTGCGGCCGCGGCCGCTTCGCTGGCCCGTGCGATCGCCGCCTTGAAGGCCGGCTCGGGGGTGGGTGGCGGCCACGGGTCGCCGCGCTCGATGGCCAGCTCGCCGGGCGTCTTGATCGGCGGCTTGTCCGACGGGATGCGGCCACCGAAATCGTCGAACATGGTGAGTCGCGGCCGCTTTTCGACGCCCGAGAAGATGCCTTCCAATTCGGCCCGGTGCAGGGTTTCCTTTTCCAGCAGCTCGCCCGCGAGGATGTCGAGGATGTCGCGGTATTCGGTGAGGATTTCCCACGCCTCGGTGTGCGCGGCCTCGATCAGCTTGCGGATCTCGTCGTCGATGTCGCGAGCGACCTCGTGCGAGTAGTCCGCCTGCGTTCCCATAGTGCGGCCCAGGAACGGGTCGCCATGTTCCGAACCGTATTTGACCGCACCGAGTTTGGAGCTCATCCCGAATTCGGTGACCATCGCGCGTGCGATCTTGGTGGCCTGCTCGATGTCTGACACCGCGCCGGTGGTCGGCTCC
>DASSAD010000305.1:0-18306 GCA_035685725.1 Amycolatopsis sp. | reverse complement strand
CTGGAGTTTCACATGCCGGCCATCGTGCTCATCGGGGCCCAGTGGGGTGACGAAGGCAAGGGCAAGGCCACCGACCTGCTCGGCGACCGCGTCCAGTGGGTCGTCCGCTATCAGGGTGGCAACAACGCGGGTCACACCGTGGTCCTGCCCACCGGGGAGAACTTCGCCCTCCACCTGATCCCGTCCGGGATTCTCACACCGGGCGTCACCAACGTGATCGGCAACGGGGTGGTGGTCGATCCGGGCGTGCTGTTGGACGAGCTCGACGGGCTCGAGAAGCGCGATGTGGACACCAGCAGACTGCTGATCTCGGCGGACGCGCACCTGATCATGCCGTACCACGTGGCCATCGACAAGGTCACCGAGCGGTACCTGGGCAGCCGCAAGATCGGCACCACCGGGCGCGGCATCGGGCCGTGCTACCAGGACAAGGTGGCGCGGGTCGGGGTGCGCGTGCAGGACCTGCTGGACGAGAAGATCTTCCGGCAGAAGGTCGAGGCCGCGCTGGAGGTCAAGAACCAGATCCTGGTCAAGGTGTACAACCGCAAAGCACTCGAGGCCGACCAGGTCGCCGACGAGGTGCTGGCCGCGGGCGAGAAGTTCGCGCACCGGATCGCCGACACCCGGCTTCAGCTCAACAAGGCGCTGGAGCGCGGCGAAACCGTGCTGCTGGAGGGCTCTCAGGGCACCCTGCTCGACGTCGACCACGGCACTTACCCGTTCGTGACCTCGTCCAACCCGACCTCGGGCGGGGCCAGCGCGGGCTCGGGCATCGGGCCGGGGCGGATCACCACCGTGCTCGGCATCCTCAAGGCGTACACCACGCGCGTGGGCTCCGGCCCGTTCCCCAGCGAGTTGCACGACGAAATGGGCGAGCACCTGCGCAAGGTCGGCGGCGAGTTCGGGGTCACCACCGGGCGGTCGCGGCGCACCGGCTGGTTCGACGCGGTGATCGCGCGCTACGCGGCGCGGGTCAACGGGATCACGGACTACTTCCTGACCAAGCTCGACGTGCTCTCCGGGCTGGAGAAGGTGCCGGTCTGCGTCGCCTACGAGGTGGACGGCTTCCGCACCGAGGACATGCCGATGACGCAGACCGACGTGCACCACGCGATCCCGATCTACGAGGAGCTGCCCGGCTGGTGGGAGGACATCTCCGAATGCCGGACCTACGAGGAGCTGCCGCCCAACGCGCGGGCCTACGTCGAGCGCTTGGAGGAGCTGTCGGGTGCGCGGGTCTCCGCGATCGGCGTCGGACCCGGCCGCGACCAGACGATCGTGCGGCACCGGTTCGCCTGAGCGGTGCCCGTCCCAGCAAGTGGAAGGGGAATCCACCCCGCCGGTGAGTAGTTGGCAAGGCACATGAACATCGGGGTAGCACTTACCGCGACTGATGCCACCAACTACGTCGACGCCATGGTCGCCCGGGCCAGGGAGGCGGCCGAAGCGGGCCTGCGCTCCGCCTGGTTCGGCCAGCGGCTGGACTACGACTCGCCCCTGCTGGCGGCCGTCGTCGGCCGGGAGGTGCCCGGGCTGCGGGTGGGCACCTCGGCGATCCCGGTCTTCGGCCGGCACCCGCTGGTGATCTCCGCTCTCGCGCAGACCGCGCAGGCCGCCACGCACGGCCGCTACAGCCTCGGGCTCGCCCTCGGCGCCAAGTTCCTGGTCGAGGGTGCCTTCGGCATTTCCCACGAGCGGCCGGTCGCCTTGTTGCGGGAATTCCTGCTCGCGCTGCGCCCACTGCTCGAAACGGGCACGGCCGACTTCCACGGCGAGCTGCTGACGGCCGCGACCCCGGTCCCGGCGAAGGTTCCCGGCGCCGACCCCGTGGTGCCCCTGCTGGTCGCCGCAGTGGGTCCGCGGGCACTGGCGGTGACCGGCGAGCTGGCCGACGGGGCGCTGCCCTACCTGGCCGGGCCGAAGACGCTCGGCGAGCACATCGCGCCGGTCATCACCGCGGCCGCCGAACGGGCCGGCCGGCCCGCGCCGCGGATCGTCGCGTTCGTGCCGGCGGTCGTGACCGCGGACCGCGAAAGCGCGCGCGAGGTCGCGGTCGGTCAGTTGGCCTTCTACGACCAGGTGCCCTCCTACCAGCGGGTCATCGAACTGGAAGGCGCTTCCCGCGCTGCGGACCTCGCGGTGATCGGGGACGAGGAAACCGTTGCCGCGCAGGTGAAACGATACTTCGACGCGGGCGCGACCGAGGTCGTCGTCACGGCGACCGACCTCACCGGTGCCGCCGACGAGCGGCGCACCTGGAAGCTCCTCGGGGAAATCGCTTCCGGGAACTGATTTCCGGCCGTCCCGACCGCGGCTCAGACCTCCCGCAGTTCCCGTTCGACGGCCGCCAGTTCGTCGACCGATCCCTGCACCTTCGGCCCGGTGAACCAGTTGCGCGCGGAGACGAACCACCACAGCGCGGCGCCCCCGAGCACGATCAGGAACGCGACCGGCGTGTAGTTGAAGGTCTTGGCGCTGACCGGCGACGACTGGGGCAGCATGAACAAGACGAAGATCAGCACGACCCAGACCGTGGCGATGATCCCGATCGGGCGACCCCAGCGCCCCAGGTGCCATGGCCCCTTCTGGAACGCAGCTCCCTTGAGGACACGCAAGAACACGGGGATCACGTACGCCACGTAAAGCCCGACGGTGGCGATCGAGGTGACCGCGGCGTACGCGGTCGCGCTCCACAAGTACGGCACGGCAAGGATGAACGCGCCGACCGCGGCGAACCACACTGAGTTCGTCGGTGTCCGGGTGCGCTTGTTGATGCTGTGCCACAGCTTCGATCCCGGGATCGCGCCGTCCCGGGCGAAGGCGTAGATCATCCGGGAGTTCGCGGTGACCGAAGCCATGCCGCAGAACAGCTGCGCGCCGATCGCGATCAGCAGCAGGAGCCTGCCGGTGGCCGCGCCGGCCGCGTCGATGAAGATCTGCGCGGGCGGGACGCCGGTGGCCGAGCCGACCGCGCCGTCGTAGTCCTGGATCGCGAAGGTCAACCCGATCAGCAGCACCCAGCCCGCGATCAGCGACACCACGATCGAGTTGACGATCCCGCGCGGGCCCGCCGTCGCCGCGTTCCTGGTCTCCTCGGTCATGTGCGCCGACGCGTCGTACCCGGTCAGCGTGTACTGGGCGACGAGAAGCCCGAGCGCGAAGACGTAGGGCGGCCAGCCCCACCCGGTGTTGTTCACGAAATGCCCGAACACGAACGACGCGGGCTCGTGATGCGCCGGCACGAACACCAGCACGCCGACGATCA
The DNA here is from genome assembly GCA_035685725.1 of Amycolatopsis sp. Lineage (GTDB taxonomy): Bacteria > Actinomycetota > Actinomycetes > Mycobacteriales > Pseudonocardiaceae > Amycolatopsis_E. Next base: position 15,041 of record DASSAD010000305.1, on the reverse strand, counting down.
CCAGCACGCCGGCCAGGTGCCACCACACGCTGATGTCGTTGAGCACCGCGACCAGCCGCACGCCGAAGGTGTTCAGCAGGCCGTGCACGAGGAGAATGACGGCCAGCAGCAGGATCGTATGTGCTGGTGTCGCGGTGAAGCCGAACTGCAGATCGAGGAAGGCGTTGAGGAACAACGCCGCCCCGAAGTCGATCCCGGCCGTCACCGCGACCTGGCCGATCAGGTTGAACCAGCCGGTGAACCACGACCAGGCGGCGCCACCCGAGGGGGCGAGTTTGGCGGCCCAGTAGTAAAGGCCGCCCGCGGTCGGGTAGCTGGAGCACACCTCGGCCATGCCCAGCCCGACCAGCACGACGAAGATCCCGACCAGCGGCCAGCCCCAGATCATCGCCGCGGGTCCGCCGGTGTTGAGCCCGAACCCGTACAGCGTCAGACAGCCGGACAGGACCGAGATGATCGTGAAGGAGACGGCGAAGTTGGAGAACGCCGACATCGTGCGTTTGAGTTCCTGGGCGTAACCGAGTTGATGGAGGCGCTTGCTGTCATCGTCCACGAGCCACCCGTTCCTCGCGCCGGGCCGGCGATGGGGGCCCGCGACGCCGCGCGGCCCCCATCGCCCACCACCTGCGAAAAGGTCTACGAACGATCCATTGAAGGTGCGCAGAAAGTAGCCCGGCGATGCCGAAGGGTCAAGAAGTAGATCAAGAAATGGTCTTCTCCGGTTCCGGGGTCTCGGCCGGCAGCGGCTGGTGACGGGGCAGGAAGAACGCCGGAATCACGCAGAGCACCGCCAGCCCCAGGGTCCAGACGAACGTGGTGGCGAACGGATCCGCGGCGGCGATGGCGGCCGCCTGGTGGGTCCGTGGATCCGCCAGCAGCGCGCTCGCGGTGAGCAGTCCCTCGCTCGCCGGTACACCGAACTTCCCGGCGAGCAGGGCGGCCAGGATGATCGACGCGATGGCCGAACCGATGGCGCCCGCACCCTGCTGCACGATGCTCACCGCCGTCGACGCCCGGGCGACCGTCCGCTCGGTGAGGGTCCGCAAGGCGGCGGCGCACAGCGGCATCATCGTCATGCCCATGCCGAGGCCGGCCACGAACAACCCGGTCAGCAGCAGCCGGTACGACGTGTCCGCGCCCACCTGGGTGAGCACCGCGAGCCCGGCGAAGATGACCACCAGGCCCGGCAGCACGACCCGGCGCGCGCCGATGCGGTCCGCGAGACGGCCGCCGATCGGCAGGTGATGTCGTTCTCGTGCCGGGCCACCAGCTGACCGTCCTTGGTCGGCACCAGGTCGACATCGACCCGATCGACCCCCTGCCGGAAGGCCAGCTCGTAGGAGGCGAGGGTGCGTTCGGGCCGGTAACCGGGCGCGCCCCGGTGTCCCACCACGATGACACCCGCGTCGCCGGCACCGTGTGCCTGATCGAGGGCCGAGGCCCCGGCACCGGGCTGGCCATGCCGGGCACGGCGCCCAGCAGGGCCAGCCCGGCCACCGCCAGGACCGTCAGGTTCTTTCGCATGATCGACGACCTCCGCATCGGGGAACGCCGGACACTTCTCCGCACAAACCACCGCAAGAACCACAAAACGGAGGAAACGCCTGAATGAACACCCACGAAGATCGTTAGCTCCTTCGCCGCACCCCGATGCCCCGAATGGAGGCCCGGAGCGGTCCGGTTAGGCTCGTGGAGTGCGTGTCCTGGTTGTCGGGTCTGGAGCCCGTGAGCATGCTTTGGTCCTGGCCGCGTCCCACGATCCGGCGGTGACGGCACTCGCCTGCGCGCCCGGCAACGCCGGAACCGCGTCGGTGGCCGAGCAGGTCGGGGTGGACGTGGCCGATCCGGCCGCGGTCGCCGCGCTGGCGAAGAGCTGGCGGGCCGACCTCGTCGTGATCGGTCCGGAGGTCCCGCTGGTCGCCGGTGCCGCGGACGCCGTGCGCGCGGCGGGCATCCCGTGCTTCGGGCCGTCGGCCGCGGCCGCCCGGATCGAGGGATCGAAGTCGTTCGCCAAGGACGTGATGACCGCCGCGAACGTCGCCACCGCGCGCAGCGAGATCGTCGACAATCCCGCACGGCTGGACGCGGCGCTGAGCCGGTTCGGCCCGACCTGGGTGGTCAAGGACGACGGCCTCGCCGCGGGCAAGGGGGTCGTGGTGACCGCCGACCGGGACCACGCCCGCGCACATGCGATGACGCTGCTCGACGGCGGACATCCGGTGCTGCTCGAGTCCTACCTCGCGGGTCCCGAAGTGTCGTTGTTCTGCCTGGTCGACGGCAGCACGGTGGCACCGCTGCTGCCCGCGCAGGACTTCAAACGCGTCGGCGACGGTGACACCGGGCCGAACACCGGCGGGATGGGCGCCTACGCGCCGCTGCCGTGGGCGCCGCCCGATCTCGTCGACGACATCGTCGCCGCCATCGTCCAGCCCGTCGTGGACGAACTCGCGAAGCGCGGGACCCCGTTCGTCGGGCTGCTCTACGCCGGGCTGGTGCTGACCGAGACAGGCCCGCAGGTGATCGAGTTCAACTGCCGCTTCGGCGATCCGGAGACGCAGGTGGTGCTCGCGCTACTGGCGACTCCGCTGGCCGGGCTGCTGCACGCCACGGCCACCGGGACGCTCGCGCAGCACCCGCCGCTGGAGTGGCACGACGGCGCGGCGGTCACCGTCGTGATCGCCGCCGACGGCTACCCCGGTGTGCCGCGCGCGGGTGATGTGATCAGCGGCGCCGATGCCAACGGCGTGCTGCACGCCGGCACCCGGCGCCGCGACGACGGCGCGGTGGTCTCGCACGGCGGCCGGGTGCTGTCGGTGGTCGGGGTCGGCCCGGACCTGGCCTCGGCGCGGGAGCAGGCCTACGCGCGGGTGGCGAGGGTTCACCTGCCCGGGGCACACCACCGCAAGGACATCGCTTTGCGGGCGGTGGACGGGAAGGTCACTGTCGGCTGAGCCGCGAAATGACTACCGTCGGCTGAGCCGCGAAATAGCTACCGTCGGCTGAGCCGCGCAATGACTACCGTCGGCTGAGCCGGAATCCGGGTCCGTGTGCCCCCGGTGGTGCTGTGTCCGTGTCGACACCGTCGGGGTCGCGAGTTTTCGCCCCAAACTCACTCGCGCGTTGATAGCCTTCATTCCGAGTCGGCTACCGTCCGTACCCGGGGGTGCGCATCATGCCAGGCAACACCTCGACCGCAGGCGCGCTGAACACCGCGGTACCGGCCGTGCCGGGTGTCGCGGACATCCACATCGATCCAGGCAACGTCCTGCAGGTCGCGAAGATCATCAACGATCAGGCGGACGAGCTCGACGACACGCTCCAACAGAAGCTGGTCGAGCTGAGCATCGACGCCCCGGCCGCCGACGTGGTCAGCTCGACCGCCGTGGACGCGTGGAACCGGCTCATCGCCAGCGGCGACGGGTCTTACGCGGTCCGCGTGCAGAACTACGTCAAGAACCTGCGTGACCTCGCAACCCAGCTGCGCACCGCCGCTCAGCAGTACCAGACCGGCGAGGAAGAACGGGCCGCCGCGCTGGGAGACCGTGGTGTCGACCTGGGCTAGCGCGGTGTCGCACGCGGCCCGTCGGCGCACCCCCGAGACGGTCCACCACCGTTGTCCTGACGCGGCCCGCCGCGCGAGCGCTCCGGCGGCTCGCCGGGGTTGCCCGGTGGTCCGGACCGCGATGAGTTCGGCGGTGGTCGCGCTGACGGCGATCACGCTGTGTGCTTGCGCCGTAGGCGAATCCGCCGACCCGCCCGCACCGAATCCCACCGGGAATCCCGCTGCGAATCCCACCCTGGATCCCAGCGCGAATCGGTTGTCGACCCCGGCCGCCGCCGACCTGCCCACACGCACCAGGGATTTCTCGCTCCAGGGCGTGAACCCGTGCACCCTGCTCACCCCGCAGCAACTCGACGGGCTCCGGGAGAACGGCGCGCCACGGCCGGTCGCGCAGGACAGCCAGCGTGACGGCCCGACCTGCGCGTTCGACGTCGATGCCGCGCCTCCGACCTACACCTACTACCTCGAAACGATCACCACGGCCGATCTCGAGGACTGGATCGACGGCGGCCACACGAAGGCGAGCATGGTCACCGAACCCGTTGAGGTGCCCGGATTCCCGGCGCTGATGGACTACGCACCGAGCGACGGCGGGATCATGGACTGCGAAACGCTGGTCGGCGTCGCGAGCGGGCAGACGCTGCGCGCGCAGGTGGCACCGGACGACAACTCGTTCAACCAACAGCAGCTCTGCGATATGTCGACGAACCTCGCCAAGCTGGCCGTGCAGACGCTCGCCGCCGGAGCCGTGCGGTGAGCGCGCGGCAGCGGCCGGGTGTGTTCCCGGCGCGCCCCTTCCCCGTGCCGGGCCGGCACTCCCGGCGATCACAGCGTGTTGAGCCGCGCCCCGAAGGAGCCGCGAAATGACCATGTTCGACAGCAGTAACTACGACATCGCGACACTCATCGAGAAGCTCCGCGACCAGCGCTTCGACGGCTACGACTCGAACCTGCTCGCCGACGAGGTCGAGAAGTTCCGCGGCGGCGCCGGTACCGCGAGCATGGGCAACGCGGTGGAGGCGCTCAAGTCCGTGGTCGGCGCGCTGGCCAACACCGATGGCGCGCTGCGCACCCAGCTTTCCGCGCTCGGCGTGACCTGGCAGAGCCAGGCCGGCGGCCAGGCGAGCGCCGTGCTGAGCGAGCAGGCCGGCTTCGCCAACCAGGCCTACGACAACGTCACCCAGGCCGCGCAACTGATCTTCGCGCAGAGCGAGGCGTTCACCAGGACCAAGAACAAGCTGCCGGACCCGGAGACGCTGCGGCAGGGCGACAGTGGCTACAGCTTCGCGGACACCGTGTTCAGCCTGTTCGGCTTCGAGACCGACCACGCGAGCGCGGTGAAGGCGAACACCGAAGCACGGGCACAAGCTGTCGACGCGCTCAACTCCTACGCCCACGACAGTGGGGATTACCTGGCTTCGTCGCAGACGGTGCCCGAACCTCAAACGCTGAACACCGCGCCGCCGGCCGACGGTGGCGGCACGCCCACGCCCGGCTCGCTCGCCGCGGCCCCGACGATGCCCGCCATGCCAACGGTTCCGACGGTGCCCGACACCGCACCGACCACCGCGGCGGGTGCCAAGGACGTCTTTCCCGCCGTGCCCCAGAGCGCGCCCGTGCACGGTGCGAGCGCGCCGCCGCCACCGCCGCCGCCCGAGACGCCGACCCCGGTGGTGGGCATCGCGGTCCCGGGGGGTGGTTCCGCGGGAACCATGCCGCAGAGCACCGCGCCGAGTTCCTTCGCACCGCCGCAGACCGGGCCGTCGACCGGTCCCGGCGTGTCGGGTGGACCGGCCGGCGGCGGCCAGGACACCGAGCAGATCGTGGCCCGCCGGGATGCCACCGGCGGCGGCATCTCCGGACCGACTCCGGGCCCGGTGACGGATGGCTCCGGCGGCGGTGGGCTACCGGGCTCGAACGCCGGAAGCGCCTGGGGCAGGCCGGTCCCGGGCAGTAGCGCCGGTGGCGCCGGTGGCAGCGGCGCCTTCGGGGGCGGCTCGGCGGGCAGCTTCCCCCGTGCCGGTGGCGGCGGTGGCTCTGTCGGTGGCACCGGTGGCACCGGTGGGGGCGAACCGTCGATGGGCGCGGGAAAGCTGTCCGGTGCGAACACTCCAGCACCGTCCTCGATCCCGAACCTGGGCCCGGGAGGCGGCACGGCACGCGGACCCGCCGGGGTCGGCGCGGGCGCGGACAGCGCGACGGCGATCGGCGCCGGAGCCGTGGGCGGTGCGGTCAGCGGTGAGGACGAGCAGCGCGGTCGTGGCATCGGCCGGAGCACCGCGGCCGAACGCGGAAAACCCGTGCGGCCGTTGGACATCGGAGAGCTCCCGGAGGAAGAGGAAGCCCAGCGGGCGAACCGGGCGACACCGCAGACGCCGAGCGCGGAACGCACCCGCGCCATCCTGGAACCCGCCGCGACCCAGGACGGCGACGAGGACGCCGAGCACGTGCGCCGATACGGCGTCGACGACAAGGACCTGTTCACCGATTCGCGTTCGGTGTCGCCGGACCTCATCGGCGACCGGCCGCTGCCGGAAGAGCGATGACGGGCACCGTGCTGTCGGCCCTCGAATTCGAGGTGCTGTGGGAGGCCGAGCGGCTTCCCAAGCCGCATCCGGCGCTGCGCGTGCCGAGTCCCGGCCGGACGCACACCGAGCGGCGTGAACTCGTCGGGCAGGCCTGGGAATCGCTGGCCGAACGCGGGCTCGCGCGCGGCTCACGGGCCTCGGACGGCATGGTCGACCAGCTCACCCTGCTGGCCAATCCGAAGGTCGCCATCGACACCTGGGTGTGGACGGACCGGGAGATCAAGAGCCTGGCCGTGAGCACTGGACGACAGGCCCTGCTCGCGGTCGTGGACAACGGCGAGGTGTGGCTGATCCCCGCGCGGGACACGTCACTCCCGGAGTCGGCGGTGTCGGTGGCCGGGGAGCTGGGTGCGGGCGTCGGCCACTCGGTGAGCGTTCCCCACGACGTCCTCCGCGCCGCCGACAAGCGGGCGAAGGGAGACCCGAAGGCGCTGGTCACCACGCTCGCCGACCGCGGCGTCGAGCTGTGGGCGGCGCAGGAGCTGGCGGGCATGCTGGTCGGGATGAGTGTGCGGGGCCAGTTCGGCGTCGAGCGGCTGGGCCGGGACGGCACGATGCGGCGGGCGAACCGGGTGATCGCCTTCTACGACACCGACGCCGGGCGGTATCTCCTCCAGCTGGGTGACTCGAACGGACGGGACTGGGCGACGGTCGCGCCCGCCGACAACCACCTGCTCGCCGGCCGCATCTGGGAACTGCTCGACGAGGTGTGAGCGGCCCGCCCACGGGGCTGAGAAAGATCCGGGAACCACGCCTGATCAGGCGGCGTCTGACCGATGCGGAATGGGTCAGATTTCGCGACTGGTTCGAGACGGGCGCGAGATGGGTGCGAGATGGGTGCGAGATGGGTGCGAGATGGGGAGGCGTTGCGCGTGATCGAGAACGATCCGGACTCACTGGAGCACGTGGCCGGGAGGGTCGAGACCATCCACGACCATTTCCAGGATGCCAAGGCGAAACTGACGGGCATCGTCGGACAGAACCCGTTCGGCGCCATCAAGCATCCCGACGAGCGGCCCGGGGAGCAGCCCTCCGACGGAATCGCGAACGCGCTGGGCACCTACCGGGACGGCATGCACAAACAGTTCGACGCGGCGGCCAAGTTGATGCTCTCCACCGGTGGCGCGCTGCGCGCGGCGGCGACCGCGATGCGGCAGACCGACGCCGCCGCGGCCGACAGTCTGACCGTCAAGGACGGAAGCCTGCAGGTCTAGCGCGGTGATCACGCACAGACCGGACAGCGAGGGGAGAGCATGGTAGCCGCGCCGGGGATGCCACCGGAGTGGGCGGACGTGACGGCCAAGGCCCAGCAGGTGGAAAACCTGAATCCGGCCGGGATCCAGAACGTCGCGGACCAGTTCGAGCAGGCGTCGAAGGATTCCGCCGATCACACGGTCGCACTGCGCAACGCGACCGCCGCACTCGGCGGCGGCACGTGGTCCGGGCCGTCCGCGGACTCGTTCTTCGCCTACGTCAAGAAGATCGCGGACGCCGGCCAGAAGGTCAACGATCATCTGGACCAGGTGTCCCGCGAACTGACCACGCTGCAGGGATCGCTGTCCGACATCAAGAACCAGGTCCAGACGATCCAGCAGCAGGCCGAGTCGCAGATCAACGCCGCGAACAGCCAGGCGGTGACCCAGGCGAACGCCGCCGAAGCGCAGGAGAACGCGGTCCACGCGGGCAAGGCCGGCGCGGTCCTGCCGAGCCCGACCTCCGCCGAGATCATGGCGGCGAACGCGCAACAGACCTCTGCCATCGCCACCGGTGCGAGCCAGCACATCCAGACCTTGTTGAGCAGCGGGAACGACCAGATCAACAACGTGATGACGCTGGTGAAGCAGGACGTCGAAGGCGGCTACTCCTCGGTGCCACCGCTGGGCACGGCTCCCTCCTCCGCGCACAGCACGGGCGGCCTGCACTCCCATGGAGGCGGCGGTGGTGGCGGTGGAGGTGGTGGTGGCGGTGGCGGCCTCGGCCCCAGCGGCGGCCCGCCGAGTTCCCAGCCCCCGGGCAACGTGCGGCAGTGGATCGAGGAAGCCATCCAGGCGTTGCAGGCGCAGGGCATCCCGGTGACCGACGCCGACGTCAACAGCATCTGGGCGATCATCGAACACGAGTCCGGCGGCAACCCCAACGCGATCAACCTGTGGGACTCGAACGCACAGGCCGGGCATCCGTCGAAGGGTCTGATGCAGTGCATCGACTCGACGTTCAACTCCTACAAGCTGGCCGGCCACGACAACATCTACAACCCGGTCGACAACATCATCGCGGGCGTCCGCTACACGATGAGTCGCTACGGCAGCATCGCGAACACACCCGGTCTCCAGGCCATGGCCCATGGCGGCAGCTATGTGGGCTACTGAGCCGGTGTTCGCAAGGGCCGTCCGCTCCGACGATTGAGACCCGCAACGGAAAGCACGAGGAAAGGAACCGGATGTCCCAGCCAGCGCCTTCCATCGAGCAACTGGACCGCGCACTCGACGCGGTCGGCCGGCTCATCGCCGGAGTCCGCGAGGATCAGTGGTCCGCTCCCACCCCGTGCACCGAATGGGACATTCGCGCGCTGGTCGCGCATCTTGTCCGGGCGAACCGGGTCTTCGTGGCGCTGCTCAGCGACGATTCGACGCCCGAGGCGGGTATCGAATCGCTCGGCGAGGATCCGCTCAAGGCGTACCTGGAATCCGGTGCGGCGCTGGTGAAGGCGGCGGAGCGGCCCGGTGTCCTGGACCGGACGTTCCGCGGCCCGCTCGGCGAGGCCAGCGGCGCCGAGCGGATCCAGCTGCGGATAGCCGATCTCCTCACCCACGGCTGGGACCTCGCGCGGGCCACCGGCCGGCCGGTGGACCTGCCGGGCGATCTGGTCGAGCAGGCGCTGGCCTTCGCTCGGCACCAACTCGCCGACCTGCCGCGCGCCGGGCGGTTCGACCCGGCCCAGCCGGTCGCCGACGACGCGCCCGCGGTCGACCGGCTGGCCGCCCTGCTCGGCCGTCGGGTCGGTGTGGGCGACTGAAAGACGGCTTTCTCACGGGCGGGGTCGAGCCGCCTAATGTGGGAGGCATGGTCGACATCGCGACGTTCCTTCCGCCCGCGCGGCGCGCGGAGGTCCCTCCCTTCCATGTGATGGACGTGCTTTCCGCGGCGCAGGAGCGCCAGCGCAGCCATGGGGACGTGATCTCACTCGCGGCGGGGCAACCGACCGCGGGCGCGCCGGAGCCGGTGAAGCGCGCGGCAGAGCGGGCGCTGCGTGAGCAGAACCTCGGCTATACGGTGCAGCTCGGCATCCCCGAGTTGCGCGAGGCCATCGCGGGGCATTACCAGCGCTGGTATGCACTCGACATCGACCCCGGCGACGTGATCGTGACCACCGGTTCTTCCGGCGGCTTCCTGCTCTCGTTCCTCGCCGCCTTCGACGCGGGTGACCGCGTCGCCATGGCGCGGCCCGGCTACCCCGCGTACCGCAACCTGTTGTCCGCGCTCGGCTGCGAGGTCGTCGAGTTCCCGGCCCACTTCCAGCCGACCGTCGAGCTGCTCGACGAACTCGGCCCGATCTCCGGCCTGATCGTCGCGAGTCCCGCCAACCCGACCGGTACCGTCCTCCAGCCCGCCGAGTTCGCCGCGATCACACGGTGGTGCCGGGAACACGGCGTGCGGTTGATCAGCGACGAGATCTACCACGGCATCTCCTACGACGCCGAAACCTCCTGTGCCTGGCGGGATTCGCGCGAGTCCATCGTGCTCGGCTCGTTCTCGAAGTACTTCGCCATGACCGGCTGGCGCCTCGGCTGGATGCTGGTGCCACGCCGCCTGCACCGCGCGGTGGACGTGCTGACCGGCAACCTCAACATCTGCGCACCCGTCCTCGCCCAGCACGCGGCCGTCGCCGCCTTCGAACCGGAGTCCTACGCCGAGCTCGACGGCCACGTCGCCCGCTACCGGGCCAACCGCGACCTGGTGCTGAGCGGGCTGCGGGCCATCGGCCTGGATCGGATCGCCCCGGCCGACGGCGCGTTCTACGCCTACGTCGACGTGTCGGAACACACCACGGACAGCCTCGAATGGTGCCGGCGGCTGCTCGCCGAGACCGGGGTCGCCATCACCCCGGGCATCGACTTCGACCAGGTCGAGGGCGGCAGGCACGTCCGGTTCTCGTTCGCGGGCGCGGCCGGCGAGCTGACCGAAGCCATCGAGCGCCTCGGCAACTGGCTGTGACCGCGCGGGGTTGCCGCGTGAAGCACGAGCCGAGGGAAGTCCTCGGGGATGCCGGGCCCGCGGACTTCCCGGTGCCCGCACGGCGTCGCCACCCTGGTCGCCGGGACCGGTCGGGGGAACCCTGACTTCTCCCTGAACGTTGGTCTCATTGCGGGCACGTGGGCTTGCCGCGTGGGACTCTGGGTCTTGAACGGGTCGAACGGCTCGCGCGAAACGTGGAGGGATGCCATGTTCTGGAAGATCGTCGGGGCACTGATCGTCGCCTGGGTCGCCTTCATGGTGATCGGGTCGGTGATCGGGTTCTTGTTCAAGGCCGTGCTGGTGATCGCCATCGTCGGCGGGATCGCCTTCCTGGGCGCGGCCGCCTACAGCGCGATCAAGAACAAGAACCGCAAGCAGATCCCCTAGAGCACCTCGCGCGCGGCATCGGCTCCGCGCCAGACGTGCGCGCGCAGTCCCAGCGCGCGCGCACCATCCACATTGGACTGACGGTCGTCGAAGAAGAGGCAGTCGGCGGCCGTGGCGCCCAGGCGGGAGAGCAGGATCTCGAAGATTTCCGCGTCCGGCTTGGCCACCCCGACGTCACCGGAGAACACCCGCACCCGGAACCGCCCGGCCCAGCTCTGCCGTTCCGCGTACCTCGCGAACGAGGCCGGGGCGTTGGACAGCAGGGCCAGCGCGGCGCCGGAGGCGCTGAGCGCGGCGAGCAGTTCCAGCGTGGCCGGCTCGATCCGCGACCAGCCAGCGGCGTCGAGCCCGGTCAGAGTGTCCGAAGTGGACTGATCCACGGACACGCCGAGCGCGGCGCCGATCGCGCCCCAGTACGCCAGGTCGGTCCCACCACGGTCGTAGTCGTCCCGGTGAGCCCAGTAGTGCGGCTCGAAATCGGCGACCGCCACGCCCAGCGTTTCAGCCAGCGCCGGAAGTGCGGTGGTGCGCCCGCAGATGACCTCGCCGTAGTCGAAGACGACCCAGTTCGTCACGGATGTCCCCCGGCCTTGATCCTCGTCAGCGCCTCGTCGATGTCCTCGAGAGACAGGTCCCGGTGCGTGACGAACCGCACCTTGCCGCCCATCGGCAGCGCCAGGACACCGACCGCGTTCAGTGAGTCCAGCGTCACCGAGATGTCCGCGACCCTGGCCAGCACGATGTTCGTCTCCGGCACGCCGACCTCCCAGCCGAGCTCGGCGAGACCGGCGGCGAGCCGGCGTGCCTTCTCGTGGTCGACGGCCAGATCGCCGATCCGGTCGAGCGCGACGAGTCCGGCGGCGGCGAGGACACCGCCCTGCCGCACGCCGCCACCGAGCATCTGGCGCATCCTCCGCGCGCGCTTGACGAAGGTCGCGGTGCCCGCCACGACCGAGCCGACGGGTGCCCCCAGTCCCTTGCTGAAGCAGGCCGAAACCGTGTCCACACCGACGGTCAGCGCGGCCGGCGGCAGGCCGAGTGCGGTCGCGGCGTTCCACAGCCGGGCGCCGTCGAGGTGCACGCGCAGGCCGGCCTGCCGCGCGACGGAAAGCAGCTGAGCATGCTCGTGCGGCGGGATGATGGCGCCCCCGGCCGCGTTGTGCGTGTTCTCCAGGCAGAGCAGCGTCGTCCGCAGGGCGAAGTACGGGGCACCCTTCGGTCCGATCGCCTTGGCCAGCGTTTCCGCCTTGAACCGGCCGGGGCCGGCGTCGTGTTCCAGCGGAACCGGCATGCCACCGGCGAGCCAGGCCGCCGATCCCAGCTCGTTGGTGAGGACGTGCGCGTCCTGCGGCGCCAGGAACCGGTCGCCGCGCTGGAGGTGCAGGCTCAGCGCGATCAGGTTGGCCATGGTGCCACTGGGCGTCCACAGGGCGGCGGCCATGCCGAGCATGCTCGCCGCGCGCTCCTCCAGTGCCCGGACCGTGGGATCGGTGTCGATGACGTTGTCGGCAACCTCGGCCGCCGCCATCGCTTTGCGCATCGTCTCATCCGGTCGGGTGACAGTGTCGGAGCGAAAGTCGAGCGGTGAAGTATCGGTTAAGGTCACGGTTAGATCACATCACATTGTTTAGTTGATCTACAAGAAGGTTGTGCAACCGTAGGGGGGTCGACTTCCGTCTTCATCATGAGACGCCCGGGAGGCCGGTGAACCAGCGCGACGAAGAAGAGTTCGCGGAGTACTTCGCTGCCAAGCGGGACTTCGTGCGCCGAACCGCGTTCCTGCTCTGCGGGGACTGGCACCACGCCGACGATCTCGCGCAGATCGCCTTCGTGGCGCTGCACCGGCGGTGGACCCGCATCCGCGACCGCGGTGCCACCGACGCCTACCTGCGCAAGACGCTGGTCCGGGCGGCGATCGACGAGTCGCGGCGGCCGTGGCGAAGGGAGCGGCAGGTGGAACGGCTGCCCGAGCCCGAGCCGGGCGAAGGCAGGCTGGACGAGCAGGTGGCCACCCGGGCGGACCTGATCAACGGGCTGCGCGAGGTACCGCCGAAGCAGCGCGCGGTGCTGGTCCTGCGCTACTTCGAAGGACTCGACGTGGCGGCCGTTGCCAAGGCACTCGGCTGCAGCGAAGGCAACGTGAAAAGCCAGACGGCGCGCGGTCTGGCGAACCTGCGGACGGCATTGGGAACGGAGGTGGAGACGCATGGATGAGCGGGAACTGCGCACGCTGTTCAAGGCCGCGCCCGGCGAACCACCACCGCCCGGGTTCACCCTCGACGAGGTCACCGCGCGCTCGGCCCGGGTCACCGCCCGCCGTCGCTCGGCGCTGATCATCGCACTCGGCTGTGTGGTGCTGGTGTTGGCCGGTTTCGGACTGACCCGCCTCGACTTCGGCTCCACCGCGTCGAACTCCGCGTCGGCACCGGCGGGTGCGCCGACCGGGGAGCAACCCGGCGACGCTTCAGGGCGTCTCCCCAATGCCTCCACCCCGTCGCCCTTGCAGGGAAGCGGCGGTACCGGGGAGGACGGCCCTCGGGCCGAAGGCACCCCAGGGTGCGACAAGGTGGACCGGGAGCTCGCCACTGCCCTCGCTGGCGAGCTCCCGGCCACCGGGGCGACCGGGCCCGTGCCCGGTCGCGTCTGTACGACGGGGTCCCGATCCGCCGGGTTCCAGGTCACCGACGGCGACCGCCACGGCTTCGTTTCGGTGACCCTGCTGAACACCGGGATCACCTTCCCGCCCGAGTCCAGCACGGTGACCGTGCAGGAGAAGGCGTCGAGTGGCGGCGTTCTCGTCGTTTCCAGCACTCCCGACCCGGGCAGCGCACCGCCGCTGCAAGGCGAACTGCGACACATCGCGCTCGATCTGGCCCCTCGCTTCTAGACGGGGTCCCGAAGTCGTAGCCGATTCGCACAAGATCATCACTGACACCCCCTCGCACGCGAGGCTTCTCGAAAGTTCTGGCTGTCGGGTGCCGTGGCACCCGACTGCCTTGGTGTTGTCGTCCTCAGGTGGGTCGATCTTGGCCGGGTTGTGGGGTTTGCCGGATGATGGCGTGCAGTGCTTGGACGTGCGTCTGGAACTTGAGCCGGCCCTGGTCGGTTGCGCGGACGGTGGTTTTGGGAACGCGGCCGAGGTAGGTGCGTCGTTGTTCGATGTAGTCGTTGTTCTTGAGCGTGGCGAGTTGTTTGGACAGTGCGGAGTCCGAGAGCGCGACGTTCTCGCGGAGGAACGCGAAGTCGCACCATTCTGCCGCGCAGAGGATGGACATGATGGCGAGTCGGGTGGGTTCCGCCATGAGTCGGTCCAGCCCTGGTCTCTGACCGGGTGGCGTGGCCGTCATCGGTCCGCTCGCCGCTGGGCTGCCCCGACCAGTCCTCGGCCGAGGGCGAACAGTGCGGTGAACGCGGCACCGAAGACGACCCCGGCCACCGTGTTGGGGTACTGGCTCAACCCGACCGCACCAGCGATACCCCGGACGATGCCGGCGCCGAAGCGGGAAGCGACCCACACGCCCACCCCGGCCACCACGGCCACCGCGAGAAGCGCCCGCGGCTGGAACGACTGGCGGGCCTGCACCCCCCGTACGCGGCTCAACGGCGCCGACCGGCCCACGAACATCATCACCAGCACCGCCACCAACGCCACCAACGTCACCCCGGCGATCAGCTTCGCAACGGTGACGTCGGCGAAGTCATTCGTCGCCGTGATCCCCGCGGTCAAGACGAACATCCCCGCATAACCCCACCACGGCACGCGAGCCGCCCGCTGCGTCCGCTCCTGATGCGTACGGATCGTCTCCAACGCCTCTGCCGCCTGCCGCTGCTCGTCGCTCATGACCGCTCCCTGGTCCATCGAGAACCTCCACTGACTACTTTCCTGATTGGCATGTGCTGATGAAGAAAGTAGCGACTACTTGCCTCAGGCGCAAGTAGCCAACACGGCACCCGCACGACCGATCTCCCTTCCCGGCTGGGAGCGCCGCTTCCCGCAGCGCGGCACCGGTGCGCACCCGCGGCGCGGACCCTCGACCTCGCGGCTTAGATTCGGCGCATGACAGCGGCGAGCACGCCGAAGGGCGAGCGCAGGCGCACGGCACTGATCGAAGCGGCCTACCAGCTTCTGGTCGAAGGCGGTTTCGAAGCGGTCCGGCACCGCGCGGTCGCCGAGCGCGCGGGGCTGCCGCTGGCCTCGACGACGTACTACTTCGACTCCCTGGACGACCTGATCTGCGCCGCGGTCGAATACGGCGGGCGGGCGGAGC
>DASSAD010000304.1:0-14557 GCA_035685725.1 Amycolatopsis sp. | reverse complement strand
GCGGCTGTCGTTGACCACGATGGGCGTCTTCTTGATCTGCAGGGTGAAGTCGAAGACCTTCGCCAGGGTGGCGTCGGAGGTCTTCTCCCCGCGGATGATCTCCACCAGCGGCATCTTGTCCACCGGCGAGAAGAAGTGGATACCGATGAAGTCGTCCTGCCGCCGCACGCCCTGCGCCAGACCGGTGATCGGCAGCGTGGAGGTGTTGGAGCCGAGCACCGCGTCCGGGTCGACGATGTTTTCGATCTCGCCGAACACCTTGTGCTTGAGTTCCTGGCTCTCGAACACGGCCTCGATCACGAAGTCCACGCCCGCGAAGTCGGCGGGGTCGGCGGTCGGGTGGATCCGGCCGAGCAGCGCGTCGGATCCCTCCTTCGTGGTGCGGCCCCGAGAAAGCGCTTTCTCCTCCAGCTTCACCGCGTAGCCCTTGCCCTTTTCGGCGGCTTCGAGGGAAACGTCCTTGATCACCACGTCGATCCCGGCCTTGGCACAGACGTAGGCGATGGCGGCGCCCATCATGCCCGCGCCGAGCACACCGACCTTGCCGGCCTGGTACTTCGGGTATCCCACGGGCCGGGAGCCACCGGAGTTGATCGTCTGCAGGTCGAAGAAGAACGCCTTGGTCATGTTCTTCGCGACCTGACCGGTCGCCAGGCTGACGAAGTACCGGGTCTCGATGACCAGCGCGGTGTCGAAGTCGACCTGGGCGCCCTCGACGGCGGCGGCCAGAATCGCGCGCGGCGCCGGCATCGGCGCGCCCTTGAGCTGCTTGCGCAGGTTGGCCGGGAACGCGGGCAGGTTCGCCGCGAACGAGGGCGTGGACGGGGTCCCGCCCGGAATCTTGTATCCCTTGACGTCCCAGGGCTGGGTGACCTCGGGATTGGCCTTGACCCACTCCTTGGCGCGGGGCACCAGCTCGTCCACAGTAGACACCAGCTCGTGCACGAGGCCGAGTTCGACGGCCTTGGCCGGCTTGTGCCGCTGTCCCTGCGCGAGCCAGTTCAGCACCGCGTTCTGGATGCCCAGCAGCCGGACCGTGCGCGCGACCCCGCCGGCCCCTGGCAGCAGCCCGAGGGTGACCTCCGGGAAGCCGATCCGGCTGCCCGGCGCGTCCGCGGCGATCCGGTGGTGGCAGGCGAGCGCGATCTCCAGGCCACCGCCGAGCGCGGCACCGTTGATCGCGGCCACCACGGGCTTGCCGAGGGATTCCAGCCGCCGCAGGTGCGCCTTGAGCTCACCGGTGCTGCGGGTGATCTCCTCGGCGTGCTCCGGCCGGGCCTGGATCAGGTCGTTGAGGTCCCCGCCGGCGAAGAAGGTCTTCTTGGCCGAGGTGACCACCACGCCGGTGACGGTGTCCTTTTCGGACTCCAGCCGGTCCACGACGGCGCCGAGCGACGCGCGGAAGTCGGCGTTCATGGTGTTCGCGGACTGCTGGGGATCGTCGAGGGTGAGCACGACGATCCCGTCGTCGTCCTGTTCCCAGCGAATGGTCTTGGGTTGCGCTACCGACTCTGTCATTTTTCGTCCTACACCCGCTCGATGATCGTCGCGATGCCCATGCCGCCGCCGATGCACAACGACACCAGCGCCCGCCGCGCCTGGCGGCGCTCCAGCTCGTCGACCATGGTGCCGAGGACCATCGCGCCGGTCGCGCCGAGCGGATGTCCCATGGCGATGGCGCCGCCGTTGACGTTGACCTTCTCCTCCGGCAGCTTCAGGTCCTTCATCCATTTCAGGACGACGGCCGCGAAGGCCTCGTTGAGCTCGAACAGGTCGATGTCGTCGATCGTCAGCCCGGCCTTGTCGAGCACCTTCAGCGTCGCCGGTGTCGGGCCGGTCAGCATGATCGTCGGGTCGGAGCCGGTGACCGCGGTGGCCACCACGCGGGCGCGCGGGGTCAGCCCGAGGTCCTTGCCGACCTGCTCGTCACCGAGCAGGACGAGCGCCGCACCGTCCACAATGCCCGAGGAGTTCCCCCCGGTGTGCACGTGGTCGATCTTTTCCACCCAGTGGTACTTCTGCAGTGCCACGGCGTCGAAACCGCCGAAGTCACCGATGCCCGCGAACGACGGCTTGAGCCGGGCCAGCGCCTCGACGGTGGTACCGGGGCGACGGTGCTCGTCGTGGTCCAGAATGGTCACCCCGTTGATGTCCTTGACCGGCACCACGGACTTCGCGAAGTACCCGCCGGACCATGCGGCCTCGGCCCGTTCCTGCGAGCGCACCGCGAAGCGGTCCACGTCCTCGCGGGAGAACCCTTCGAGGGTGGCGATCAGGTCGGCGCCGATGCCCTGCGGGACGAAGTAGCTGTCGTAGTTGGTGACCGGGTCGGTGAACATCGCGCCGCCGTCGGAGCCCATCGGCACCCGGGACATCGACTCGACACCGCCCGCGAGGATCAGGTTCTCCCAGCCGGAGCGCACCCGCGCCGCGGCCTGGTTGACCGCTTCCAGTCCCGACGAGCAGAACCGGTTCAACTGCACCCCGGCGACCGTGTCGGGCAGTCCCGCCGCGATCGCGGCGCCGCGCGCGATGTCCGCGCCCTGGTCGCCGATCGGGCTGACCACGCCGAGCACGATGTCGTCGACCACGGCCGGGTCGAGATCCGGATACCGGGCCTTCACCTCGTCGATCAGACCGACCACCAGGTCGATCGGTTTGGTCCCGTGCAGGGACCCGCCCTTGTTCTTGCCCCGAGGCGTGCGGATCGCCTCGTAGATGTATGCCTCGCTCACACCGACGGTCCTTCCATGCCTGCCGCCTCGCCCTTCATTGGGCTAATACGTACTAACATAGACCCACAAAACTGCTGGTGCAACGGGCGCCAGGACAGCTACAGTGGGCTCACTATGGACAGGGTCGGTGGTCGCGGGCGCGACCGGAAGAACCAGCTGGCGGCGGTCGCGGCCGAGCTGTTCCGCGCCCGCGGCTACCCGGGTGTCGGCATCAACGACATCGCCGCCGCGGCCGGCGTCACCGGGCCCGCCCTGTACCGGCACTTCGCGGACAAGCAGGCGATCCTCTCCTACGTGCTGCTCTCCGGTCTGAAGGAACTGGAAGACGGCACGGCCGACGCGCTTTCCGAGCTGGAAAGCGGCCGGATCGACGCGCTGCTCGGCCGCCTCGCCGCGGGGGCGGTGGAGCGACGGGACATCACCGCCTTGTGGCGCTGGGAAGGCAGGCACCTCTCGCCCGAGGACCAGAGGGAGATCGCGAAGCGGTCGAGCGCGGTGCTGGCCACCTGGGCCAAGATGCTGCTCACCGTGCGTCCCGAACTTCCGGCGCCCGACGCCGAGCTGCTGTGCTGGGCGACGTTGAGCGTGTTCGGCAGCGTCGCGGTGCATCGCACCAGCGTGGCCAAGCAACGGTTCGTGGCGTTGCTGGTCGATCTGGCCAAGCGGGTGCTGCACGCGGATCTGCCCGATGCCGCGGTCCCCCAACCAGAGGAAGCCGTCACCGGTGTGGGGACACGTTCGCGACGTGAGCAACTACTCTCGGCGGCCGCGGAACTGTTCCACCAGCGCGGTTTTCACGCGGTGAGCATGGAAGACATCGGTGCGGCCGCGGGCATCGCGGGTCCGAGCGTCTACAAGCACTTTCCGAGCAAGGCCGGGCTGCTCTGCGCGATCGCGCGCCGCGCGGCCGACCGCCTGGCGCTGGATGCGGAGCGCGCACGACAGTCCAGCGCTGACGAGGCCGAGGCACTGCACCGGCTGGTGAAGTCGTATGTCCGCGCGTTGCGCGGATCGCCCGAACTCAGCGTCGGGCTGTCCATCACGGGCGCGAACATCCCCGAGCACGAGCGTGCTGACCTGCTTCGCGTGCAACGCGACTACGTGGCGCAATGGGTGGAACTGCTGGTAGCCGCGCGACCCGGGCTGAACGCCCGCGAAGCCAAGATCACCGTGCATGCCGCGCTGACCATCGCGAACGACCTCACCCGCACCCGCCGAATCGCGAGCCGGCCGCGCCTGTCCGCCGAACTCGTCGCGGTCATGGACACCTTGCTGCACGATTAGACCGTGTTTCCGCGGTACTGAACGAGGCCCCGACTCGGTCACGACGGCCTCGCCTTCAGCGACTTCAGCAACCTTGAACAAACCTTCAGCACGAAACGTTCAGCACGAACGCGAACTTCGAAACGGGTTCCGACATGCCCCAGCACGGTCTTCATCTGGTCTCCGAAGACGAGGAACACCGGGTCACCACGCTCGAACTCTTCTTCGACCTCGTTTTCGTCTACGCGCTCACGCAGACCACCCAGTTGATGTCCGACCACACCACGTTGTTCGGTCTCGGTCAGGGCATCGTGATGCTCGCGGTGCTGTGGTGGTGCTGGTGCGCCTACACGTGGCTCGGCAACACCGTCCACGCCGACCGCGGCGTCGCCCGCTTCGCGATGCTCGGCGCGATGGCGATGATGTTCCTGGTCTCGCTGACGATTCCGGAGGCGTTCACCGACCTCCCGGGCGGCCTCTACGCGCCGCTGGTGTTCGCGGTGTGCTACCTCCTCGTACGGATGCTGCATCTGCTCGCCTATTTCCAGGCAGCCCGCCAGGACGCCGCGCTGCGCAGGGTGCTGACGCGGGTCTCCGGTCCGATGCTGGGCGGGGCAGCGGTGCTGATCGCCGCCGCCTTCACCTCGGGCACGCTCCAACTCGGACTGTGGGTGGTCGGCCTGCTCGTCGATTACCTCGGCGTGTACTTCGCCGGCGCCGCCGGCTGGCGGGTGACCGCACCGGCGCATTTCGCCGAGCGGTTCGGCCTGATCGTGATCATCGCGCTCGGCGAGTCGATCGTGGCGATCGGCATCGGGATCGGGCATTTCCCGATCTCCTGGCCGATCACGCTCGGCGCGATCGGCGGGCTCGGACTGGCCGCCGCGATGTGGTGGATGTACTTCGACATCGTGGCACCCGTTTCCGAGCGCAGGCTCCGCGAGGCGACCGGCATTGAACGGGCGAAACTCGCGACCGACACCTACACCTACCTTCACCTGCCGCTGATCGCCGGCATCGTGCTGGTGGCGCTGGGCATGAAGAAGGCGCTGCTCTATGTCGCCGACACCGAGCATTACCCGCCGTCCGAGCCGCTGCACGGGCTTGCGCTGTGGGCGCTGACCTGCGGCACCGCGCTCTACCTGGTCGGCCTCAGCTCGCTGCGCAGACGAAATCTCGGCAGCTGGAACACGCAGCGTCTGGTCCTCGCGGTGGCACTGGTGGCGACGACACCACTGCTGGGAACGCTGCCGGCAGTCCTGCTGGTCGTGGTCGTGGCGGCCGCCTGCGCGGCGCTGGTGACCTTCGAGCGGACCCGGTTCGGTGCCTGGCGGCGCAGCGTGCTCACCGAACGCACCTGACCCGAAACCGGTGCCGATCGCCGGGGCCTGCTAACCTACTCATGAGTAGGTAGCGGTTTCTGGGAGGACGACGTGGCGACACCACGGCGGAAACGAGACGTGATGGGCCTGGGGCTCGCCGCGCTCACCCGTCTCGCGGGCAGCAAGACACTGGAGCGAACGGGACTGCGCGCACCGGTCGCGCACCTCGTCGGCGCGGCAACGAAGAACGGCTTCCGCGCGGCGGGCGCGGCCGGCCGAACCTTCGTTTCCGCGCGGCGGCTGGGAAAACCGGCGCGACCCACGAAAATCGGGGAAGGCGATCTGTTCGACCTCACCCCCACCGAAGAACAACGGATGGTCGCGGAGACGGTCGGGGAATTCGCCGCCGAGCAGTTGCGGCCAGCCGCTTCGGAGGCCGACTCCCGGCTGACGCCGCCGGCGGAACTACTGGCCAGGGCCGCCGAACTCGGGATCACCCTGATCGGCATCCCGGAGGAACTCGGCGGCGCGGGCACGGACCGGTCCGTGGTCACCGCGGCGCTGATCGCCGAGGCGCTCGCGCACGGCGATCTCGGGCTCGCGCTGGCCGTACTGGCGCCCTCCGCGGTGAGCACCGCGCTCGTGCGCTGGGGCGACGCGGAGCAACAGTCCACCTATCTGCCCGCGTTCACCGGGGAAAACGTGCCCGCCGCGGCGCTCGCCACGCAGGAGGCCAAGCCCCTGTTCGACCCCTTCCGGCCCGCGGCCCGGGCGCGGCGCACACCGGGCGGCTATCGGCTCGACGGCGTGAAGTCGATGGTGCCGCGCGCCGCGCAGGCCGAGTTGTTCATCGTCTCCGCCGCCCTGGAAGGGCCGGACGGCCACCGCCCCGCCCTGTTCCTCGTCGAGTCCTCGACACCGGGCCTGACGGTCGAGCCCGAACCCGCGATGGGACTGCGCGGGGCGGCCACCGGAAAGCTGCGCCTGGACCAGGTGTCGCTTTCCGCGGACGCGCTCATCGGCGGCGGATCGCCCGACGTGTTCGCCGAGGCCGTTCGCCTTTCCCGGCTCGGCTGGGCGGCTTTGGCGTGCGGCACCGCGAAAGCCGTGCTCGACTACGTGATTCCTTATGTCAACGAACGAAAAGCCTTCGGGGAACCGATCAGTCACCGGCAGGCCGTCGCGTTCTCGGTCGCCGACATGGCCATCGAAGAGGAAGGGATGCGTCTGGTGACCCTGCGTGCGGCCGCGCGTGCCGAGCAGGGCAGGCCCTACGCCCGGGAGGTCGCGCTCGCCCGCAAACTCGCCGCGGACAAGGGAATGCGGATCGGCAGCGCGGGCGTGCAACTGCTCGGCGGCCACGGTTTCGTCAAGGAACATCCCGTCGAACGCTGGTACCGCGACCTGCGCGCCATCGGCGTGCTCGAAGGCATCGTCCTGCTGTAGGCGGAGGAGCGACATGATCAACCTGGAACCCCCGAAGAAGGCCGCCACCCTGATCAACCAGGCGTACCAGGCGGCTTCGCAGGTGCTGCGCCCGATCTCACGGAAGTACGACCGCGCCGAACACTCCTATCCCACCGAGCTGGACATGTTCGCCGCCGTGCTCGACGGATTGAACTCGTCCGGCTCGGGCGGCGCCGGCGCGGCCGGGGTGCGCGCGGACACCGAACCGGGGAAAAACGCCGCGAACCGCAACGGTGGAAACCTGCGAACGGTGCTCGGCACCATCGAAATGTGCTGGGGCGATGTGGCCCTGCTGTTGTCCATGCCACGACAAGGCCTCGGCAACGCGGCGATCGCGTCGGTCGCCAACGACGAACAGCGCAAGCGGTTCGGCACCAGGTGGGCCGCGATGGCGATCACCGAGCCGGATTGCGGTTCGGACTCCGCCGCCATCACCACCACGGCCACCCTCGACGGCGACCATTACCTGCTCAACGGCGAGAAAATCTTCGTGACCTCGGGCGAGCGCGCCGACGCCGTCGTGGTGTGGGCGACCCTCGACAAGGACAAGGGCCGTGCCGCGATCAAATCCTTCGTGGTGGAAAAGGGCACACCCGGTTTCTCGGTCGAACGTCTCGAACACAAACTCGGCATCCGCGCCTCGGACACCGCGGTGCTCCGGTTCGAAAACTGCCGCGTTCCGGCGGAAAACCTCCTCGGCAATCCCGAGATCGGCACCAAGGCGGGGTTCGCCGGGGCCATGAAGACCTTCGACAACACCCGCCCTCTGGTGGCGGCGATGGCCGTCGGCCTCGCCCGTGCCGCGCTGGAAGAAATCGAACGCATCCTCACCGAAGCCGGCGTCACCGTCGACTACGACCGGCCGGCCGACCAGCAGCACGCCGCCGCGGCCGCGTACCTGGAAATGGAAGCCGATTACGAGGCTGCCTACCTGCTGACCCTGGAATCAGCCTGGATGGCCGACAACCGCAAGCCGAATTCGCTCCAGGCCTCCATGGCGAAGGCGAAAGCGGGCCGGTCGGTCGTCGACATCACCCTGCGCTGCGTGGAACTGGCCGGCGCCTTCGGCTACACCGAGGAATCCCTGCTGGAAAAGTGGGCACGGGACGCCAAGATCCTGGACATCTTCGAAGGAACCCAACAGATCCAGCAGCTGATCGTGGCCCGCCGCGTGCTGGGGAAGACCAGCTCCGAGCTGAAATAGTCATGCACCGCAAGGAGAAACCGTCCGGGCCCAGGGTTCCCCTCCCCGCAATGGCCGGGCGGTTTCGATTCCCGCTGTGTCCCGCGTTCCGAGATCAGGCCGCCCGCAGGCCGGCAGAGTCGGCGCCATCCAAACACCCCGCCCACAGCCGCGCGCACCCGCTCGTGACTCGCATCAGCCGGACTCCCTTCGACCAGCTTCCAGGTTGGATCGCCTCTCGCATCACAGACAAGACCGATGGCCCCGGTCATCGGCGACAATCGATCCATGGACGGCGCGCGACTCCGCGATCTGATCAGCGACTTGCTTTCGATACTGCGCACGGGTGACCACGACATCCTCTGGACCCGATACGACTCGGTCGAGGACGTCATCACCGAACTCGAGCAGCTGCGCGACCGCATCAAGGACGGCGACCCCGACGCGCGTCAGCGGCTCCGGTTCCTGTGCCTTCCGACCGGTGCGATCGACGAAATCGCCATCTCCAGCGGCTGGGCCGGAGCGTGGGTCGAGCTCATCGACGGCAAGTACCGATCCGTGTTCGCCTGAAGCAGGTCCGCGTTTGTGTTTCAGTTGCGAGTGAGGGTTCGGGTGATGCCCGTTGCGACCGTCGTGGCGAGCACCCATCCCGCCACGCTCAGCAAATAAACGCACCACTGGGAGCCGGTCCCGCTCGCTGCGAAAGCACTTTCTTGACCGAGTTTCAGCACTGGCAGGAGCACGTCGAGCGTGTAGACGAAGGCGACCGGCTGGCACGAGGTCGTTGGCTGCGACACGGGCTGGGGCCCGTTCTTGCACTGAGTCGGCCGCTGGTTCAGCGAGCCGTCTCGGGGGCCTGTCCGAGGTGCTCTTCGAAGCGGCCGAACACCCAGGTTCCCGGTGAGTCCGGATCGTCACCCGTCCAGAACTGGGTCCACAGCCGCCGGAACTCCTCCCGCGAGATGTGCCCGTCGGCATCCAGGTCGAGCAACGAGAAGACCTCGTCGGTGTCGGTCGCCCGGCCGGTCCACGCCTCGATGAGCCGGCGGTATTCGGGGCGGGAGATCCGGCCGTCGGCGTTCTCGTCGATCGCCTCGAACATGGCGTCGGCGGTCGCGGTCATCGCGTCGGTCATGGTCGACAGTTGGTCCACCACCACCATCACGTCGTCCAGGGTGGCCCGCTCACGGTCCTCGGCGGCCGAACTCAGCGACGCCCACCATCCCAGCATGAGCGCCCGCAGTCGGGCGTACTGGTCGGAGCCCGGCGCGAGGCCGCGCAGCGTCGTCCAGCGCGCGGCGAGCGCCGCGAAGTCGTGTTCGGTGAGGAAACCGCGGCCGTGCTCGTCCATCGCATCGAACACGCCGGCGACCTTGCGCCGCTGGAAATCGCTCGCCATGGCTTCATCCCCTCAGCAGGTCCGGCATGGACGCGGACACGGGGCTCAGCCTCGTCCGGATCGGGCGAGGCGGCAATTGGGCACTCGGGTCGAACCCTTCCGGCATCCGGGTGAACGGACAACGCCCACAGCTACCTTCCGTTGCACCGAACCCGATGTCGGCTCAGTCTGATATGCACCGAACCCAGCTGGATGCCGGTTTTTGTCGGTACCCCCCGGGAGACTGCGGGCATGCGATATTCCATCAACGTTGAGAACCTGAGGGACTTCGCCGATCCGCGCGTGGTCGGCCGGTTCGCCCGGCTCGCCGAGGACGCGGGCCGGGACGGGCTGTTCGTCTGGGATCATTTGATCGGCTACCACCGTGCTCGACCGGGCACCACCGTACTGATGCACCCAGCTGCCGGTGCTGGTCACGCGCCGCCAGGCTGGTACGCGCGCGGCTTCACTTCGCCGGCTACTCCTCGATTTCGGCGTCGAGGAACTCGTCGATGTACTGCCACGTCGTGCCGCGGGCCCGGCGGCCGGTGAGGACGCCGAGATGGCCGCCCGGCGCCGATTCGAACCGCACCGACGGCGCGTTGTCCAGCAGATCCACCAGCCCCCGCACGGCGGGCAGCGGCGCGATGTTGTCGTCCTCGCCGGCGATCACCAGGGTCGGCACCTTCACCCCGGACAGCGAGATGACGCGCCCGCCGAGGTCGACCGAGCCCTCCGCGAGGTCGTTGGTGCGGAAGAACCGGTGGTAGAGCTGGCCGAAGGTGCGGCCGGGGTAGGCGACCATATGGTCCATGAAGTGATCGACCGCCTCGATCTGGGCGAGGAAATCCCGGTCGTCGAGATTGCGCACGATCGCCAGCGGCTTGGTGATCTCCTTGTTGAACCCGGTCGCCCGGAACACCTGCTCGACCAGGTACGCCGGGGCGCCGCCGAGCAGCCGGTACAGCGGGGTGAGCAGGTAGCCGCCGGTCGCCTCGATCAGCGGGCGCAGCGGCGCGACCAGCGGGATGGCGGCGAAGTCGACCGGGGATCCGACCGTGACGATCGACTCGATCGGAAGATCGGGCTGGTCGGCGCTGCTGAGCAGGGAGAAAAGCCCGCCGAGACACCACGCGACCAGCCGCACGGGCTGCCCGCCGGCATCCTCGCTGACCTTGCGGATGGCGCGCGGCAGCACCTCGTCGATCCAGTGCTCGATGCCGAGCCGGCGGTCGGAGAACGCGACCGTGCCGTAGTCGAGGAGGTAGGTCAGCCGACCGCCGCCGACCAGATGTTCGGCCAGACTGCAGCCGCGGCGCAGGTCGAAACACAGCGCTGGTGCTGCCAGCGGCGGCACCAGCAGCACCGGTGGACCGGACGGCTCGACCGGGGACGACAGCCGGTACACCGACCGGTTCGGCCCCTGATCGATGAGCACGCGTGGCACTGGCCGCAGATCGGCGAGCCCGCCGCGCACCATGCCGATCACGTTCGATGCGGCTGCGGTGAGACTGACCGGGGACAACGTGAGGGTCAAGACTTTTGAACCTTCGCCTCGTATTCCGCCCGGGCGTCGGATCGCGCCCGGCTGAAAACCCTGTCCGCGCCGACGAAACGCAGGAACCACTCGGCGACCTCGCGCGGCACCAACCGCGCGACGCGCGTCGTCAGGTCGAGCGAGCGGGGCACGAACACGTCGAATCGCGGCTGTTTGAGCGCCTCGACGATCGCCGTCGCGACATCCTCCGCGCGCAGCTGCGGGAACAGTTTCATGTCGGCGAGCCCGCCGGCGAGATCGGTGCGCACGATGACCGGCATGACGCACGAGATGTCCACACCCGACCCACGCAGCTCGTGGCGGACCGCTTCCGACAAGCCGACGACGGCGTGCTTGGTCGCGCAGTAGGTCGCGGCTCCGGGAAAGCCCGACTTGCCGGCCATGGACGCCACGTTGACGATGTGCCCGCGGGCGCGGGGCCGCATCCGCTTGATCGCCTCGCGGGTGCCGTGCAGGACGGCGTGCACGTTGATCTCCAGCTGACGCGTCGTCGCCGCGTCGTCCTCCTCTTCGAAGGGCGAGAGCAACATGACCCCGGCATTGTTGATCAGGACGTCGATCGGCCCCAGCCGCTGTTCGACCTCGTCGAGGAACCGGGTGAACCCGGGCAGGTCGGTGACGTCCAGGGGCAGCGCCAGCGCACCCAGTCTGGTGGCGGTCGCTTCGGCCGCGTCCCGATCGACGTCACCGATCGCGACCCGCGCGCCCTCGCGCACCAGGGCGGCCGCCGTGGTGGCGCCGATGCCGCGGGCACCACCGGTGATCACGACGACCCTGCCGGCCAGCACCTTCCCCATGCGGATCATCATTTCATCCTGCCGTGCCGGAGACGGAACCGCCAGCAGCGTCACAGACCCGCGTGGGAAAAATCCGCGCGGTGGGCACCGCCCGCGGATGCCACACCCGTCCTGAGCCCGGGTGTCCGATGTGGATCTCCATCAGAGGGCGGTGAGGACGCGCGGGCCGTCGTCGGTGATCGCCACCGTGTGCTCGACGTGCGCCGCCCGGCTGCCGTCCGTGGTCAGGATGGTCCAGCCGTCGTCGCCGTACCGGTAGTCGTCCCCGCCGCCCGCGGTGAACATCGGCTCGATCGCGAACACCATGCCCGGGCGCAGCCGGAGGCCCGTGCCCGGCGGTGCCTCGTTGGGCACATGCGGCTCCTCGTGCATGGCGCGGCCGACCCCGTGCCCACCGTGGTCGGCGGTCAGCCCATAGCCGGCGCCGCGCCCGATCACGCCGATCGCGTGCCCGATGTCGCCGAGCCGGTTTCCCGGCTTGGCCTGCGCGATGCCGGCGGCGAGCGCCCGTTCGGCCGTCGCGATGAGCGTCCGGTCCGCGGGATCGGCGGCCCCGACCACGAGGCTGATGGCGGCATCGCCGTGCCACCCGTCCACGGCAGCGCCGAAGTCGACGCTGAGCAGGTCCCCGTCGCGCAACCGGTAGCCGGTGGGCACGCCGTGCACGATCGCGTCGTTCACGCTCGTGCACAGCACACCCGGGTAAGGCTGGGGCGCCCAGTTCGGGTGATAGTCCAGAAACGACGACTTCGCACCGGCGTCGTCGAGCATGCTCGCGGCCAGTTCGTCCAGTTCCAGCAGGCTCGTGCCGACCGCGGCGCGCTCGCGCACGGCCCGCAGTACCCTGGCCACGACGCGGCCGGCCTCCCGCATCACGGCCAGTTCGCGCTCGTTCTTCAACTCGATCACGTCTCACCCCGCACCCGGTATAGTTATACCGGTATTTCTAGCACAGGGTGTGCGTGCTTCACAGACCCCCTGGCCGCCTCCGGGACGGCACGGGGGAGACGGTCAGCCGACGCCGAGGGAACGCGCGATGAGCAGGCGCTGGATCTCGCTGGTGCCCTCCCCGATCTCGAGGATCTTGGCATCCCGGTAGAACCGGCCGACCGGGAACTCGTTCATGAACCCGTAGCCGCCGAAGATCTGGGTCGCCGCGCGGGAGTTGTCCATGGCCGCGTCCGAGGACACCAGCTTCGCGATGGCCGCCTCCTTCTTGAACGGCTCCCCGCCGGACATCTTCGACGCCGCCGCGTAGTAGGCCAGGCGCGCCGAGTGCGCCCGCACCTCCATGTCCGCGATCTTGAACTGGATCGCCTGGTACTCGCCGATCGGATGCCCGAACGCCTCGCGCTCGCGGACATAGCGCAGGCACTCGTCCACGCAGCCCTGGGCGAGCCCGGCCCCGATCGCCGCGATCGCGATCCGGCCTTCGTCCAGAATGGACAGGAACTGGGCATAGCCCCGCCCCGCCTCGCCGACGAGGTTCGCCACCGGCACCCGGCAGTCCACAAAGGACAATTCGTGGGTGTCCGAGGCGTTCCAGCCGACCTTGGAGTACTTGCGGGCGACGGTGAACCCGGGTGTGCCCGACGGCACGATGATGGTGGAGATCTCCTTGGTCCCGTCCGGTTTCGTCCCGGTGACGGCGGTGATCGTGACCAGCTGGGTCAGCTTCGTGCCCGAGTTGGTGATGAACGACTTGCTGCCGTTGATCACCCACTCGCCGCCGTCCCGCTTCGCCGTGGTGCGGGTGGCCCCCGCGTCGGACCCGCCGCCCGGCTCGGTCAGCCCGAACGCGCCCAGCGCCTCGCCCGAGCACAGTTCCGGCAGCCACCG
This sequence comes from Amycolatopsis sp., assembly GCA_035685725.1. Lineage (GTDB taxonomy): Bacteria > Actinomycetota > Actinomycetes > Mycobacteriales > Pseudonocardiaceae > Amycolatopsis_E. The sequence continues at coordinate 1,015 of DASSAD010000304.1, read as the reverse complement.
CCGTTTCTGTTCCGGCGTGCCGAACCGGAAGATCGGCATGGCCCCCAGCGACACCGCGGCCTCCAGGGTCGCCGCCACGGACGAGTCGACCCGCGCCAGCTCCTCCAGCGCGACACAAAGGGCGAAGTAATCCCCGCCCATTCCCCCGAACTCCTCCGGGAAGGGCAAGCCGAACAGACCCATCTCGGCCATCCGGGCGATCAGCTCGTAGGGGAACTCCTCGCGTTCGTAGTAGCCGCCGATCACCGGCGCGATTTCGGACCGCGCAAAGTCGCGGACCGTCCTTCTCAGCGCTTCGTGTTCTTCGCTCAGCCGGAAGTCGATCATCTCCGCTCCTCGGGTGGGGTGACAACGGCCAGGGTTTCGTCCAGTGCGACCTGCTGGCCCGCCTGGACGAGGAGTTCGCTGACCACGCCGTCCACCGGCGCGACGAGGGTGTGCTCCATCTTCATCGCCTCGACGACGAGCAACGGCGCACCGGCCGCGACCTGCTCCCCCACGGCGACCTTGACCACGAGCACGGTCCCGGGCATCGGGCTGCGGACCGGTCCGCCGTCGCGGACCTCGCCGGGAGAGGCGAGCAGGTTCGGCCGCTCGCCGATCGCCACGCACCGCCCGTCCCTGGCCAGCCACAGCTCACCGTTGTCACCGTCGGCCCGCAGATAACGCCGGTTCTCCCCGCCGCAGCGGACTTCGAGCCGGTCCCCCACGCGCCGGGCGTGAGCCTGCCGGGACTCGCCGCCGTCCACGGTGACCAGCGCCGCCTCCGGCAGGCCCACGACCCGGACCAGTGCCTCGGTCTCGCCCGCCCGCAACCGGAAGGCGATCCCGCCCGGACCGCCCAGCCGCCACCCGCTGGGCACCTCCCACGGGTCGATCACCGCCCAGCGCGCCGGGGGCGAGCCCGCCGGCATCAACCCGATCAGCCGGTCGAGCGCGGCCGCCACGAAGAACTCCTCGGCGAGGACGCCGGGGACCAGCGCGTCCAACTTCCGCTCGACCAGTCCGGTGTCCA
>DASSAD010000303.1:0-19403 GCA_035685725.1 Amycolatopsis sp. | reverse complement strand
GTTGTGGGCCCTTCGTGTCCCCTCGTTCGCCGCCGCCGCACGGTGGACACCCCGGTGGACACCGCGGTGTCCACCGGGGTGTCCACCGTGCGGCGGCGGCGAACGAGGGGACACGAAGGGCCCACAACATGCGGCTCCCGTTACGGGGAGCAACATCACTCTGCTGTTCCGGTGACCTTGTTGATATGAGTGAATTGTCCATAATTACTTTTTGGTCCGCATCGGGTGCGGGCTCGTCCCGAGAGTCGTCCGGGTGTGCTTGGGGGCAGTCGGAAACCCGGGTCGAAGGCCGGCGGCTCGGGCTCGGACCGGGGAGCCTCGGGCTCGCCTTCGGCGCCGCTGCACACCGGGATTCACATCGCGCGATTCGACCAAGGGCACGGAACGGTGCCAAACGGACTTCGCGGATTTCGATCCGATATCGAGCGCATTTCCGGCACGTATCGGACGGGGGCATGTCCGAGCGGCCACGTCAAAGCATTGCGAACCATTTATATGTCCCCCGAAAGTGAACGACGTCGTCTCTCGCTGTGACGGGGAGGCGAACATCTTGGCCCGTTCGTGTTCTTTTCCTGGCGGCCGCGAAAGGCCATGATCATTCATGGTTGGCGGATTCGAGTCCGATCCGTCGGTGCCGGTGTGGCGGCCTCAGTGCGGAAGCCATGATGTGCTCACCGGGAACACACAGTGGGCAGAACCAGCGAAGGGGAAAACCCGTCCGGAGTCGGCATTTCCGCTCCGGGCGGCAATGTCCCGGCGATGGTCGATGTCCACAGCGCGCCGCTTGGCGCATCTTGTCCATGAAGGAGATTGTTCGAATGATGAAGATGGTTTGCCGCGTGGCGACCGTGGCCGGAGCCGCGACCGCGGCCCTGACCGTACTGCTGGCTGCCCCGGCATCCGCGGACCCCATGCACCCGGCTGTCTTCCCGCAGCCGCCCGTGTCCGCGCAGGACCAGTACTTCCCGATGGGCCAGCACTGCGACGGGAGGTCGTTCCGGGCCGGTCCGGACACGTCCTATGATTTCCACGCCGACGTGATCCTTCGGGGCGGGCACCCCGGTAAATGGTTCATCGCGAGCCGGCTCGTCCGTCCGGGCGCGCGGCCGGAATTGTGGAACGCTTACGCGGTCTGCTGAACGGTTTTCACGGGCGCGCGCTCGGATGTGCGCGGCCAGGCCGCGGGCGGGCATGATCGTCGATTCCTCGACGACATTCGCCTCGCCGCGGTGAAATAACCGGAGTGAATTACCTCGATTTTGTCGAGACCGGGGTGCGATCGGTTTCCTGACAGGCGTCGGTGTCCAGGCTCGAAGCGAAAGCTCAGGCCAGGCACCGACGTCTTGCTGTTCGCGCCGGTTTCACCGCGACTTGCCCGCGACTCGCCCCTTTTGCTTTCCGGGCCGTGTCGACGAGACCGTCCGATCCCGCCTCGGTCGGCTGGCATCGGTGACCGCTTTCGTGCGGATGGCCCTGCCCCACCGCGACGAACCAGAGAACTCACTTGCCGGAACAGCGAACTCGGCGACCGGACGGGGGGACTCACTTGGGGAATGGGGAAGTGGGGGTCTGGTCCAGTAGGGCACGATTTTCGGGTCGGGGTCATCCCGGAGACCTCCCGGCGGCCGGGCGCGGCCGCCGGGAGGTCTGTCAGTACGGGTCAGTACCGGAACTGCTGGAGCTGGCGGCCGTCCCCGGCGGGAACCCAGCCGGTGCGGGTGGCCGGGTCGAGTTGGACCGAGCGCTCGGTCTGGGTGTTGAACTCGCCGCCGAACGGGCCGCTCACGAAGTTCAGTCCCTGCACCAGGGAAACCTGCTTACCCGTCGTCAGGTCGATCACGGCGAACTGGCTCGTCGCGTTGTTGTCCGTGATGACACCGCCGACCTTGCCGAACTGCGCCAGCACCGGCGGAGTCCGGAAGGCCACCAGACCGAGGTGGTGCACCGGGTCCACGGCCAGGTACGCGGCCTGCTGCTGACGCACCGTGAACGCGGTCCCGGCTTCCAGCGTGTCGCCGGACAGCGGCGTCAGGCTGGTGGTGCCGACGATGTTCACGCTGACCGAGCGGTACGACAGCTGGTACACCGTGTTCGACGCCTCATCGAGGGCGAGGCCGGTCGCGCAGACGCTGCCGGAGTTCGACACCGTCACGGCCGCCGAGTCGAGATTCACGCTCGCCACCGCGCCGGCACCGCCGCCGAAGCAGATCAGGCTCCCGCTCGCCCTGGACAGATAGACCAGGCCGGTGGTCTGGTCCAGTTCGATCATCCGGAAGCCCCCGGGCTGCGTGCCCGCGGCGTCGGCCGGAATCGCCGCGCCGAACGTTCCGGTCGCCACCGAGAGGGGCAGCACCACGTCGGTGTTGTCGGACGTGCGCTTCGCCAGGATCGCCGCACGGTGGCGCACGGTGTCGACACGCCCGCCCGAAACGGTGTAGTCGGGCGAACTCGCGGTGCCGATCTTCGCCGCGGTCACGGTGTCGTAGGTCTCGATCGCCCAGCTGCCCGGCCAGAAATGCAGCAGCACCAGTCGATGCGCCGCCGGGTCGACCCCGAGCACCTGGTACCCGCCGCCGGCCGACGGGTCGGCGGCGATCGCCCGGCCGTAGCTGCCGGCCGCCGTGTGGTACTCCAGCACCGACTCGCCCGCACCCGGGGTTCGCACCGCGACATACGAGGTTCCGGTGGACTGGGCCGCGAAGCTGGTCACGATGCCGTTGCCCGGCGCGAGACCGTCGTCGACGGTCAGCATCGACGACGGTGAAGCCTGGCCGATGATCTTTCCGGTCCGATCGAGGGCGAACACCCGGACGTTGTAGGACAACGATCCGCCGAGCCCGAGCGCCGTCGCGTCCAGGTTCACGGCCCCGGAACGCCCGGGAAGCACCTGGTAGGAAACGGAACCGGCACTCACTCCATTGTGGTCCTGGGAATCACCGTTGACGTTGGTGAAGGTGTTCAGTGCGTTGTAGAGCGTCGGTGCGGGCGCCGAGAACTCGACGGCCGCGGCCGCCGAACCCGGAATTCCGCTGACATCGTAGTGCACCGAGAAACCCGGCGTGGCACGGAGAATCTCCAGGCTGTGCCCGGCCGCACCGGCGCCCGCCGCCAGCGTCGGCGCGGCCGGGCGCTGACCGGCGGAGCCGCCGTCGACCCGGATGGCGGTGAACTCGCCGTAGGTGGCGTTCCCGGCCGAGCCCGCGACCGACCGCTGCACGATGCCGATCCCGTAGATCCCGCCACCGCCGACGAACGCGCTGGCCGGGATGAGCAGGTCACCGCTGGTGGCCGTCAGCGGCGCCACGAAGGAGGTACCGAAAAGCGGTGCGCTGACCGGGTTCCAGTGCCCGAGCGTGGACACCACGAGTTGCGGGTTCGACAGCGAGCGCACCCCGGTGAGGTCGTAGTGCACGGTCACCGGCTGTCCGCTTTTCACGGTCGCGGGTGCGACCGGGGCGCTCGCCTCGGCGTAGGTTCCGTCTGTGGGACCAAAAGTCAGCGGCTGCCGCGCACTGGCCAGCAGCCGCCCGTTCGCGTCGCGGACCTCGAACCCCAGCTGTACCGTCCGATCCACTGTGGACACCACGGGCAGGCCGGCGGCGGTCAGCATCTCGGTGGGCGTGAGCCGGATCGCCGGGACGGCCGAGTGGAACTCGTGACCGTTGATCGTCAGGACGTAGTCCGGGTGCGCGCTCGCGGGCAGTGACACCACGTCCGCGCCGATCGTGACCGGGCCGACCAGACCTTCTCCGGTCCCGTTCGTGGCGAGGTCGAGCACGCCGGGGTCGCTCGACTCGAGGAACGAGCCGCCCAGGCCCCCGATCACCACGCGGTGGGCGACCGAAAGCCGGACGATCCGGGGATCCGCCTGACCCGGCGGGTCACCGAGGACCTGGTTCACCGCGGCGGTGACATCGATCTGGGGCCCGACGTCGATCGGCTGATCCATCTGCGGCGGGCTCGCCACGGCCCGGCCCGTCCGGATCAGCAGCGATCGGACGTCGGCCGGGCTGAGCTGCTGTCCGGTCAGTCGCGCCGCCTGCAGGACGACCGCGGCGGCCGCGGCGGTCATCGGCGCGGACGCCGAGGTGCCGCCGTTGAGTACCGGCGTGACCTGCTGCGCGGCACCGCCGACCGTGTGCTCGTAGACCAGGATTCCGTCGCTGGGCGCGGAAACGTTGACGCGCGTGCCGAACCCGGACGAGAAGTTCGTGCCGCCGTCGGTGCGGGTGGTCGCGAAGGTCGGCGTGTGTGAGAGCGGATCGCCGCTTTGGGGGGACACGGCTTCGGTGTCGTCGAGCGTCGTACCGCCGACCGCGATCGCGCCGCTGTCGGGCACGGTGCTCGGCGTGGTGGAATCGGCGTCGTCGGCGATGTTCGTCGCCGAGCCCGGGTTGTGGGCGAGATCGGTGGGTGTGCTGCCGCCGTCCGGCCCGACCGCGGCCGGGGTGTAGAGACGGGTCCCGTCGTTGGCGGAGATGGTGACCACGATGTGGTACTGCCGCACGATCGTGGCGATCACCGATTCGGTGAACGGATCGTCTTCGAGATACCGGCCGGGGAAGCCGGCGGAATCCGTGCCGAAGCCGAGGCTCGCGGTGATCACGTTCGGCCGCGGCGTCTGCCGCGCGGCCGCCAGCAGCGCGACGGCGATCTGGTCGGTCGTCGGCTGTTGCGGCACGACCAGGCGGTACTGCGCGCCGGGCGCGATGCCCAGCAGGTCGGTCAGTCCACTGCCGACGGCGGAGGCGCGTTGTTCGTTGTGGGGCAACGGAGCCATCACGCCGAAGTCGAGCGCCACCTCACCGAGGGTGGGATCCTCGTTCTCGGTCGTGCCGAGCGGGTCGAGGCTTCCCTGCGGGCTCACCGTGTAGGTCGGGATGAGCGGCATCGACGGCAGGTCCAGATAGCGCTGTCCGTTTTGGACGATCGTGGTCGGGCCGTAGGTGCGCACGTAGGAGTCGCCCGCGTCGGCCATGCTCTGGTCGGTCAGGTCGCCGACGGACACGTTCGTGATGATCTCGCCGCTGCCGGGGAGTTGGCCGAAACGGTCCTGCAAAAGGCTGTAGGCGCCCATCGCGTCCGTGCCGCCCGCGTTGAGGAAGCTCTGCGCCGAGGACGTGAGGCCGTAGTTGGACGGCAGGGCCGAGGGCTGCGCGGACGGGAGCGTCCGGTAGGCCCGCGTCCCGTTCGCGGCCTGGACTTCGGCCTGCGGGACGGCGACCGGGCCGGTCGACATCGTCGTGACGCGGCGGTCCGGCTGCGCGCTGACGACGCCGGGGGTGCCGGCGAGGGTCTTCGCGGCGGTGACCGGATCGGCGCCGTCGAGGTGCACCAGCACCGTGTTGGCGAGTCCGGGAACACCCGCCGACCCGGTGGACAGCGGTTCCACCGCCTTCGCGCCGACCTTGGCGAGGGCGGCGTTCACGCCGGCGTCGCTGGTGTGGGCGGCTTGGCCGCCCGGCACCGGTCCGCCGGTGATCGAGACGGTTCCGGACAGCACGGCCAAGACGTCGTCCGTCTGTGGTGTGGTTTGCTGCGCGAAGTCCGTTCGGACGGTCTCGTCGCTGGGTGCCCAGTCGCCGCCGACGGCCGAGGTTCCCTGCGCGAGGGGGATCGTGGCCTGGGCGAGGACCTTGCCGTTGGCGTCGGTGCGGGTGGCGGAGCCGTCGGGCGCGACGGTGATGTGCCCGCCGTCGGGCATCGGGACCTGCCGCGATGCCGGGGACGGGGGACCGGGTGGCGGGGCGGGTGCGGCGGTGGCCGGTCCGGTGCAGACCGAACCGGCCATCAGCACGGCGAGCGCCGGGACGAGCAGGCCGTGTCTGGCACGGAAGCGGAGTTTTCGGGCGCGGAGCACGAAAGGCCCTTTCTCGGGTGGGGACCAGGAATTCAGGGCCCACGGCGGATCTCCGGTGATTCGCCGCAGAGTGGATCAATTAGGCACCGCCGTCGCGCGTGGCGCAAGATAGCCACCATGACCAATAGTCGCCAGGTGGCGTCTTCCCGCCAGGAAGATCCGGAGCTGGAGGCCATCGGCGTCTCCGCCGACGACGGCCGGGTCTATGCGGCCCTGATCAGGCATCCGCGCACCAGCCCGGTGGAACTGGCGGAGCAGTGCGGGCTTTCCGTCGAGCAGGTGGCGAAAACGCTTTCCCGGCTGAGCGCGACCGGAATGGCGAGCCGCGTGCCCGGGCGTCCCGCGCGTTATGTCGCGGCGCCGCCGGACATCGCACTCGGCGTGCTCGTGGCGGCGAGGTCGGACGAGCTGCGCAGGGCGCGCGCGAGTATCGAGAGCCTGATGAAGGTCTTCCGGGAGGCCTCGCGTTTCACGCACCCGGCCGAACTCGTCGAGGTGATCACCGGCCCGGAGCTCATCCGCAACCGGGTGAGCCTGGCCCAGGAGAACGCGCGCGAACAGCTTCGCGTGCTCGACAAGCCGCCCTATGTGGGCACTCCCGGCGGAAATCTGGAGGCCGAGAACCGGCGGCTCGAAGAAGGCATCCGCTACCGCGTGATCTACGACCGGGAAGCCGTCGCCCTGCCCGGCCGGCTGCACAACGACATCCTGGTGAGCAGCGCGCAGGGCGAGCGCTCGCGCGTGCGTCCCGAACTGCCCATCAAACTGTTCATGGCCGACGAGCGGATGGCGCTCATCCCGATCAGCTCGTCACCGCACGTCATCGACGCCGCCTACGTCATTCACCCCTCGGCCCTACTCGACGCGCTGGTGACCCTGTTCGAGGCCGAATGGGAACGAGCCGTCCCGCTCGCCCGGGTGACCGGCGCCCCCGCGCCGGACCCCGAACCCGGGACGGACGCCGAAACCCGCACGCTGCTGACCCTGCTCGCCGCCGGGCAGACCGACGAGGGGATCGGCCGGGCGCTGGGCTGGAGCCCGCGCACCACCCAGCGGCGGGTCCGGCGCCTGATGACCGAGCTGAACGCGACCACCCGCTTCCAGGCGGGAATGAACGCCAAGGCACGCGGCTGGCTGTGACTCCGCCTCGCGCGGCACCGGGTCGATCGGCTCAGCACCGCTCCGTTCCCGGTTCTCCGGCACGGCCGTGGTCCAGACCATCAGGGCCCACCAGCGGTGTGGTGAGCAGTTCCCGCAGGGCCCGTTCCCGGGTCTTGAGCGCGGCCCGCTGGGCGTCGGTCAGTGAGATCCACGGCGGTGGGGGAGCGGGCAGTCGCGGCGGCAACGGGTGCCCGGCGACGAAGGTGGCCGCGTTCACCAGCCGTCGCGTCCCGGTGCGGCGGTTGCCCGCGGCATCGCTCAGGGTGAATGCACCCTCCTGCACGGAGAACAGCGCGATGTCCGCCGGAGCACCCGGCGCCAGCGTGCCCACTCCGTCCGGGAGACCGAGGATCTCGGCGGGACGCGAGGTGGTGGCCGCGACGACCGCCGCCAGGTCCATGCCGACGGCCAGCAGCTTGTTCATCGTCGTCGGCAGGTCGAACACCGGGCCGTACAGCGACCGTGCGTGCAGGTCCGTCGAGATCAGGTGCGGCCGCAGCCCCGCGGCGAGCTGCGTTTCCACCACGTCGAAGGAGAAACCGCCGAAACCGTGACCGATGTCGAACACGACGCCGCGCCGGTGGGCCTCGATGATCGCCGGATGTACCCGCCGCGCGGTGACCATGCCCTCCGTGACACCGCTGGCGCAGTGCGTGACGATGTCGCCGGGCCGCAACAGGTCCACGAGCCGGAACACCGCGGGCGGGCCGTGACCGATGTGCATCATGATCGGCAGCGCGCACTCGTCGGCGACCTCGCGGGCGCGCCGCAACGGCTCCAGCCCGTTGTCTCCCACGGTGTGCCGGTCCATGCGGACCTTGATGCCCACCACCAGATCCCGGTTCGCGGACACCGTTTTCCGGGCGAGTTCGACGTCGCAGTTCTCCAGGTTAAGGCTCTCCCCGGTGCGGCCGGCCAGCCCGACCGACGCGATGTTCAGCAGCGAGCGCACCCGCACCCCGTACCGGCCGACCGTGGCGCGCAGGGCGTCGATGCCGAAGGCGCCCGCCGTCCCGGCGTCGATCCAGGTGGTGACGCCGGAAGACCAGGCCAGCCCGTCGGGATCGATACCCCAGTAGGTCGCGCCGGGGAAGACGTGCGTGTGTGCGTCCACCAGGCCCGGCAGCACCAGCAGACCGGTCGCGTCGACGACGTCCCGTGCCTCTTCCCGCGGCAGATCCGGGGCCACCGCGAGGATCCGGCCCCCGGACACCGCCACGTCCAACCGTCCACTGTGGCCGCCACCGGGATCGAGGACTTCGCCGTTGGTGATGAGAAGGTCGGTTCGCACGTCAGCCGCCCGGCGCCGGCTGGGGTGCCCCCGTCGCCGCGGCCGTGCGGCGGGGCAGGGTTTCCTTGCACACCAAGGCGGTCACGAAGCTGATCGCGGCCATCGCGGCCCAGTACAGCGAAACCGGCCAGGTCTGGTTACCGCCCGCCGCCAGCAGGGCCGCCGCGATGAACGGCGCGACACCACCGCCGATGACCGCGGAGAACTGGTAGCCCAGCGACATTCCCGAGTAGCGCACCCGTGGCGGGAAAAGCTCGGTGAAGAACGCCGGCTGGGCCGCGAACAACGCGCCGTTGGCGACCGCGGTGCCGAGCACGAACGCCAGCAGGATCAGCGGGACGTCGCGGGTCTGGACCAACCAGAAGAACGGGAACGCGACCAGGATGTGCAGCCCGGCGCCCAGCAGGTACACCGGGCGGCGGCCGATCCGGTCGGACAGCAGCCCGTAGGCGGGCGTGAGCAGGAACTGCACGGCCGAGGCGCACATGTTGGCCGTCAGGCCCAGGGTCGCGCCCAACCGCAGATTGTTCGTGGCGTAGGACAGGGCGAAGGTCGAGACCATCACGCCGCCCACGTTCTCGGCCATCCGCAGGCCGATGACGAGCAGAACCGACCGTCCCTGCGTCCGGACCACCTCGACGACCGGCTTCCTGGCGCGCAGCTTGTTCTGCTTCAGCAGGGCGAACTCCGGCGATTCCGGCACCCGCAGCCGGATGAACACGCCCACCGCGACGAGCACGATCGAGCACAGGAACGGCACCCGCCAACCCCAGGCCAGCAGTGTCGCGCTGCCCATGGTGTTCGACAGGATCAGCATGAAGGCGGCCGCCGTGACCGCGGCGGCGGAAGAGGCCGTCTGCGGCCAGGAACCGTAGAAACCCCGGCGATGCGCGGGCGCGTGCTCGGTCATCATGAGCACCCCGCCGCCCCACTCGCCCCCGGCCGCGATGCCTTGCAGGATGCGCAGGACGACCAGCAGGATCGGTGCCCACACACCGATCTGCGCGGCCGTGGGCAGTACCCCCATCAGCGTCGTCGCGCAGCCCATCAGGAACAACGTGGCCAGCAGCGTCGACTTGCGGCCCAGCCGGTCGCCGAGATGCCCGAAGATCACTCCGCCGATCGGCCGAGCGCCGAACCCGACCGCGAAGCTGGCGAAGGCGGCCAGCGTGCCGACGACGGGACTGCCGCCGGGGAAGAACAGTTTTCCGAAGACCAGCGCGGAGGCCTGGCCGTAGATGAAGAAGTCGTACCACTCGATCATGGAACCGATGAAGCTGGACCCGCCAACGCGGCGTAACGTCGTGCGATCGCTGGATTTCACGCCACTGACTACGGTGTTGGTCATCCGAACCTCGCCGTGGTATCTGCTGCTCGCGCCGGGCGCGGGCAGGAGGGGCACAGCGCCGGACACGCTGTGCTGGACCATGAAACCCTATGATCAGGTTGTTGACAATAAGTTAAATGGCTGAACAATAATTATTTCCCGCGTGCCACGGTCGCGAGCCGTTTGGCAGACTGGAAGCACCATGACGACAAGACGCACCGGCGGACCGTCCGGGTCCGCCGCGCCCCCACCGAAGCCGGCGTCCTTGCCAGCGGAACTGCCCGCGGAACTGTCCGACCTGCTCGGCCCCGTGCTGAAGGCGATCGCCGCCGCGGTCGGACCGCACTGCGAGGTGGTACTGCACGACCTGTCCAGCCGGGAGATGGACCGCACCATCGCCGCGATCGAGAACGGGCACGTCACCGGGCGAGTGGTCGGGGGCCCGTCGACCAACCTGGGACTGGAACTGCTCCGGCGGGAGGCCGAGGACCACGACGAGTTCGGCTACCGGGCCCGCACCCGCGACGGCCGCGAACTACGGTGCTCCTCGGTTTACTTCCGCGACAACGAAGATCGCGTGGTCGCCGCGCTGTGCATCAACGTCGACATGACACCCCTGCACGCTGCCCGCGCCGCGCTCGACGAGGCGATCAAGGGCGCCGACGGCCCGGTGCGCGACGAGGTCTTCGCCGACGACATCACCGCCGTACTGGACAATCTCATCGAGTCCGCGATCGCCGCCACCGGCAAGTCGGTCGCGCTGATGGACCGGGAGGACAAGATCGAAGTCGTCCGGTTCCTCGATGCCAAGGGCGCCTTCTTCGTCAAGCGCGCCGCCGACCGGGTCGCCCGCAGGCTCACGATTTCCCGTGTTACGGCCTACAACTACCTGGAACAGGTCCGGTCCGGGGACCAGGGCTGAAGGTCAGGCGGCGAGAGCGGCGTAGTGGCCGTTGCCGGCGACCAGGGCGGTGTGGGTGCCGACCTCGACGACGTGCCCGTGGTCGAGCACGGCGATCTGGTCGGCGTCGCGCACCGTGGAGAGCCGGTGGGCGATGGTGATCGTGGTGCGTCCCCGCGCGAGCGCGTCGAACGCCTGCTGCACCGCCCGCTCGGTTTCGTTGTCCAGCGCACTGGTCGCTTCGTCCAGAATCAGCACGCGCGGGTTGCGGAGCAGCGTGCGGGCGATGGCGATGCGCTGTTTCTCGCCACCGGAAAACCGGTGGCCGCGGGAGCCGACCATGGTCTCGTAGCCCTCGGGCAGGCCGCTGATCAGGTCGTGGATCTGCGCCGCGCGAGCGGCTTCTTCCAGTTCGGCGTCGGTCGCGGTGGGCTTCGCGTAGCGCAGGTTCTCGCGCACCGTGGTGTGCAGCAGGTAGGTTTCCTGGCTCACCACACCGACTATTTCGGCCAGCTGGGCCAGGCGCAGCCGGCGGAGGTCGATGCCGTCGATGGTGATCGAGCCCCGCGTGGGGTCATAGAGGCGGGCGACCAGCGAGGCGAGCGTCGTCTTGCCCGACCCGGTCTCACCGACCAGCGCCAGCGTGCTGCCGGCCGGCACGTCCAGGTCGACGTCGACGAGGGCCGGGCGATCGGCGCCCCCGTAGGTGAAGCCGACCTGCTCGAACCGGACGTGCCCGGTGACCGCGGCCGGGTCGATCTCCACCGGATCGGCCGAGTCCTCGATCTCCACCGGCAGATCGAGATACTCGAAGATCCGCGCGAACAGCGCCAGCGAACTGATCACCGAGACGCTCGTGTTGAGCAACCCGGTCAGCGGCCGGAACAGCGTGTTCTGCAAGGTGGTGAAGGCGATCAGCGTGCCGATGGTCATGGTGCCCGCGGTGACGGGCAGCCCGGCGCCGAGGTAGATGACCGCCGGGATCGCCGCGAACACGATGGTCAGCCAGGCCATCCGCCACCGGCCGGCGAGGCTGGCGCGCAGTTCCAGGTCGATCAGCGCGGCCGAAGACCGGGTGAACCGCTCGACCAGCGACGGGGCGGTGCCCATCGTCTTGGCCAGCTGGACGCCGTTGATGGACAGGCCCTCTTCGACGATGACGTTGAGGTCGGCCAGTTCGCGCTGTTGCTCGGTGGTGATCCGGCGCCGCATCGCCGCCACCTTGCGGGTCAGGTAGACCGCGGGCGGCAGGACGACCAGCGAGATCAGCGAGAGCTTCCAGGACAGCACCACCATGGCGACCGCGGTGGCGACCACGGTGGTCAGGTTCGCCGCGATGGAGGTGGCCGTGGAGGTCACCACGGACTCCATGCCACCGATGTCGTTGGTGATGCGCGACTGCACCTCGCCGGTGCGGGTGCGGGTGAAGAAGGCGATCGACTGGCGTTGCAGATGGGCGAAGACCCGGGTGCGCAGCCCGTGCATGAGCTGCTGGCCGACCTTGGTGCTGATCCACGTCTGCACCACGCCGAAGGCCGAGGTCAGCGCGGCGACGGCGATCATCCCGGCGACCAGCAGGACGAGCAGGCGCAGGTTGCGCCCCGGCAACGCGACGTCGATGACCGCGCGCAGCAGGAACGGCGAGGCCAGGCCGACCACGGAGGAGGCCGCGATCATCACGATGACGATCGCCAGCGGCCAGCGGTAGGGCAGGAAAAGGCGGCCGACGCGGCGCAGGGACACCTCGCGGGCCTGCGTCTTCTCGGTCGCGGTGGGGGTTCTGGTGCCGCGGCGGCCGACTCTGGCGGCTTCGCGTTCGGGGGTGGTGGGGCGTGTCAAGCGGTGATCCCTTCGTCCGGCCGCCGCGCCGGGCGGCCGCGTGCCGAGGTAAGCTGTTAATGAGGTAACCTCATTATGAGGGTACAACACAAGAGGTGGGGAGGTTGTTCCCGTGGGCCAGGGGCGCGCCGACACGGCGCAGGAACGCGACGAGTCGCTCGCGGAGGACTTCCGGGCGGTCGCCCGGATGCTCCGGCGGGCCGCGGCGGAGTCGCTGGCGCGCTGGGACGTCACGCCGTCGCAGTTCCGCGCGCTGCGAGTGCTGACGCGCCACGGCGACATGCGGCCGTCCGCGCTGGCGGAGCACCTGTGCATCGCGCCGCGCTCCACCACCGAGGTGCTCGACGGGCTCGCGGCCAAGGGACTCATCGAGCGCCGGCCCGATGCCCGCGACCGCCGCGCGACCCTCGTCGGGCCCACCGGGCACGGCCGGGCGGTCGGCGAACAGATCAGCGCGGCCCGGGGCAGTCAGTCCGCGCGGTTCTTCGAAAAACTCACCCCGGCCGACCGCGCCGAACTCGCCCGCATCCTCGGCGAGCTACTGGACTGACCCAGGGTCAGCGGACGATTGGTCCGGACCGCTGGGCGCCGGCGGCCCGGCGCAGGAGTACCAGCCGGGCCCCGCCGACCAGGAGAACCAGTGCGGTCGCCCCGGCCAGCACCGGAAAGTGCAGGATCAGGGGCTGCGCCACCGCCATCACCATGCCCGCCGTGCTGTGTCCCGGGGTGAAGGCCAGCACCCCGATCACGACCGCGGCGACGAGCACCAACGGGGTCGAGAGCATCACCAGCAGCACACCCCGGGGCCGTACCACCACGATCGCCGCCACGCAGCCCACGATGAACCCCGTCGACAACAGTGCGCCCACATCACCGAACAACCGCAGATCCACCCAGTCCGCGGCCACCGACAGCACCAGCGCCACGGCCAGCACCACCGGCGCGGGGAGTCCGCCCCGAACCGTGACCCCAGCCGGTTCGAGGGCCGGTTCGAGCAGGCCGTGCTCCGGCCGGTCGGATCGCGGCATCACCCCGTTGCTCGCCATGACCGTTCCTCCACTCCCGCGTTGCCTCGGCACGGACAGCGCGGCTACCCGGCCATGGCCGCGACGCACGATAGCGCGGCCATGCACTCGATGATTCCGGGGAGCACGTGATCTCGGCGAAAACTTCACCCGCACTCACCCCCGCGCCAGCAGGACGACCCCGGCGGCGGAGGTGGCCAGGCCGAGCCATTGTGTCCGGCTGATGTTCTCCTTCAACAGCACGCGCGCGAGGATGACCGTCGCCGCCGGGTAGAGCGCGACGATGGTCGCGGAGATGCTGAGCAGGCCGGACCTGGCGGCGAGGAGGAAGAACAGGTTCGCCAGGGAATCCAGGCAGCCCGCGGCGGCGGCTACCGCGATCGGGGGACGTCCGGCGTCGATCCGGCGGCGCATCGCCACGGCCGCGGCGAGCACGATGACACTGCTGACCAGGCGGCCGGCGATCAGGGGCGCGACGCCGCTGTTGTGCGGGGCCTGATCGAGCACGATGAGCTGGGTCGCGATCGCGATCCCGGCCAGGCACGCGATCACGACCGCGCGCGGGGAAACCGTGGTGGCGCCGAACCCGCGTTTCACCGTCACCAGCAGGATGGCGCACACGGCGACCGGCAGGCCGGCGATTTCGGCCACCGACAGGTGTTCGCCCTGCGCGAGACCGACCGCCACCGGCAGCGCGGCCGAGACGATCGCGGTGATCGGAGCCATGATCGTCATCGGCCCGATGGACAGCGCGTAATACAGCAGCGCGAACGCGAACGCCGACGCCACACCCGAGGCGGCGCCCCAGCCGATCGAGCCCGCGTTCCACCGCGCGCCCAGCAGGGGCAGGAGTACCAGCTCGATCAGCAGGCTCGCCGGAGCGCTGATCGCGACCACCCGGAAGACGTTCGCCTTGCGGGAAGCGACCCCGCCCAGGAAATCGGCGATACCGTAGGCGCACGCGCCGGCGACCGCCAGCACGATCATGAACACCGGGCGACCCCATACCGGATCCGCCCGCGCGCACGGAATCGTGGCGATCGCGGCGGCGGATTCACCTTCGTGCCGCCGAAGTCACCCCGAAACCGGGATCGACGTCGGAAAAGGTCCCTTCGGCCAGTCCCATCGCGGTGTCGACCTTTCCTCTGTCACGGTCAGTGGTGGTATGACACGAAGTGTAGCGCCGTCGCGGCCGCCCACCTCCGGAATGAGCCCGGTTCGCCGGGCGGTCGTTTGTCCGCTGCGAGCGAACTCGGTGCCCTCGGCGCCGGTGTCCTCGGCGGCGGTGTCCGGATCGGCCGGTTCCGGATCGGCCAGTTTCGGATCGGCCGGTTCCACGCTCGGCAGCAGGGCGGCCTTGCGCACCTCGGCCACCCGGCGGCCGAGTCTGGCGATCCGGTTCAGCCGAAAAGGGCGGCGCGGGAACGAATCCCGCGCCGCCCTCGGTTGTTCTCGATCGGCTCACCCTGGGCGGACCGCCGTCGGGACCACGATGTCCGCGAAGACGGACCCGCCCAGGGGCTGTGCGCCGGGTCAGCCGTTGTCGGCCGGTGCGGGCGCGTGGCTGGCCGGCTGCTCCATCACCTGGCTGGGGGTCAGGACGGCCGTGTCACCGGGATACGGCGTCGCGAATCCCTTGGTGGAGTACCAGATGTCGTGGTTGAGCATGTTGGCGTTGGCCTGGTCCGGTGCGGTGTGCGAACCGGTGAAGTCCGCCCTGTTCTGATCGGTCCACGCCTGCCACGCCGCCGCCAGGTTGGCCGTTTGCGCCGTCATCGCCGGCTGCTGGACCTGCTGTGGCGCCGGTTGCCCGTTGAGCCAGTTGAGCGGGACCTGGTTCGGGGCGACGTTGTAGGGCGTGAAATCCGGCTGGTCGGTGAAGATCTCACTCATCGGCGTCGCCGCGGCGTCGTTCTGGTTCATCGGGGGAAGGCCGAGGATCTGCTCCATCGTCCGCATCATGTTGACCACGGTCCAGTAGTGGCTGTCGACCGTGTTCCGCTTGACCCACGGGCTGATCACGAAGGCCGGCTCGCGGTGCCCGTCGACGTGGTCGACACCGTCCTGCGAGTCGTCCTCGGTGACGAAGATCGCCGAGTCCTTCCAGTATGGACTGTGCGAAATGGCGTCCACGATCTTTCCGACCGCCAGATCGTTGTCCGCCACCATCGCCTGCGGGGTCGGCAGGCCACCGGCG
This sequence comes from Amycolatopsis sp., assembly GCA_035685725.1. Taxonomy (GTDB): domain Bacteria; phylum Actinomycetota; class Actinomycetes; order Mycobacteriales; family Pseudonocardiaceae; genus Amycolatopsis_E. Next base: position 3,802 of record DASSAD010000303.1, on the reverse strand, counting down.
GAGCCCGCCGTGTGGTCGTTCGGCAGCCAGATGGTCGTCAGCTGCGGCAGGTTGTTGTTCTTCACGTAACCGGAGAACGTGTCGAGGAACATCTGCGCGCGGTACTGGTCCGGAATGGACTGGGTGTTCGTCGGGAACGTCTGGGAGAGAATCGCGTTGACCGCGGGAAGGTCACTCGTCGCCTTGTAGTCGCCGACCGGGATGTGCGGTGTGCCGGGCTGCTGGCCGGAGAGCTTCAGGTAGTCGTTGTACCAGTCGGTCCAGCTGCCGAACGGTTCCGGGCCGCTGAAGTCGGTGGCGTTCTCGCCGAAGTTCGCCGCCGTCAGGTGATGCGCGGTCGCGTCGTCCCACAGGTGACCGGTGGACGAGTACGCCAGCGCGTCACCGTGGTTGCCGCCCGGATAGCTCCGGACGTTCGCCGAGTCGGTCTCCTTCTCCTCGTAGTCCGGGTTGGTCGCCTGGGTGACCCACTGGTGACCGGCGGCGGACTGGATGGCGTTGGTGTAGAAGTTGTCGAACGTCGGGAAGGTGTTCGCGAACTGGTGGAAGTTCGGGGTGACCTGCTGGCCGAACTGGGTCAGCGACGGGTCCCCGTTGCCCTTGCCCAGATCGCCGAGAACCTGGTCGTAGGTACGATTTTCCTTGATGATGTAGAAGACGTGCTTGATGGTCGAGGGCTCGCCGATGCGCTCCGGCAGCGCCACCGGCTTCTTGTTGTTCCGGGCCGGCGCGTTGCGCTCGTTGATGCCGAACCAGTTGTTCGCGGCGTAGACCATGTCCGTGCCGTGCACCAGATCCGCGGTGTTCGGGAACGGGATGAGCGAGACCGAACCCTCCTGCGCGTACGACGAGTGACCGGTGACGGTGGCGCCGTAAGGCACGCCGTGCGACCGCTCGGGGCCGAGCGCGCCCAGGCCGTCCGCGTTCGCGACGAGCAGCTGCCCGTGCGTCTGGTCCACGGCGATGTCGTCGGGGAACCACGCGGTGGGCACCAGCCCGGTCAGCCGCGGCGCGGTGCTGGGGCCGTTCCACTGGTACACGGCGAGCGCGTTGTCGCGGCCCAGGCTCACCACGAGCTGGTTCCCGTTGAGCACCTTGACGGCGTTCGGCGCGGCACCGAGCGGCGCGTTCGGGTACGGACGGACGTCAATGGTCTGGACGACAGCGTCGGTCGTCGTGTCGACGACCGAGACGGTGTCGCTGTTGGCGTTGGCCACGAAGAGGTACTGGCCGGAGACCGTCATCCGCTCGGGCTGCAGGCCCACCGGAATCGTCTTGGTGACGGTGTTCGTGGTCAGGTCGACGACGGACACGGTTCCGGTCGAGGAGTCACCGAGGGCACCGTCGACCACGATGGGCGTACCGGAGGAGTCGATCGTGGTATCACCGGGCTGCGCAGCCCGGCCGCCCTGGTTCGTGACGTAGGCGGTGTTCCCGACCACGGTCACGGCGGTCGGCGCGTTCCCCACCCGGATGCGCGCGGTCAGCGACCCGGTCTTGGGGTCGACGACGCCGAGGCTGTTGTCCCGGTTGAGCGCGACCAGCAGCGAGCCGCCCGGGCCGTTGGCGACATCGAGCGGGTTGATGTTGCCGCCCACACCCGCGGCCGGCAACGGGATGCTGTTCTGCACGGTCGGCGTTCCATCCGGAGCGACCGACATCGCGACGACGGTTCCGGTCGAGCCGGTCGAACCCGTCGCGTACAACATCTTTCCGTCCGGCGAATAAGCCAATCCCCACATATGATCGAGCTTCAGCGAGAAATTGGTCGCGATCGCCTTCTTGGTGGCAAGATCGATGACCGTCAGGCCGTTTCCACCATAATCGGAACGCCCGTTGAGCGTCGCCGCCGTCTGCCCGTCGGGCCGCAGCGCGGCGGAAAGGGGATTGCCGCCGAATACGATCTGGCTCCCGGCCGGGGTGACGAACTGGTTGTCGGGCACGAGGGTGGAACCGTCCGGCTGCGGGCCGACCTGCCTGGTGCCGAAGGGATCCAGCCCCGTTTGTGCCGACGCGAGGCCGGTGCCGAGGAGTAGCATTCCCACCAACCCCCCGGTCACCAATCTCTTCGGAAGAATTTTTCGCACGTTCAAGCGCTCCGATTTCACTGGAAGACAGTTGCCGGGCCAAAATACGCGGCGACGGTGAACGGAGCAGAAAAGTTCGATGTTGAACTAGTGAAGCCGCCGGGGGCGTCGGCCGCCCCGGTGTGACCGCCGCCACGAAAAATCGAATCGGCGGTATGGCCGGCCGTGTTCGGAAGAACAGCTCCCGCAGTGGAACGGTGTGGAGCAACCCGGTGAGCGGCTTCCGGCGGCTGCTTGCGGTGGCTGATTGCAGTGGTTGCTTCCGGCGGTGATTGGGTGGTCGCCGGTCGCTGCGATGGTCGCCGGTTGTCGAGACGGTGTCCGGGATGGCGGTCCATACAATGCCCGGCTTCGGGAACGCGGTGGGCGGGCCAGTACGCCGACCTCAGCGGCCTGGACCGAGGGTCACCTGGGCTGCTTGTACCACGGTGACGTGGGTGGCCCGCACCACGGTGAACCGGTGCGGCCGTCCGCATCGGGGCCGATCACCCAGAACGGCCAAGCCGTGTTCGGCGAACCGGCCCCGCCCTGTGCGCACGGTGTCCACGCTCACCCGTAGCAGGGCCATGTTGGTATCTGCTGGTCCGTAGCGGGGGTAGCGGGGGTAGCGGTGGCTTAGCTCTCGGTGCTCGGTGCTCGGTGCTCGGTGCTCGGTGCTCGGTGCTCGGCACTCGGCACTCGGCACTCGGCACTCGGCACTCGGCACTCGGCACTCGGCACTCGGCACTCGGCACTCGGCACTCGGCACTCGGCACTCGGCACTCGGTTTGATTGGGTGCGGATCCTACCGCGAGACGGCGCACTCTGATCCCGGGCTGGCCGCCGCAGCACGCACCGCTCGGAACTGGTCGTGGTCACCGGACACGCTGCCACATCCGCCACCGTCGTCACGCATACTCTCGTGATCGGAAGACGGTGATCAGCCTGCCGGTAGGTGGACGGTGTGGCCGATGAGGCCATCAAGCACTCCTTGCCCTACCGGCTGAACACTGAGGTCCGGCGACGATGGCCGCAGGTCGCCAGCCTGGACGTACGGTATCGCGGCCAATTCGGCTACGTTGAGGCACAGTTGGCCGACGGGACGGTCCGATCGCCATCCGGCTGCGCCACTCGGGGCCCGGTGGGCGGCCACTTGCGCGACTTTGCTTGATCGCGTCGTCGAGTCCATTCCAGACAGTGTTGCCGTTTTCGCGCGATGGCCAGTTCGAAGATGTCATTGCGATCCCGAGAAGGGGTTGCCGGCTGGATGACATCGGTCAGCACGGTCTTGGGTCAGCACGGTCTTGGGACAGTGCAGTCTTGGGACAGTGCGGTCTTGGGGCAGTGCGGCCGCTGCGGGAGTTACCCGAGCCGACCCCCCGGGTTGTCGTCGGGTTCATAGCCGAGGTTTCGCGTCCAGAGCGTATTCGGGCGCGCTTTGTGAGCTCGATGAGCAGCCAACCCGGACCAACGAGTCACCGGCCGGAGGCATCAGCCCGCCGGTGCTGACTGGTCGACTACGTCGGCGTCGCCAGCCGGGCCAGCAGTCGGGTGGTCGCTGCCGTTGTCCACTTCTTCGGTCACGTTGTCGTGGTCTTCATGAGTGGTGAAGAGATCATCTCCCCACCTTCTGTCGGGACCGCGGGCTTACGCAGTTCGACCGACACGCTCCTCAAGTTCTGGGCGCCCCGTGTGGTGTGTAGGGAAGGAGTGGGTGGACGGCTCCGATGTGGACG
>DASSAD010000302.1:0-10842 GCA_035685725.1 Amycolatopsis sp. | reverse complement strand
TTCGTGGTGGCCACGCTGGCCCGGCGGCACGACATCCGGGCGTCGCTGCACGCGGCCGACACCGGTGGGCTGGAGGCGGTCGTGGTGGTGCCCGCCAGCCTGATCGTCCCGCTCCCGCCGGGGCCCGCCCCGGTGCCCGCCCCGGTGCCCGCCGAACCGATGGCCGAGCCGGCGCCGGAGTTGGTGCCCGAGCCGATTCCGGTGCCGATTCCCGAGCCGGAGCTTGAACCCGAGCCGGAGCCGGAGCCGGAGCAGACGCTGGCGTTGCCGGCTGTCCCAGGGGCGGCCCGCCGGGCACCGGTCGACGAGCCGGTCATGTCCTGGCCGGACGAGGACGACGATCTGCGCCTGCCGGTGTTCGACGACGACGAGCCGACCGATCGGATGCCCGCCTACCAGGAGGTGCTGACGCAGTGGTTCCACCTGGACCAGCACCTGTCGGTGCGCGGGGAACTTCCGCGGTCCGAGCCGGCGGAACCGGTGAGCGAACCGGCGAGCGTCTACCCGGAGGGTGCCGCGTGGCCGGAGCCGGCGGGACCGGAGACCGAACCGGCGACCGCTGAGCCCGAGGAGCCGGTCTGGCCGCGGGAAGAGGATGTCGCCGTCCTCGACGGCGACGGCCGGGCGAGCCGGTCCGAGTCCGGAGTCGAGGTCACCTCCGGTGAACTGACGCTGCGGCTGGACCCGGAGGACGTGCGCAGACGTATGGCACGCCTGCAGGACGGTTTCGACCGGGCCCGCGACGCTCGTTCTGGCAGATAACGATTTCGACGCGGTTCAGTCGCTGAATCCCTACGGCTGCTTCCGGCATGCGGAAAAGCGGAGCGAGTGGGTCTTGCGTTTCCCGGCAACGCTGATAAATTGCGCGCGAGTTTGATCACAAGGCGGGCTCTTCACTCGGACGTGAGTAGGATATGGGCGGCAGACACGGAGAGTAGTCGACTCGCTACCGAAATTCTTGAACGCCTCTCAGGAGCGTCGTCTTATGACCATGAACGCAAGTGCGGCCACGACTCGCCGGGCCTTTGTCCGGCTTGCGCTGGGGACAGCCTTTGCTGCGCCGCTCGCCGCTTCGGCCGGGTGCAGCGTGCTCAACGGTTCGAGCGCAAGCTCCTCGTCGGGGGGTGGCTCGTCGGCGGGCCTGGAAAAACCCAAGCTCAACGTGGGGATCCTGCAAAGCCAGGGCAGCGCGCCCAGCAAGCTGGCCGAGAAGTACGGCTATTTCACCCAGCAGGGACTCCAGGTCACACTCAAGCCGTTTCCCGCCGGCCCGCAGGCGTTCACCTCGCTCCAGAACGGGGAACTCGACTTCGCGGTCACCAACTATGTCTCTTTTTTCCAGGCCGTGGCGCAGAACACACTGGACGCCAAGATTATCGTCGACAGCAACACGGCGAACGAGAACTCGGTCGTCCTGATGGCGAAGCCGGATTCCGGAATCGCCAGCGCGAAAGATCTCATCGGCAAGAAGATCGGCATTCAGCAGGCCGGTTCGATCGCCGAGTTGCTGGTTCGCGCGACGTTGAAGGACAACGACATCGATCCGAACTCGCCGCACTACCTGCCGGTGAAGTTCCCCGACATCCCGGCCGCGATCGTCAGCGGCCAGCTCGACGCCGGTGTCGAGGTCGAGCCCTACCTGACCACCGCCGAGCAGAAACAGGGGCTGCAACCGGTACTGAAGATCGTCGCCGGGTCGAGCGCGAACATGCCGCAGACCGGCTACATCGCGCTCACGAAGTTCATCGACGCGAACCCCAAGACCGTGGCGGCGTTCCAGCGGGCGATGATCCCCGCCCAGACCGACGCCTCGGACCGGGCGAAGCTGTCCTCGGTGCTGCCGGAACTGGCCGGTGTCGACCCGGCGACCGCCGCCCTGCTCAACATCGACACCTACCCCACCTCGTTGAACGCGACGCAGCTCCAGCGGGTCATCGCGCTGATGCAGGCCTACGGCGGGCTGACCGCGCAGCTCGACGCGACGAAGCTCTCCGTTCCGACGCCGCAGGCATGACCGCCGTCCGTCGGCTGACCGGGCTGGTCGCCTTCCTCGCGATCTGGGAGGTGGCCGGCCGGTCGGGCGTGGTGAAGGGCGATGTCCTGCCACCGGTGTCGATCGTGCTGGTGCGGTTCTTCGGGCTGTTCACCGACGCCCGATTCCTGCCGGACGCGGCCTCGACGTTGTTGTCGTGGGTGATCGCGCTCGGGGTGGCCGTGCTCGTCGCGGTCCCGCTCGGCATGCTGCTGGGCCGGTTCCGGCCGCTGCGGCTGGTCACCGGACCGGTGATCGAGTTCTTGCGGCCGCTGCCCACGGTCGCGCTGATCCCGCTGGCCACGCTGGTGCTCGGCAGCGGTGCCCAGACGAAGATCACGCTGGCGGCCTTCGCCTCGGCCTGGCCGATCCTGTTCAACACGGTGTACGCGGTCGGGGAAATCGACCGGCAGTTGCTGGACACCGCGCGGGTGTTTCGCACTCCGCCGCAGCGCATGCTGGCCGCGGTCGTCCTGCCGGCCGTCGCACCGTTCGTGCTGACCGGTGTCCGGCTGGCGGCCGCGGTGGCCCTGATCGTGCTGGTGAGCACCGAGTTCTTCACCGGGGGCATCGGCATCGGGAACTTCGTCTATCAGTGGGGCACCACGTCCATGCGGATGGACGTGGTGTTCGCCGCCGTCGTCTTCACCGGGCTGGTCGGGTATCTGGTGAACGTCGCGTTGTTGTCGGCGCAGCGGCGCTGGCTCGGGTGGGCCGCGACCGGAGGTGCGGTGTGAAAGCGCTTTCCTTCGCGCGGCGCTGGGTGGTGTTCATCGCGTTCCTGCTCGTGTGGCAGTGGATCACGACACGCGCGGCGAACCCCTACTTTCCTTCGCCACTGCGCATTCTCGATTCCGCCGGGCATTCATGGTTCGGCGACGGCGCGTTCACCTCGGACGTGCTGCCCAGCATCGGCAGGGTGTTCCTTGGCTGGCTGATCGCGGTGGTGGCGGGAGTACCGATCGGGCTGGCGCTCGGGCGCTCGCCGGTGGTCACCGACTATTTGTCCGCGACCTTCTTCTTCCTTCGGTCGGTCCCGGCCACGCTGCTGGTGCCGGTGTTCCTGGTGGTCTTCGGGTTCGGGCCGCGGGCGGAGATCGTGACCATTCTGTGGGGCACGATCTGGCCGATCCTGCTGAACACCATCGATGGAGCCCGCGCGGTGGACGAAGTCAAGATCGAGACTTCCCGGGCTTTCCGGATCCGGGGGCCGCGCTGGGCGTTCGGGGTCCTGCTGCCGGCGGCGGCGCCGAAGGTGTTCGCCGGGATGCGGCTGGCGCTGTCGATCGCGATCATCCTGATGGTCGTGTCGGAGCTGATGGGCAGCACCAGCGGGATCGGTTACCGGCTGACCAACGCCGAGGGCTCCTTCCTGCTGCCGGAAATGTGGGCGTGGATCGTTCTGGTGAGCGTGCTGGGCTACGCGCTGAACTTCCTGCTGTCGCGGGTCGAGCAGCGGGCGCTGGCCTGGCATCCGGGTTTCCGGGCCGAACGCCTCGACTGAGGTCGACCAGGCCGCGCGGGCGGGCCGAGGGGTTCCACCGGTCCGCCCGCGCTGTCCTCAGCCGACCGGCACGGGCAGGACGGTGGGCACGTTCGAGGCGAAGGCGTCGGTCAGTGCCGAGCGAAGGTCCTCGGCTCCTTCGACGTGCCGTGCCTGACATCCCATGCCGCGGGCGAGTGCCGCGAAGTCGAGACCACCCAGTTCGATGCCGGGCACCTTCTCCGCGTTGTTCAACCCGGCGTGCCGGCGCACGGCGGCGTACTCCCCGTTGATCAGGATCACGAAGACGACCGCGGTTTGCTGACGCGCCGCGGTCCACAACGCCTGGATGCCGTACATGCTCGACCCGTCGCCGATGACCGCGACCACCGGGCGGGCGGGTTCGGCCAGCGCCGCGCCGACCGCCGCCGGAACCCCGTAGCCGAGCACCCCGCTGGACATGGCGAGAAAGCCGTGCGGCGTGGTGATCGGCAGCTGGGCCTGCATGTCCTGTCGGTGGGTCGGTGCCTCCTCGACGACGAGCGCGTTGTCGGGCAACAGCTCGGCGAGCGTCCGGTAGACGAACGCGGCCGACATCGGCTGTCCGGGTTCGGGCCCCGCGGCCGGGGCGGCGGGCTTGCGGGGCTCCGGGATCGCGCGGCCGGGGTCGTGGCGGACCAGGCGGTTCAGCGCGCCGGCCGCTTTCTTGGGGGTCGCGAGGACACCGGTCGCCTGTGGAGCTCTGGCCAGGATCTGGGGGTCGTCGCTGATCACGTAGAGCGGCGGAAGCGCGGGGCCCTCGGCCGAGACCACGTGGTAGGTGAACGCGGGAGCCCCGAGCACCAGCACGCAGTCGTAGGCCGAGAGCACACGGGCCACGCCGGCGCGGTTGGGCTGGAGGAACCCCGAGAACTGCGGATGGTTCTCCGGGAAGGAACTGCGGGCCGAAAACGGAGCGGCCCACACCGCGGCACGAGTTTTCTCGGCCAGTTCGACCGTCTCGGGAACCCCGTTGTCGGCGTCCACCGCGGCGCCGACCACGATGGCGGGCTTCGCGCTGGCGTTCAGCGCGGTTGAAACCGCCGCCAGCGCGCCGGGGTCGGGAGCGAACGAGGAGATCCGCGGGCCGGCGACCGTCGGCGCGGCCGGCCGGTTCCAGTCGTCCGCCGGAACCGAAAGGAAGACCGGGCCGGTCGGCGGTTGTGTGGCGAGGTGGTACGCCCGGGCGAACGCGGCCGGCACGTCCTCGGCGCGGGCCGGCTGAGCGCTCCACTTGACGTATGGGCGAGGGAACTCGGTCGGCTCCAGCGCACCGAGGAAGGGATCGCCCGGCAGCAGTGACCGTGACTGCTGACCGGCGATCACGATCAGCGGTGCCCGGTTGTGGAAGGCGGTGACGACGCTGCCCAGCCCGTGCCCGACACCGCCGGAGGAGTGCAGGTTCACCACCGCCGCGTTTCCGGTGAACTGCGCGAACGCGTCGGCCATCGCGACCACCGAGGACTCCTGGAGCCCGAGCACGTAGCGGAAGTCGTCGGGCCAGTCGGCCAGGAAGCCCACCTCGGTGCTGCCGGGATTGCCGAACACCGTGGTCAGCTTCCACTCCCGCATCAGGGTCCGGACCGCTTCCCGCACCGTGGTCATCGCGCGCCCGCCCCGGTCGTGACGGCGTCGCTGCCGCGCAGCAAACGGGCGATTTCGCTGCGGAGCGCGACGAATCGGGCCGATTCGCGGGTGGTGATCTGGTCGCGCTCGGCGGGCAGGTCGATCGTCAGGTCGGCGACGATCGACGCCGGTGAAGACGACAGGACGAGCACTCGGTCGCCCAGGTACACGCTCTCGTCGATGTCGTGTGTGACCAGCAGGATCGTGGTGCCCTGTTCGCGCTGCACCCGGCGCAGCAGGTCCTCCAGCTCGAACCGGGTCTGCGCGTCGACCGAGGCGAACGGCTCGTCCATCAGCAGCAGCGTGGGGCGGCTGGCCAGCGCGCGGGCGATCGCGACCCGCTGCTGCATGCCGCCCGAAAGCTGCCAGGGGAACTTCCGGCCGGCACCGCCGAGCCCGACCTGGTCGAGCGCTTCCTGCGCGCGTGCCCGGCGTTGCGCCCGGTCGAGCCGCGCCGACCGCAGCGGGAACTCGACGTTTCCGGTCACGGAGAGCCACGGAAAGAGCGAGCGGCTGTAGTCCTGGAACACGACCGCGAGGTCGTCGGGAACGCCGGTCACCTCCTTGTCGCGCAGGCGGACGGCGCCCGAGCCCGGGCTCACCAGCCCGGCCACGCACCGCAGCAAGGTCGATTTCCCGCAGCCCGAAGGGCCCACGATGCAGGCAAGTTGTCCGGTATCCACGGTGAACGACACGTCCCGCACCGCCTGGTGATCGCCGAAGCGGTGGTCGAGCGAGCTGACTTCGAGCATGGTCGGCAAGACGGTCTCCTCTTGAAATAGCGTCGCGCCCGGGAATTCACCCGGGTCGGTGTCAACGGATCAGAGGTCTACTGAGAGTATTTGAACTGGAGCGGAGCTGTGGTGTCTTGTGAGGTCAGGGACACTAGGTAGGGGTAAGCATTCACCTGTTTGCCCAGGAAGGGTTACATCTTCACGGGCTCTTCGCTACCCTCTGCACCTGCAAACCAGGAAAGCCGAATACTGGCGGGAACGATGGTGGTACGACGGTGCCGAAAGACGACACCCCAGGGGTAACGGGCACTCCATCCTCGGGCTCTCGGCTGAGCTTACGGAACTGGAAACTGCGCTCCAAGCTCGCTCTGGTCGTGGCGATCCCCATGCTGACCGCGCTCGCTCTCGGTGGCCTGCGCGTACAGGACGAACTGGGCCAGGCCGCCCAGTTCGACCAGACCACCGCGCAGGTCGACCTCGCGAGCCGGGTGACCGACGTCGTCCAGGACCTGCAGGGCGAGCGCATGCTCGCCGTGGTCAAGATCATCAACCCGGGTGACGTGCAGGCGCGCAACGCCTACGACGCCCAGGTCACGGTGGTCAACCGCGCGGTGGACCAACTGCGCGCCGAGTCGTCGAAGGTGACGATCGCCGATCCGGCGAGCGCGCAGCGCTTCGAGCAGGGCATCGAGCGACTCGACGCGCTGGCTCCGCTGCGCACCGCGGTGAACACCCCGCCGTACTCGGAACTGGCCGCGTTCACCACCTACACCTCGGTGCTCGACTCGCTGGTGGAGCTCGGGCGTGAGGTGACCTCGTCGGTGGCCGACACCGAGCTGCTGCGCGAGGGCACCACGCTCCAGGCGATCAGCGAGGCCAAGGAGTTCATGGTCCGCCAGGACGCCGCGCTGGAGATCGCGGCGATGCGCAACTCCTTCTCCGACATCCTGCTCGACGACATCAGGGCGGCCCAGTACAGCGGCGCCGCGGCGCTGGCCCTGTTCCAGGCCAACGCGACCCCGGACCAGCTCCAGGCCTACACCGACACCGTGAACGGTCCTCAGGTCGACGGCCGCGCCCAGCTCGTCGCGACCGCGTTGGCCCACGCGAACAACAACCAGCCGCCGAACATCGACCGCAACACCCTCGCGGCGGACAGCACGGCCACCCTCGCCAAGATGCGGTCGGTCGAAACCAGCCTGCTCGACAACCTCAGCGCGCGGTCCAACGAGCTGGCCGGCGAGGCCACCGTCGCCGCGTGGCGGGACGTCGGCATCGTGCTCGTCGCGCTGATTCTCGCCATGGTGCTGACCTTCCTGGTCACCCGGACGATGCTGAGACCCTTGCGTGCCCTGCGTCGCAGTGCGCTCGACATCGCCTACACGCGGCTGCCCGAGACGGTGCACCAGATCCTGGACGACGCCGACCCGGTCGCCGCGTCGAAGAACGCCGTGGCGCCGGTGCCGGTCACCACCCGCGAGGAGATCGGTGAAGTCGCCCGGTCCTTCGACGCCGTGCACGAGCAGGCCATCAAGATGGCGGCCGAGCAGGCGTTGCTGCGGGAGAACGTCAACGGCATCTTCGTCAACCTCTCGCGCCGTTCGCAGCGACTGGTCGAACGCCAGCTCGCGGTGATCGACCGGCTGGAGGCCGACGAACAGGACCCCGATCATCTCGCGAGCCTGTTCGAGCTCGACCATCTGGCCACCCGGTTGCGCCGCAACGGGGAGAGCCTGCTCGTGCTCTCCGGCGCGGGCCTGGCCAAGTCGGTGCCCAAGCCGGTCTCCGCGGCCGACGTGATCGGCGCGGCCGTCTCGGAGATCGAACAGTACGCCCGCGTCGAGGTCGGCGTGATCCCCGACATCGCGGTGCGCGGCCTGACCGTGCACGACCTGGTGCATCTGCTCGCCGAACTGTTGGACAACGCGACCTATTTCTCCGAACCGGAGACGAAGGTGAGCGTGCGTGCCGTGGTGACCCGCCGGCGGGCGCTGGCGCTGCAGATCACCGACCGCGGCGTCGGCATGTCGGAGGAGCAGCTCGGGCAGGCGAACAAGCGCCTGGCCGACCCGCCGGACCTGGACGTCTCGGTGACCCGGCGGATGGGCCTCTACGTGGTCGCGCGGCTGGCCCGGCGGCACGGTGTCGAGGTGCGGCTGCGGGAGAACGAGGACATCGAAGGTGGCGTGATCGCCCGGATCGTGGTGCCCGCCGAGCTGCTCGGTCCGATCGCGGAAGAGGCACCCCCGCCGCCGCCTTCCTCCGCCGAGACCTCCTGGCCCGCGGCGGATGCCAGGCCGCCCGTCGAGGTGGCGCGGCCGGAAGAACCCGCCGTGCCCGCGCCGCGCCCGCGGCCGCCGTCGGCGGCCGAGCAGACCGCCGCCGACGGACTGCGGCCGCTCGACCAGCCGATCACGCTGGACGATCTGGTCGCCGGTTCGTCCAAGGCAGCGTTCCTGAGCCAGGGGAAGCCCGCTCCGGAAGCCGGACCGCAACCCTCGTCATCGCCGTCGTCATCGCCGCCGTCGCCGCGGCCGGAGCCGGCGTCGCAGCCGCGATCGGAGAACGCCAACGGCAGGTTCTCCTCGCTCGAACTGCCGAAGCGGGCACCGGAATACGTTCCGGTGAACCCGCCGGAAGCGCTTTCCCTACCGGCGGTCCGCGAGCTGGACGACGACGATCTCCCGACCAAGCGCCTGCCGATCTACCAGTCGGTCGTGTCGCGCTGGTTCAGCACCGAAAGCAGCACCGGAGCCGGCGCCGAAAGCAGCACCGAAGCAAGCACCGACGACAGCGCTGTCGATGTGATCGTGGCTACACCGGTCGCGGAACCGAACGCCCCCGAACCGGAAACCGGCCCGGAGCCGGCGCCCGAGCCGGTGGCGGAATCCGGGACAGGGGCGGCCGGCGCCGAGGACTCGTCGTGGCACAGCGCCGCCGACGAAGGCTGGCAGGCCGCGCAGGCACTGGCCGAGGCGCACAGCGATGAGATCACCTCCGCCGGGCTGCCCAAGCGTGTCCCGAATGCCTACCTCGTGCCGGGTTCGGTGTCCGGTGGAGAATCGGACGCGTTCGTCGACAAGACGGTCGGTCAGCCGGGGCACAGCGCCATCGCGCGTTCGGCCTCGGCGGCACGTGACCGTATGGTGAGTTTTCAGCGTGGGTACACCTCAGGTCGGCACGCAGTGCGTGGGGGCACGGGGGAGCAGAGCGTTTCGGTCAACGGCGGCGAGGGGTCGTCACCCGATACCGCAGTGAGGAGCGACGAGTGACACGGGCGGGTTCGCCGCAGCCGGGAGGTCCCAAGCCTCCGGCCGCGCAGAACGGTTTCGCTTGGCTCATCACGGATTTCGTGCACCGGGTACCCGGTGCGGCGCATGCCGTGGTGGTGTCCGCCGACGGGCTGCTGCTGGCGGCCTCACGCGGATTGCCCAAGGACCGGGCCGACCAGCTGGCGGCGGTGGCCTCGGGGCTGACCAGCCTCGCCCGCGGCGCGGCCAAGGTGTTCGAGGGAGGCCCCGTCGCGCAGACCGTCATCGAGATGGCCAACGGCTTTCTGTTCCTTATGTCGGTTTCCGACGGTTCCTGTCTCGCCGTGCTCGGTGCGCCGGACAGTGATATCGGTCTCGTCGTGTACGAGATGACGCTGTTGGTGGACCGCGTCGGTCAGCAGCTGACGCCCGAGTTGCGGGCGCAGCTGCAGGGGGCGGCTCGCGGATAGCGCGGGTACGGAGGAATGACAGTGGACGCGGGGCATCCGACGGATGTGGACGGGGACCGGATGGAGGCGAACTCCTCCGGCGCGGAAGAACCGCGGAACGCGCCGGCCGAAGAGGACTGGCCCACCTTCCGGGACCGGGTGAGCCGCGAATGGCGGTCGCGCCAGACAACCGAATCGACCAGCGGAAGTCTGGTTGTGCCCAGGGAACAGGCCGACCAGCCCGAGACGCCTCGCTACGGTTCGGCGTCCTACCAGCCGACCGATTTCGGCGACCGGTTGCTGTCCGGGCCGGCGTCCGAGCTGTTCGGTGCCCCGTCCCCGGGCGGCGGCGCGGAGTTCAGCGCGTTTCCGCCGGTCTCGCCCGGACCACCGAGCCAGCCGAGCATGCCGAGTCAGCCGAGCCGGCCGAATCCGTCGGAGATCTCGGACCAGGCCGCCGCGGTGCCGGGCTATCCGGGTATCCCGTCGACACCCGCCGCGGTACCGCCGCCGGTGCCCGCCGAAACATCCGGGCTGGTCCGACCCTATTTCCGGACCGGCGGCCGGACCAGACCCAGCCAGGATCTCGCCGTCGAGGCACTGATTTCGACCAGTGAGCGTGGCCGGGCGATCGGGCGCGTGCGGGTCCCGGAGCACCGGTCGATCTGCAGCCTTTGCCTGGATACGCGTTCGGTGGCCGAAGTGGCCGCGTATCTTCGGTTGCCACTCGGAGTGGTGCGAGTGCTCATCGGTGACGTGGCCGGTCTGGGCCTCGTGCTGGTGCACTCCACGACGTCCGCGGTCGGTGACCGCCCGAATATCGATTTCATGGAGAGGGTGCTCAGTGGGCTTCGGAGAATTTGACTCCGACGCGAACACGTCGGCGGCCAGTGGCCCGACGCAGTCGGCCAAGATCGTGGTGGCCGGTGGCTTCGGCGCCGGCAAGACGACGCTCGTCAGTGCGGTGTCGGAGATCGACCCGCTCACCACCGAGGCGCAGATGACCGAGGCCAGCCTCTCGGTCGACGACATCTCCGCCACGCCGAACAAGGTGACTACGACGGTGGCCATGGACTTCGGCCGGATCTCGCTCGACTCGGACCTGGTCCTCTATGTCTTCGGCACCCCGGGACAGCACCGGTTCTGGTTCATGTGGGACGACCTGGCACTGGGCGCGATCGGCGCCGTGGTGCTGGTCGACACCCGGCGCCTGGCCGACGCGTTCCCC
>DASSAD010000301.1:0-6537 GCA_035685725.1 Amycolatopsis sp. | reverse complement strand
GGGCGGTCGAGGCGTTCCGCGAGGTCACCGACAGCGTGCGGCGGTCGATGCAGCGGGTGAAGCGCAGCGACTTCCTGCTGCACACGGACAACGTCCGCGGTTTCGTCTACGACGTCAAGACCGGAGAGCTGACCGAGGTGCACTGAACAGCCCCCGGCGGTGCCCGGGCCGGGCACCGCCGAGCGGGGTCCTCACCCTAATCTTGAGCGGTGCCCATCGACGCCGAAATCCTGATCGACTGGTTCGACGTGCGCGGCCGTGACCTGCCGTGGCGGCACGCCGACTGCACGCCGTGGGGCGTGTTGGTCAGCGAGATCATGTTGCAGCAGACACCCGTCGCCCGCGTCCAGCCGATCTGGCACGAATGGCTCACCCGCTGGCCCGTCCCGTCGGCGCTGGCGGCCGCGAGCCAGGGCGAGGTGCTGCGCGCCTGGGGCAAGCTCGGCTATCCCCGGCGCGCGCTGCGCCTGCACGAGGCGGCCACGGTCATCGCCACCGAACACGGTGATGCCGTTCCATCCAATGTGGACGTTCTGCTGGCACTGCCGGGAATCGGTGCGTATACGGCGCGCGCGGTCGTCGCGTTCGCTTACGGCAAACGCGCACCGGTCGTCGACACGAACGTCCGCCGCGTCGTGGCCCGCGCGGTGCACGGCGCCGGCGACGCCGGGCCGGCTTCGAACACGCGCGACATGGCCGACGTCGAAACACTGCTGCCGACGGACGAGACACGCGCGGCCCGGTTCTCCGCGGCACTCATGGAACTGGGCGCGCTCGTCTGCACCGCCCGTGCCCCGCAATGCGCCGACTGCCCGGTTTACGACGCCTGCACTTGGCAGCGGGCCGGTCGCCCGGCCTATGCCGGCCCGGCCAAGGCCGTGCAGAAGTTCGCCGGGACCGATCGGCAGGTCCGCGGACTCCTGCTGGATGTGTTGCGGGGGACCGAAGAGCCGGTGTTCAAGGCCCGGCTCGACACGGTGTGGCTCGACGCCGGCCAGCGCGATCGCTGCCTCGATTCGCTGCTCGTCGACGGGTTGGTCGAGCAAACCGCCGACGGCCGCTTCGCCCTGCCCGGCGAGGGCTGAGCGGCAGTCCGTTCAGGGCGCCAGAACGCCGGTCAGGAACGCTTCGACAGCGGCGCGGTACTCGTCGGGAGCATCGTCGTGCACCACGTGACCGGCGCCGGCAACGACGAGGTGACGTCCAAGGGGGACGCGGGCGGCCATCTCCGCCTGCTGACCAGGGGGCATCGCCGAGTCCCCCGCCTCGACCACCAGCAGCGGGCACCGCACGCCGTCCACAAAGGACCAGTAGTCGCGGCGCCCCCATTCCGCGGCGATCCGGTACAGGTCGTCGAGGTCGGCCATCAGGTGGTAGCCGTCCTCGCGTTCGACCACGCACTCGGTGAAATAGTTTCCGGTGCTGCCGAAGAACTCCCGCACCTGCGCCAGCGACTGGAACGGCACCGGCCAGGAGTCGAAGTAGCCACGCCAGGGCTCGACCGTCCTGCCCCGCTGGTCGGGCGCGATGTCCTCGACCACGACGGCGCGGACCAGTTCGGGATGCGTCGCGGCCAGCCCCAGCGCGTGCAACCCGCCCATCGAATGGCCGATCACCACGGCCGGCCCGGCCAGGGACCGCACCAGCTCCGCCACGTCGGCGACGAATCGCTCCGTCGTCCACGGCCCGCCGCGCGGACCCCGCCCGTGCCCGCGCGCGTCGAGGCCGACCACCTTTCCGTAGCGGGTAAGCCATTGCGCGACCCGCCACCAGGTGCGCGCGCGGCCCATCAAGCCGTGCAGCACGACGATCGGCTGCCCGTGCCCGCCGAAGTCGACCCTCATTCGCCCATTAGACCGCACTCGCGGCCGGGACGGGAAAGTCTTACCCGACAGTGTTTTCCGCTTCGGCGAGGCCGGGCGAGGCGGTGCCCGGCGATGAGTAGGCTGGACTCATGGCAGTCGTGAAGATCAACGCAATCGAGGTTCCCGAAGGCGCGGGTCCCGAGCTGGAGAAGCGGTTCGCCCACCGCAAGCACGCGGTGGACACCCAGCCCGGCTTCCTCGGATTCGAGCTGCTGCGCCCCGTTTCGGGTGAGAACCGGTACTTCGTCTACACGAAGTGGGAGTCCGAAGAGGCCTTCCAGGCCTGGCGGAACGGCCCGGCGCGGGAGGCGCACGCCGGTGAGCGGGCGAAGCCGGTCGCCAGCGGTGCGAGCCTGCTGGAATTCGAAGTCGTGCCGCTGGACAGTGCCGAGTAGCGACCCCCTGGACAGGGCGGCCGAGCTGATCAGCGGCGCGGACGCGTTGCTGGTGTGCGCGGGCGCCGGGATGGGCGTGGACTCCGGGTTGCCGGATTACCGTGGTAACGAAGGGTTTTGGACCACCTACCCGCCCTACGCCCGGCTCGGCCTGAGCTTCGCCGAGCTGGCCGACCCGCAGCATTTCGTCGAGGATCCGGGGCTGGCCTGGGGCTTCTACGGCCACCGCCTCGACCTCTACCGGGAAACCGTCCCACACGAAGGATTCCGGATCCTGCTGGACTGGGGCGCGCGGAAACCGCTGGCCGCCTTCACGTCCAACGTGGACGGGCACTTCCAGCGGGCGGGCTTCCCGCTCGTCGCCGAGGTGCACGGGTCCATCCACCACCTGCAGTGTGCCAAACCGTGCTGCCCGGACATCTGGCCCGGCAAGGGCCTCCAGCTGACCGTCGGCGAGGACATGCGCGCGCAACGGCCGCTCCCGGAGTGCCCGCACTGCGGTCACCTCGCCCGGCCGAACATCCTGATGTTCAGTGACTTCGACTGGATCTCCCACCGCAGCGACCTCCAACTGCGTGCGCTGACCGACTGGCGCCGCAAGCACCCGCGGGCGGTCGTGCTCGAACTCGGCGCCGGCAAGGCCGTGCCCACGGTCCGGCGCTTCGCCGAGCTGGCCAGCGCGCCGACCGGGGCGCTGATCAGGATCAACCCGCGCGATCCCGGGGTGCGCCACGGGCGCGGTGTCGCGCTTCCCTACGGCGCGTTGGAAACCCTCACCGCCCTCGACGCGAAGCTCAAGGCAGGGTGAGCTGCGCGTAGATCGCGTTGTGGTCGGAATCGGGGATATCGAAGACCTGGTAGGCGTCCACCGCCACGCGCTGGTCGACGAGGATGTGGTCGATCGTCACCGGCGGCGGGAAGAAACCCGAAGGCCAGGTGGGAGTGAGACCATCACCACGGCGGTCGGCCGCGTCGGCGTAACCGGCGCCGAGCAGCCGTCGCAACGTGGCGTGGTCGAGCGTGGCGTTGAAGTCACCGGCCAAGATCCGCACCGGCCCGCCGGACGCGGGCAGCCCGCCGATCTCCTTCTTCCAGATCGCCGCGGAAGTCGTCGGCGGGATCGGGTGCGCGGCGACCACCTCGACCGAAACACCATCACCCAGATCGACCTGGGCGCTGGGCTGGGCGAGCAGGGAAGGACCGGCCAAGGACAGCGGCGACAGTGGGTACCGGGACGCGATGCCCGACCCGGCACCGCCGGGAACCGGCTTGAACACCCGGTAGGGCAACAGCTCGGCCAGCCCGGCCCGGTCGAGCTCCTGGGCCTCGCGCGGCGTCAGCTCCAGCAGGTTGAGCACGTCGACATCGTGCTCGCGCACCAGCTGGACGATCGTCTTCGCATCGGCGTGCCCCAGATACAGGTTCGACGACATGATCCGCAGCTGCTTGCCCGAAGCGGCGGGTTCGGTCGCGGGCACCAGCCTGGGTAACAGCGCCACCAGCAGCGCCACGGAGACGGCCGCCACGCCGATCCCGATCCACCAGTGGCGCAGCGCCAGGGCGACGATCCCGAGGAGCATCCCGCCGACCGACCAGTACGGCGTCAGGGCCAGCAAGGCGGCCGTGTACCTGTTGCCGTCGACGCCGAACAGCCGCAGGGCGGCCAGCACCACGAGCAGCCCGCCCAACACCGCGAACACGATCATGCGCACAGTGTGCCCTCGGCGAGCGCCGGGGCTCACGGAAGGAGCAGTGGTCGCGCTGTCCGTCACTCGACCACTCTTACCGGAATCTCGCGCCGCTCGCGCACCCGAAGGTCGGCTTCGCCAGGGAACTGCGACAGACGACGACCGGCCTCCACCGCGCGGGACCCTGCCCGCGGAGCTCAGGTACCGGGTTTGATGTTCTGCTCGAAGAAGTCGACCACCTGCTGCGTGGTCTGCTCACCGCTCGAATGGAGATCGATCGAGATGAGCATCCCGCACAGGTTCTCGCCGTTCACGCCGAACAGCAGCACCCCGCCCATGGAACCGATGCCGGCCTCATAGGTGCCGGACAGCCCGTCGCCGGTCCACGTCCCCTTCGCGATCTGGCTCGGGTCGCCCATCTCCGTCTCGGCGCCCACCTTGATCGTGTTGTAGGGCATCCCCTGGTAGAAGACGACCGTCTGACTTCCCAGCGTGCTCCCGGAATCCTGGATCACACAACTGGCCATCGACCCGGCACCGGCACTCGGCGCGCTCATCCCGCCGACACCGGACTGACACGACGCACGCTGAGGCAAGGTCCCCGCCAGCTGCCGCATGCAGGCGGTGAGCCCCTGGGCATCCGGGCTGCCGGGCGCGTCGCAGTTCGACCCGCCGGTGGCGGCCTGCTGGGTCATCCCTCCGGCGCCCTGCTGGCTCGTACCGGAAACGTCCGGTTGTGGCGTACCGCCCCCGGCCTGATCGGGCGTCCCACCCGAACCCCGGGTCACCAGGATCAGCGTCGTCACCAGGGCAGCCACCACCACCAGCGCGCCCGCGCCCAGCAGAAGTGGCTTCTTCATGGTCTTCGCCGGCGCGGGCGGCACCGGACGCAGCACCGGCGGAGGCTGCCACACAGGTTGCCGCGGCGGCATCGCCGACATCACCGGAACGGTGCGGGCCTCGACCGGGGGCGGGGTGCCCACCGGGGGCAGCGCCACCGGTGCGGGCCCGGTGGGCACCCGGACCGGCGCGGCGGGCTGAGCCCCGGACTCCACCCGTGGTTCGACCCGTGGTTCGTTGTGCAGCCCGAAGGCCACCGCCGTCTCCGGCTGATCCTGAGTGGTGGGCATGACGCCCAGCTTGTCCGCCAGCAGACTGGCCACCAGCGGCATCCGACTCGGTCCGCCCACCAGGTAGATGCCGGTCAGCCGCTGCGGGGTCAACCCGGCGTCGCGGATGGTCGCGGCCAAGAGTTCCGCGCTGCGCAGCAGGTTCGGCCGCACCAGAGCCTCGAGCTCGGCCCGGGTGACCAGCACGTCCTCGAACGGCTCAGGCATGGGGACTTCGGTGTGCGCATGCCGGGAAAGGGTTTCCTTGGCGTCGCGCACGTCCTGCATCAGTGCCCGGCGGATCCGCCGATCGCCGACGCTCTCCGGACGCAGCACGCGCTGCCACTGTGCCGGGTCCAGATGCGAGACCTGCCGACCGACATAGACCAGCAGTGCCTGGTCGATGTCGAGGCTGCCCAGATCGGGCAGACCGTTGTCGGCCAGCACGGTGAAGCCGCGGGTGGTGACACCGACGACCGCGCAGTCGAAGGTGCCCGCGCCGAGGTCGTAGACCGCGAGCGCGTTGCCCGGGGCCAGCGGCT
This sequence comes from Amycolatopsis sp., assembly GCA_035685725.1. Lineage (GTDB taxonomy): Bacteria > Actinomycetota > Actinomycetes > Mycobacteriales > Pseudonocardiaceae > Amycolatopsis_E. The sequence goes on along the minus strand of DASSAD010000301.1, from coordinate 938 downwards.
GGGAACTGAGCGACGCGTAGTGCGCCGCGGCGGCGACCGGCTCGGGCATCAGGATCAGCGATGAGGTGAAACCGGCCTTCATCGCCGCCTGCCGGAGCGTCGCCTGGCGGGTGGCGCCCCAGCGTGCGGGATGCGAAATCCGCACCTCGTCCGGCCACTGCCCGGACAGCTGCCGCACGGCCTCCTCGCCTACGCGCCGAAGCACCGCGGCGAGCGCGTCGGTGACCTGCACGACGTCGGTACCGAGCAGAAGCGTGGCCTCGTCGATGCGCCGCTTGGGGTTGGGCTCGAACCGCGCGGGGTCGAGGCGGGCCCGCCGCTCGGCGTCCTGGCCGACGACCAGGGTGCCGTCCTCGTTGGCGTAGACCGCCGAAGACATGGTCACCGAGCCGTCGATCTCGATCGCCCGCGGCCCACGCCCGAACGCCGACAGGACCGCGACCGTACTCGACGTGCCGAAGTCGATCGCCAAGACGTTCATGAATCTCCCCTCAGTTCGCTCAGACTCTCACACTCAGCGGCCTCCAATGCCAAGACCCGGCAACATTTCGCTGCTCGAACACCCAAGAACGAGCGGAAGCCCCCAGGAACGAGATCCCTGGGGGCTTCCGCGGTTCTCCGCGTTATTCGGTACTACTCAGCGCCACTCGATGCTGACTGGCGCTGATTGGTGTGCTCAGTCGCCTTCGACCTCGCGGGGGTCGTTGGCGGCACCGATGCTCACCGGCGGCGCATCCGGGACCGCCAGCGGCTTGGCCTCACCACGGAAGGTGAAGTGCGCCTTGTCATCCTTGTCCTCGGGGTTTCCGCTCCAGCCTTCGACGTCGACGATGATGATCTGGCCGGCTTCGACCTCGCCGAAGAGGATTTTTTCGGAGAGTTGGTCCTCGATTTCGCGTTGGATGGTGCGGCGTAGTGGCCGGGCGCCCAGGACGGGG
>DASSAD010000300.1:0-9251 GCA_035685725.1 Amycolatopsis sp. | reverse complement strand
ACGCACCGGCACATGTGGCAGACCGCGCTGCGCGGCCTCGGCGCCGACTGGACGCTGTCGCAGTACTTCGTCTTCTACTACCTCAACTGGGGCAAGATCTTCCGGCCCGAGGACATCCACGCCGGGAACCTGCTCGCCGGTCTGGAGGCGCTCGACGCCGGGGTGACCACCACCGTGGACTGGTCCCACGGCCTGCGGACCCCGGAGCACGGCGACGCCGCGGTCGAGGCGCTGCGGTCGCTGCCGGGCCGGTTCGTGCTGGCCTACGGCAACATCTTCGGCGCGCCGTGGGAATGGGCCGCGGCGCCGGAGTTCCGGTCCTTTGTGGACAGAAACTTCGCCTCCCGGGACGAGCGGCTCGGCCTCCAGCTGGCCTTCGACGTCACCGGCGACGAGCAGTTCCCGGAGCAGGGCGCCTTCGCGGCGGCCCGTGAACTGGATCTGCCGGTGACCACCCACGCCGGGGTCTGGGGCGCCACCACCGATGCCAGCATCCGGCTGATGTGGGACCACGGGTTCATGAACCCGAAGGTCACCTACGTGCACGCGACGACCCTGAGCGAGGACTCCTACCAGCGCATCGCGGCCTCCGGCGGGCACGTCTCGGTCTCGACCGAAAGCGAGCAGAGCGCGGGTCAGGGGCACCCGCCCACCTGGCGTCTGCGCAAGCACGGCATCCCGGTGTCGCTGTCGATGGACTCCAGCGTGTGGTGGAGCGCGGACCTGTTCTCGGCGATGCGCGCGACGCTGTCGGCCGACCGTGCCCGGGAGCATCTCGAAGCGCACGCGGCGGGCGAAACCGTGGTGCACAACAAACTGCGGGCGCGCGATGTCGTGGAGTACGCGACCATGGGCGGGGCTCGCGCGCTCGGCCTTCAGGACGTGATCGGCTCGCTCACCCCGGGCAAGAAGGCCGACCTGGTGCTGATCAAGAACGACCGCTCACCCGCGATGTTCCCGGTCCTGCACCCCTACGGCCACGTGGTCTTCCAGGCCGGCCGCGCCGACGTGCACACCGTCCTGGTCGACGGAACCCTGGTGAAGTACCGGCACGAACTGCTCTCCCCGCAGCTGGAGCGGGCCCGGGAGGCGGTGGGCGCCACGGTCTCCTACGCCCGCGGGGAGCTGGGCGAGCAGGCCTGGCGGCAGGCCAGGGAACCGGAGATCCCGGAGACCGAACTGATCCCGAATCCGTACACCTACAGCGAATACCGCGGCGAAGGTGTCGCGGTCCGGCACACGGATGCCTGAGAACGGCGCGGTCGACGAGCCGGCGGGGTGTATTCTGATCGTGGAGCGGACGGCCGTCCGCATTGCGGACAAGGTAGCGGACGAAGGGAAGTCGGGATGAGCGAGGACGCCTCCGTGCGCGGCTCGGGACCGCTGGCCGGCCTCCTGGTCGCGGACTTCTCCCGGATCCTGGCCGGGCCCTACGCGACCATGTTGCTGGCGGACATGGGCGCCGAGGTCGTGAAGGTCGAAGGACCGAACGGAGACGACACGCGTACCTGGATGCCTCCGGTCCGCGACGGCGTGTCGACCTATTACCTGGGCGTGAACCGCGGGAAGCGGTCGATCTCGCTGGATCTGCGCACCGACGCCGATGCCGAGGTGGCCCGCGAACTCGCCCGGCGCGCCGACGTGGTCATCGAGAACTTCAAACCCGGCGGGCTGGCCAAGTACGGACTGGACTTCGCCGCGGTCCGCGCGGCCAACCCGGGCATCGTCTACGCCTCGATCAGCGGATTCGGCTCCGGCGCGGGCCGCGACGTGCCCGGCTACGACCTCATGGTGCAGGCGATCTCCGGGCTGATGAGCCTGACCGGCGATCCGGACGGCTCCCCGTACCGTGCCGGCATCTCGGTGTTCGACGTCATGGCCGGCAACCACGCCACCATCGGCATCCTCGCCGCGCTGCGGCATCGCGACGCGACCGGGCACGGCCAGCACGTCGAGGTGAACCTGTTGTCCTCGGCGCTGACCGGGCTGGTCAACCACAGCTCCGCCTTCGTCGCGGGCGGCACGGTGCCCTATCGGATGGGCAACGCGCACCCGAGCGTGTTCCCGTACGAGCCGTTGCCCACCGCCGACCACGATCTGATCGTCGCGGCGGCCAACGACGGCCAGTTCCGCAAGCTCTGCGAGGTCCTGGGCATCCCCGAGATCGGCACCGATCCGCGCTTCGCCCGCAACGAGGACCGCACGCGGCGGCGCGACGAGCTGCGCCCGATCCTGGTGGAGCGGCTCAAACAGCGAGGCGCGATCGCCTGGTTCGATCTGCTCGTCGAGGCCGGGGTGCCCAGCGGGCCGATCAACACCATCGACGGCGGGTTCGCCATGGCCGAGCGGTTCGGGCTGGAACCGGTCGTCGAGGTCGGGGTGGGGGAGCGGGCGGTCCCGACGACCCGGCACCCCATCCGCTTCTCCGCGACGCCGGTGAGCTACCGGCTGCCCCCGCCCGGACTCGACGAGCACGGCGCCGAACTGCGCCGGTGGCTCACCAACCCCGAGGAGGTCGATCGTGGCTGACCACGAACATCCCACCGAGTACCCCCCGGAATATCCCACCGCGCTCGGCGCGTCGTCGCTGAAGACGATCACCTTGCTCGGCCAGGATCTCGCCGAGGACGTGATGGGCGAGGTCTCCTTCGGGGAACTCGCGTTCTGGCTGGCCACGCAGCGTCGCCCGGCGCCCGGCGAGGTGCGGGTGTTCGAGGCCGTGCTCGCGGCGCTGGCCGACCACGGGTTCACCCCGACGGCGATCGTGACCCGCCTGACCTACCTGTCGGCGCCCGACTCGGTCCAGGGCGCCCTGGCCGCCGGGTTGCTCGGCGGTGGCTCGCGGTTCCTCGGCGTCACCGAGGACTGCGGGCTCTTCCTGCACGACGTGCTGTCCTCTGTGGACGGTGAGCTGCCGGTGGACGACGCCGGCTGGGACGAGCTGGCGCTGGCCACCGTGCGCGCCCGGCGGCAGGCGAAGAAGCTCATTCCGGGGCTCGGGCACCACGTGCACAAGGAGGGCGACCCGCGGACTCCCCGCCTGCTGCGGATCGCCGAAGAGGAGAACCTGTTCGGACCCCACCTCGCCCTGTTCGCCGCGATCGGGCGCGTGCACCCGCGAGTGCTCGGCAGGACGTTGCCGCTCAACGGCGCCGGCGTGTGCGGCGCCGCGCTGGCCGATCTCGGCCTGCCGCTGCCGCTGCTGCGCGCGTTCGCCCTGCTGGCCCGCACCGCGGGGTTGATCGGGCAGCTCGCCGAGGAACTGCGCCGGCCGGTCGGCAACGAGATCTTCCTTTCGGTGGACCTGAACAACCGGCCCATCGCACCCCAGCCTGACACCAACGGAGGTTCCCATGGCTGAACTGGTCGCGGTGATCGCATCCACCCATCACCCCTTCTACTACCGGGCCAGCAACTCCACCGGTGAGGACCGGGCGCCCTTCGTCGACGAGTGGGTGCGCAAGGTGGAGGCCTTCCGCGAGACCCTCACCCTGGCCCGCCCGGACATCCTGGTGATGGTCGGCTCGGACCACTTCCACCAGTTGTGGCTGGACAACATGCCCCAGTTCCTGGTGGGCAAGGCCCCGTTCTACGACGCGAACTTCTACAACGAAGAACGCGAGTTCGGGCTGCCCAAGATGCTGCTCAAGGGGCATGAGGACCTCTCGTCCCACGTGTTGCGGGAAGGCCTCGACGCGGGCTTCGACCTGGCGTTCTCCAACGAGATGCGGATCGATCACTCGATCACCTGCCCGATCATCACGCTGCGCCCGGCCAACGATCTGCCGATCGTGCCGATCTACACCAACATCTTCGCGCCGCCGCTTCCGCGGCCCGAACGCTTCGTGCAGCTGGGCCGCACGCTCCGGCAGCTCATCGAGTCCTGGCCGGCGGACCAGCGCGTCGCGGTGATCGGGACCGGTCACCTCTCGCTGGAACTGGGCGGCCCTCGGCAGTTCGGTCCGCACGGGCCCGACCCGGTGTTCGACCAGAAGGCGGTGGGCTGGATCGCGGGCGGGGACATCTCCGAATGCCTGGCCGAGGTCAGCCTGGAAAGCCTGCACCTGCCGGGCAACGCCACCCACGGCTTCATGGACTTCATGCTGATGATGGGCGTCGCGGGGGAGGGACAGAAGGCCGATTACGTCGATACCTACGACCTCTATCACACGATGGAGGCCTACTTCACCTGGTACCCGAACGGAGACCCGCGGTGAGCAAGTACCTGCTGAACAAGTTCCTCTACACCGTCGACCGCGACCCGGCCCTCGTCGAGCGGTACCGCGAGGACCCCGCGGGCACCGTGCGGTGGTGGGAGTCCACCCAGGCCAACCGGATCATCAACTGCGTCGACGGGGAAGCCAGTACCTGGCTGCGCTTCGAGGAAAGCGAGCGCGCGGCGCTGGCCGAGCATGACCACGTCGCGCTCTTCGAACTCGGTGCGCACCCGTTCCTCACGCTCACGCTCTTCATCGCCCTGTTCGAGCGCGACTACCCCGAACCCCTGGGTTTCCAACAGGAATACGCCCGCCGGATGGCGCACGTGACGCTGCCTTATCCGGACATCGCCACCTGACCCGCCGCGCGGAAAAAGGTCGTATAACGACCTATACGGCGTCGCTCCGCCGCCGAGATGAAATCGCTGTCGTGGTCGCGACCGCCCTGTCGACGATCTCCTGCAGACGCCGGGAGTGCGCACCACGCCAGTAGATCCGGCCGCAGGCCGGGCAGCGCGAGAAGACCTCGTAGCTGCGGCGTGTTCCCGGCCGCAGCCGGTGTGCGATGTCGCTTTTCGGTACGGAGGAGAGCAAGCCGTTGCAGGCCGTGCACCGGGTCCACGGCGCCAGACGCGGCGCGAACCTGTCCAGCACATCCAGAAGTTGCTCCTCGGGCCGGGTGCCCCGCACGTACGCGCCGCGTCGGAGCGCTCGGCGGCGCAGCAGGTCACGGTCCTGAGTGAGCAGCAGCCGGCCGTCGCGGTTCGCCCGCTCGATCAGCGCGTCGTCGTCCGGATCGCCGCTGAGATCTCCTGCGTAGCAGGAATCGACGCCGAGCAGACGCAGGCGGCGGGCCAGGGTGCCGAGGTGCACGTCGAGCGCGAAGCGTGCGGAGGGCAGCGGCTGGGGGCGTGAGACCGCCGCCACCTCGATCACCGCGCCGCCCTCCGGCCGGTAACCCGGCTCGCGGACCCTGCCGCCGATCACCATGCGGCCCACTTCGGGCAGCGGAACGCCCAGCGACTCGACCACGTGTCCCAGCGAGGACGTGCCGTCGTAGGAAACCGTCACCGACGCACCGCGCCGCCGGGCCGCCAGGAACATCCTCAGCTCGGCGGCGATCCGGACCTCCAGCGTGGTTTCGCGCACCCGTCCAGCATGCGGCCTGACACCGGCGCGCTGCCGGTCGCGCTGCCGGTCGCCGACCGGCTTCCTACGCTGGGGAAATGGGAACCATCCGGGTGGGCACGGCGTCGTGGACCGATCGGACGCTGATCGAGTCCGGGTGGTATCCGTCCGAAACGGACACCCCGGAGAAGCGGCTTCGTTACTACGCCGAGCGATTCCCGCTCGTCGAGGTCGACTCCACCTATTACGGGATCCCGGCCGAACGGACGGCGGCGCAGTGGGCGGGCCGGACGCCCCGCGACTTCACCTTCAACGTCAAGGCATTCAGCCTGTTCACCCAACACCCCACCCGCGTGCGTTCGCTGCCCGCCGACCTGCGGCCGGATCCGGAGAAACTCGGCAAGGACACGCTCTATCCGCGCGACGTCCCGCCGCCGGTGGTCGATCAGGTGTGGGAGCGGTTCCTCTCCGCGCTCGACCCGTTGCGCCGGACCGGCAAGCTGGGCGCGATCCTGCTGCAGTTCCCGCCGTGGTTCACCATCTCCCGCGCGAACAAGGAGTACATCCTGGCCTGTGCCCGCCGGCTCACGCCGCCTTATCAGGGGTGTGTGGAGTTCCGGCACCGCTCCTGGCTCAGCGAGGACAACCGCGACGAGACCCTGAAGTTCCTGTCCGGAAACGGTGTTCCGCTGGTTTGCGTGGACATGCCGCAGGGGTACGCCTCCTCGGTTCCCCCGATCGCGGCCGCGACCGCCGACCTCGCCGTGGTGCGGTTCCACGGCCATTCCCCGAAATGGACCAGCAAGAATATCCACGAACGGTTCGGCTACCGCTATTCCCCGGACGAGTTGCGGGAATGGGCGCCGAAGATCCGGGGACTGGCCGACAATGCCGCACGGGTGCACGTCCTGCTGAACAACTGTTACCGCGACTACGCCCAGGTCAACGCCCAGCAACTCATCGACCTCGTGGCGCGTGCGTCGCACTCGGCCCAACCCCTCAGTGGCCGGGCGTGACGATGCCGTATTCGTGGATCTTGCGGTAGATGGTGGCCCGGGAGATGCCGAGCAGCTTGGCCGCGCGGGCCTTGTTCCCGTCGGCGTCTTCGAGGCTGCGCACGATGGCGTCCCGCTCGACGGTCTCGTACCGGTTGAGGGGGCGACGCGTGATGGCGCGGTATTCGGCCGGGAGATCGGCCGGCTGGATGATGCCGGTGCGGCGGCGTTTGGTGACCTGCTTGAGCACCCGGTAGAGCTGTGCGACGTTGCCGGGCCAGTCGGCGCGCATGAGCAGGTGCATCGCCGCCGGGGAACAGGTCAGCCGCCCACCGCCGGAGAGCCGGTCGAGGAACAGCGGTACCAGGTCGGACAGGTCCTGCACGTGGCGCCGCAGCGGCGGGACGGTGACCGTGCGCGGGAAGAAGGCCAGCAGTTCCGCGTCGATTTCGATGTCGGGTGTCACGGTGACCGCGAGCCACGGCGGGTCCGCGGCGCGGCGGACCTCGCCGAGCACGACGGTGAGCGTCCGGATCCCGGCCCGGCCCAGCCGGTCGACCCGGCGGATCACCAACGTGTCCACCGGATCGTCGATCAGGTCGCGCCGCAGCTCTTCCCGCCAGGTGGCGGACATCCGGCCGGCGTCGAGGGTGTGCAGCCGCCCGGCGGGACTGCGCCGCCGGTGCACGCCCTGGGCGAGGGTGTGCTTGCCGGTGCCCGGCTCACCGGCGAGCACCAGCCACTCACGCCGGGTGAAGCTGATGTCGACGTCGTGGCAGCAGCGCAACCACAGCGGTGCCGAACCGACCACGCCGGGCAGGAACATGGGCAGTATCGGTGCCGAGGTCCCGGCGGCCTCCTGGTTTTCGAGGAGTTTCACCGACAGCACGCCGCCGGCGACGTCGCCGCCTTCCGCGTCGACGCGGCGGCAGTGCAGGCGGACCTTGCTCCCGCTGGACAACGTGACGGTGACCGTGGCACGGGGTGCGTCGGCGAGTTCCTGATGGGCGCGCCCGAGCAGGATCGACTGGTCGGTCAGGTCGAGCAGCTGACGCGCGCTGTCGTTCATCATCGTGATGTCGGTGTTGAAGGCCATCACGATCCCGGTCGTGCGCCGGCAGGCCTGCAGGTAGGACTGGAAGAGCGCCAGCTCGCGCAGGTCGCTGGTGGTGAGCAGGGCCTGCTGGATCTGGTCGGCGGTGATCCTGGCCAGCGCGACCAGCAAGCCGCTGGCGTCCTGGCGCCAGCAGGTGAGGTCGACCGCGCCGAGCGTCTTGCCCGAGATGGGGTGCCGGATGGGAACGCCCGCGCAGGCGAGGTTTTCCAGGTGTTCCGCGTAGTGCTCGTGGCCGAACACCGAAGTGGGCCGTCCGTCCTCGAGCGCGGTGCCGATCCCGTTGGTGCCGACGAAGCGTTCCCCGTAGCTGTAACCGGGCACCAGCTCCACGTGTTCGAGGTGCCGGTGCAGGTCGGCGTCCCCGGTGCGCTGGGTGAGCACCACGCCGGTGGGGTCGGTGAGGATCAGGCTGATCGGCTGCCCGTCGAGCTGGTCGCCGAGCCGGTCCAGGATCGGCCTGGCGCCGCGGATCAGGGGCGTGTCGAGATTCTGTTCGCCGAAGTAGGGCAGCTCGATCCGGTCGGCCGGTACCTGGAACCGACGGGAACGCCACCATGACGCCAAAATGGACTCGCGCACCTCGTCGTGTTCGACGGTTTCCATCGTGAGAAACCGTTCGCGCGTGCGGGCCAGCCCCTCGTCATCGGGAAGGATCGTGGCCCCGTGTGTGGTCGCACTCTCCACACTGGCCTCCAGCCACCTTTGGTCAGGCCGTCCGTCCCAGCCTAAGCCACCTGGGATTACGGGTAAATGGTGTATCAGATTGAGACACGCGCGGCCCCGGGCGTGCAGTCCCATGAGGACATGGCCGATGAGGAGACCTACAACCCGTGGACCGTTGTCAACGTGGTGTTCCATCACCTCGCCGAGGAGGGCTTGCACCCGAGACTCGGCGACGCGGGTCACCCGGGTGAACCGGCGGCCGCGTTGTTGCGTTCGTTCGGCATCGCGCCGTCTCCCGAGGGGCCCAACCAGTTCACTGAGGAAGTGCGAATGCACCTCGCCGACCTGCGCGCAACGATGTTCGGCGAGGCGTAAGGCGGGGCAGTGGCCTGGCAGACGATCTGGAAGCCGATCTGGCGGACAACTTGGCAGAGGAGTCCCGGCTGTCTCATATTGAGACTCACATCACATACCAGTGGGCTTGTAATCGTCCATGTAGGACGTGTGTCCACGTAACCGATCTCGCCCAGGGGAGTGATCATGAGCCGCCAAAGTGTGGCGAAAGCACACCAGAAGATCCAGGAATTATCCTGGGAACCGGCATATCACGAGCCGGTGTCACAGTACGGGACGGACTACACGTTCCGTAAGGCCAAGAAGAAGGACCCGCTCAAGCAAGTGCTGAGGTCCTACTTCCCCATGCAGGAAGAGAAAGACCACCGGGTCTACGGCGCCGAGGACGGCGCGATCCGCGGCAACATGTTCCGCCAGGTGCAGGAGCGCTGGCTCGAATGGCAGAAGCTGTTCTTGAGCATCATCCCGCTTCCCGAGATCGCCGCGGCGCGGGCCATGCCGCTGCTGTTCCGGACCGTGCCGAACCCGGAGCTCCACAACTCACAGGCGATTCAGATGATCGACGAGGTTCGGCACTCGACGATCCAGCAGAACCTGAAGCGCCTCTACATGCAGAACTACATCGACCCCGCCGGATTCAACTCGAGCCTGCGGGACTTCCAGAACGACTACTGCGGCACGATCGGCCGGCAGTTCGCGGAAGGCTTCATCACCGGTGACGCCATCACCGCCGCGAGCATGTACCTGACGATCGTCGCCGAGACGGCGTTCACCAAC
>DASSAD010000299.1:0-7063 GCA_035685725.1 Amycolatopsis sp. | reverse complement strand
GCACGAAGGAGCACCAGTGCCCACGTACCAGTACGCCTGCAAGGAATGCGGCCACAGCTTCGAGGCCGTGCAGTCATTCTCGGATGCCAGCCTGACCGAGTGCCCCGAATGCACCGGTCCGCTGCGCAAGCTCTACGGAGCCGTTGGCGTCATCTTCAAGGGCAGCGGGTTCTACCGCAATGACTCCCGGTCGGAATCGTCGTCCAAGTCCTCGTCGGGCAGCGGCAAGAGCTCCGCCGGCTCGAGTTCGACCTCCGAGACCAAGAGCACCTCCAGCGAGAGCAAGAGCACCTCGTCGGACTCGAACTCTTCATCGTCCAGCACCGGTACGACGAAAACGGCCGCCGCGGCCTCCTGACCGCTGGGGTTGTCCACACATCCCCGGTTTTCCACAGTGGCGCGAGCATCCGCTTCCGCCGCGTGGCCGCCGCTCCTAGCGTCGATCCTGACGACGGAACCCGCCGACGTCACGTTCTCGAGGCTAGGGGTCGCCGCGATGAAGATCGCTCCACGTACTTTCTGGAACCGCTTGCGGCCGTATTTACGTGGCCGCAAGGTCATTCTCTTCCGTCGCGCGCTGGCCGTGAGCCTGCTCGTGCTGGCCGCATCGCTCGCGGCACGCCCGACCGGGCCTGCTCCACCCGGCGAGCCACCAGCCGCCGCACCGCGTGCTGACGCGGTCCCGGTCGGCCCGGGGTTTTCGACCGTGCCGATCCGGTTGGCCGATGCCGGTGTCGCCGAGCTGCTCCGGCGTGGGATGCGGGTCGACGTGGTGACCATCGAAGCCGGTGACCAGACCCGGAGGGTGCTGGCCAGCATGGCGACGGTGATCGATGTGCGCTCGCCGCCCCCGCCCGGTGGACACCTGCTCAGCACGGCGGACAAGGGCCCGCTGGTACTGATCTCCGTGCCGGTCGAACTGGCCACCCAGGTCGCGGCATCGTCCCTCCGAAGCCCGGTAGCGGTCACCTTGCGCTAGCCGATGTTTCTCGGTTGTCGTGCACAGCCAGGCGCGTCCGCGTAACCCCCTGGCGGTCGACCCGGCACGGTTGTTCCCCTGGTACAGGGCAACGGCCGTTGCCACTGTCCTACCAGGAAGATCGACCGATGGATCGCGGCTGACGGCACCTACGCGGAGGCAACCGCGGCAGGCACCCGACCGACGACCGTCTATCCGGAACCCTCGTCGTGATGCGGGGGACGGTTCTCCCGATACCAGGAGTCCCGATTTTCAACGGCCGCGCCGGCTTCGCGCTCGTCGGAGGTGGTGTCCGGCAGGACCTCCCCGAAGACGGCGTCGAGCCGGCGCCGGTCACGGCGCGAGCGGTGCTCGCGGTCAGGAGAAGGGTGCTCGCGGTCAGGATTCGTCAAGGCCTGACAACTCGTCGATGACGTGAGGAACCAATGAAGACAACGTCGCCATGCCGTCGCGCACCGCCGCCCGCGATCCGGCCAGGTTGACCACCAGCGTGCTGCCCGAGATACCGACCAGCCCACGGCTGATACCGGCGTCCACGGCGCCCGCGGCAAGACCGGAGGAGCGCAGCGCCTCCCCTATCCCGGGAATCGGGCGGTCCAGCACGCCCGCCGTGGCGTCGGCGGTGACATCGCGAGGCGAAACACCAGTGCCGCCCACGGTGACCACCAGGTCGACGCCGCCGATGACCGCGGTGTTGAGCGCGTTGCGGATGGCGACCGTATCCGCGTGCACCACGACCACACCGTCGACGATGAAACCGGTTTCCTCCAGCAGCTCAGTGACCAGGGGACCGGAGGTGTCGTCGTGCTCTCCATGCGCGGCGCGGTCGTCCACGATCACCACGAGAGCGCGGCCGAGCCGCTGTGCACTGCGTTCCATGAGACATACGGTAGAACGTCTCCAGAATCTTTGTGGCGGCACCCGAGTGGATCGCCGGAAAGGCGGTATCCCGGCGATACCGAGATTTGCCGGCTCCCTTCACCACGCTGCGCAGGGCAGCCGCGGTCATCGACACTGCCGTGTGCAGCGCTGTCACCGGCGACGGCGACGTCATGGCTTCGCGCGTGGCCGAACCGACCCACCAGGGAACTCCGGCCCCGACTTCCACTCCACCCCGCCCGCACAACCACACCCAGGGCCACACCCAGGGCCACACCGAGGGCCACGGCCAGGGCACAGCCACGCGCAGGGCCACACCCATACCCACGCCCATACCCACGCCCAGAGCCGGGGCCGGGGCCGGGGCCGGGGCCGTTGAAGGAGTGTCCAGCACAGCCCGGCGCTGCGCTCTGCCAAGGCGCAGCGCCGCGCACGCGACCGCTGTGTTCAAGGCAGCGTTCACCGACCCGGCCGGCGCATGCCCCTCTCTCCACAGTGGACGTCTGGTGCCCGGGCCGAGGCGCGGGACGACGGAGGTGGTCAGCCCAGGGCAAGGGGAAGGTGCACCTCGAACCGGCAGCCGGGGCCGTGGTTGCGCACTCGGATGCGACCTCGGTGAGCGTCCACCAAGCCTTTCGCGATCGCCAGGCCGAGCCCGCCTCCGGTCGCACCGGACGGGTCGGGAGTACGCGCCTGGGTGCCGCGGAAGGCCACCTCGAACACGCGCCCGATCTCGTTCTCCGGGATCCCACCACAGCCGTCGTCGACAGCGAGCAGGGCATTGTCGCCGTCGACACCGACGTGCACCGCGACTGTCCCGTCCGGGGGCGTGTGCCGGATGGCGTTGGACACCAGGTTGCGCACGATCCGCGCGAGCTCGGGATCGCTGCCGCTGACCACCGGCCAGGTGTCGGCGGTCGCCAGCAGCTTGATGTTGTGCTGCTCGGCGACCGGTGTCTGCCCGGCCAGCACCTCACTGATCACCTCCCGCAGCGGGACCGCGGACCTGGACAACCGCAGCGCACCCGCGGTGATCCTCGACAGCTCGAACAGGTCGCCGACCATGCCCGACAGTCGAGTCGTCTCGCCGCTGATGCGCTGGGCGTAGTCGGAGACCTCGTCCCGGTTCGACACGATCCCGTCGGCCAGCGCTTCGGCCATCGCGCGGATGCCGGCCAGCGGGCTGCGCAGATCGTGGCTGATCCAGGCCACCAGGTCCCGCCTGGCGGCCTCCGCCGCGCGCTCACGTTCGCGGGCCTCGCGCTCCCAGACGCTTCGCCGGGCGGTCGCCCGGCCAAGGACGATCGCGGCCGGCACGGTCACCACCGCGACGAGCACGCACACGAGCAGCATCGTGGTGAGTGTCGGTGTGAACATGAACCCGCTGATGCCGAGGACTCCGGCGAAGGTGGCCAGGACCGGGATCAGGACCAGCACGGTGAGCGTGGTGGCCAGCGACCCGTGCCGCAGCCAGTACAAGAGCAGCCCGCCGGCGACCGCGACCGGCAGCGCGAATGCCAGCGCGAGGGGCAGGATGTGCCAGACATGCATGAGCATGCCGGCGGAGGGATCGGTCGGCCTGATCATGATCGCGCGGGGTCGTACCGATAGCCGACACCCCACACCGTGGCCACCCGGATCGGTTTCGCCGGGTCGGCCTCGATCTTTTCCCGCAGGCGTCGCACATGGACGGTCACGGTGGATTGGTCGCCGAATTCCCAGCCCCACACCTGGTCCAGCAGGTCCCCTCGCGAGAAGGCGACGCCGGGGTGGCCGAGGAAGAAAGCGAGGAGGTCGAACTCGCGTCCGGTCAACGCAAGTTCGCCACCCCGCAGGGTCGCCCGGCGGGCACCGAGGTGGAGTCGGAGGTCGCCGTCGGTCAGTTCACCCACCGATGGCTCCTGGTGCGGCATCCGGGTGCGGCGCAGCACCGACACGACGCGCAAGGTCAGTTCCCGCGGGCTGAAGGGCTTGGTCAGGTAGTCATCGGCGCCGAGCGTCAATCCGGTGATCCGGTCCTCCTCCTCACCGAGCGCGGTCAGCAACACCACCGGAACCTGACCCGTCTCCCGCAGCCTGCGACACACCTCGAGACCGCTGATTCCGGGCATCATGACGTCCAGCACGACAAGATCGGGGCGGCACTCCCGGTATCGCCGAAGTCCCTCGGTGCCGTCCCCGGCGACTTCTACGGTGAACCCACCCGCTTCGAGATACCGCCGCACGACGTCGCGCACGTTCTCGTCATCGTCCACGACGAGAACCCGACCGGTTTCCGACCCTGTCACAAGTCACCTACCAAATGTGCGCACCAGATGATCGACCGCGAACACGGTCGAGGCCTGCACTCACCAGCCGTCCTCGGCGCAAGCCGACAGCAGCACGGATGTGGTGGGCAGCAACCCCACCGTGCACGGTAACCAGTCCGTTCGGAACAGGCCCCGGGACAGCCCCCGACAACCCTGGCCAGCCCCGGCAGCCCCGCGAGCACAGGACCACCATGGCGGCGTCGGCGAGCCACTCCGGCGCGACACTGCCGTAGCCGCACCGGTCGCCCCGCCATCACCCCCTGGCCAGGACAGCTCGGTCCGGGTCCGCGCTGGCAGCACCAGCGCGGACCCCGCGAACAGCAAAGGCTGGCAGGGTTGATCGACCACCACTCGCTACGCGATACCTCGCGCTGCCCGCGGCCGGTCGGTGTGACCCGCTCCGGATCGGCCTGGTGCTCCCGCAGCTCCGACCCACCCTCGCGGGACGCTGGCCAACCTTCCCGCGGGTGCCACCTGCCGCGCGCCGAACCGGCCGGGCTAGGGCGATACCTGCATCCGCCCGGCTCGACCGTGCGCGGACGCCCTCGACGAGTCACCGCACGGGTTTCGCTGCGCGGTCCGGACCGCAAGCCACGGAAACCGTCCCATCGCCGCACCGACTCCACCCGCCGAGCCACGTCGACAAATCGATCCACCCGGTTCCTTCTCGACAAGATGTCGACACATCGCCGAATCCCAAGAACACGGATTCCGCAAGGGCCAACCGGAATAGCTGTGGACAACAAAAACACTGTGCACAACTCGGCCTTTTTGATCTTGAGGTCCTGCGAATTGTCGTGCCTTGCCGCATTGTGGTGGCATGACAAGCAAAAGCGCTTCCCGCCCGTCCGAGGGCACCGAGCCGTTCCTGGGCAGCCGGGCGATCAGCGAAGGACTGCTGAGCCCGCGCGAACTGCGCTCGTCCCGGTTCATCCAGGTGTTCCACAACGTCTACGTGCCCGGCCACCGGCCCGTCACCCACGAGCTGCTTTGCCGCGCGGCCGCGTTGATCGCCCCGGGAACCGCGACCTTGACCGGAGCCTCGGCGGCCACCGTGCGAGGCCGTCCGCTGGCCGCCGCCGGAGATCCCGTCGAATTCGTGGTCCCCGAATCCGACCGGTTCGGCGCGAAACGAGGGCTGCACATCCGGAGGTCGGTCCGCGGTCCGGCCGAGGGCGAACCGTGGCGGGGCATCCGGCTCGCGACGCCGGAACGCGCCACCCTGGACATCCTGCGCGACAAGCGGCTCCGGCCGTCGCTTCCCCGCACGGTCGCCTGGGCGGATGCCCTCCTCCGTGACGGATTCGTCGACGCCACGGCATTTTCGGTGTTTCTCTCCGGCCGCCATGACCACGGCGTTGTCCGGGTTCGAAAAGCCTGGGCGCTGGTGGACCCGCGGTCGACGTCGGTACCCGAATCGGAACTGCGGGTGTGGCTTCGACTGAGCGGCCTCGTTCCGCGACTGCTGCCCGAGGTGCTCGGATTCCGCCTTGGTCTCTGCTTTCCGGACAACAAGCTGTCGGTCGAACTCGAGCGAGAGTGGGACGGGAATCTCGAGCGGGCACGACAGGACGCGTGGCGGCGCCGACGCCTGCGAGCACACGGGTGGGAGTCGGTCGTCGTGCCGCATCGGCAACTGGAAGCCGACCCGACGAGCGCGGTCGAGATGGTCCGGTCCGCGCTGCACGGGTCCAACGCGGCGGTCGCCGCTTGACCGGGCCGATCCGAAGGGAGTCGCCATGGCACGACAACGACATCCCGCGAAATATTCGCGGAGACGTTTCTCCGACGCGAAAACGAAAAGCGAGGCGGGCAAAGCCCACGGGACAGGGGTGAGCCGCGATCAGTCCGAACGCGCCGCGCACCGGCGTCGAGGCGCGCGTACACAAAAGACTCCCGGCACCGTGTCGACATGGTGCCGGGAGCCCGGGTTGGTCTCGGCCGCGCCTCCGGCCGAGCGCTGGAGGTCAGTTGACCTGAACGGGTTGGCCGCCCAGGGTGATCTGGATGGTCCGGTTGTCGCTCAGCGTGAAGGTGACCTTGTCGTTGGGCGCTCGCGTGCGGACCGCGGCGACGAGTCCGTCGGCGTTGTCGATGGCCTGGCCATCGACCTTCACCACCACGTCACCGGCCTTGAGCCCACCCTGGTCGGCGGGGCTGCCCGGGTCGACCTTCTGGATCAGCGCGCCGCCCGACTGGGCGTCCGCGACGCTGGCGCCGATGTAGGTCTGCGTTGCCTTGCCGGTCTTGATGATCTCCTGAGCGGTCCGCTGCGCCTGGTTGATCGGGATGGCGAAACCGATCCCCGCGTTGGTGGCCTCGCTCTGCCCCATGCCGCCCGAAGTCGGCGGGCTGTAGATCGCCGAGTTGATCCCGATGACCTGACCGGCCAGATTGACCAACGGTCCCCCGGAGTTGCCCGGGTTGATCGCGGCGTCGGTCTGGATCGCGCTCATCACGGTCGTCTGATCACCCGAGCTCCCGCCCGCGCGCACCGGTCGGTGCAACGCGCTCACGATGCCCGCGGTGACGGTTCCGGCGAGTTCGAACGGCGAGCCGAAGGCCACAACCGACTGACCGACATTGAGGTTGTCGGAGTTCCCGAGCTCGACCGGGACCAGGTTCTTCACGCCGGACACCTTGACCACGGCGATGTCGGTCGTGGGGTCACGCCCGACGATGGAAGCCCCCGTCTTCGTCCCGTCGGGGAACACCGCTTGGATGGTGCCCCCGTTGGCCGCGACCTCGACCACGTGGTTGTTGGTGACGATGTAGCCGTCGGTGGAGACCACGAACCCGGAGCCCTCACCCTGCTCCTGGCTGCCGGACACGACAAGCTCGACAACGCTGGGCGACACCTTCTGCGCCACCGCTTCGGTGGTCCCGGGCTGAGCCG
>DASSAD010000298.1:0-4139 GCA_035685725.1 Amycolatopsis sp. | reverse complement strand
GACCTGTTCAACGTGCTCACCGGGTACTCGCGGCAGGAGACCTACCGCAACATCCTCACCTCGCCCGGCGGCATCCGGCGCGGCATCCTCCGGCTGATTTCCGAGGAGATCGACCGCAAACACGCCGGGGAGGACGCCGGCATCCGGATCAAATGCAACTCGCTGGTCGACGAACAGGTCATCGACGCGCTCTATGTCGCGTCCGGGCACGGCGTGCCGGTCCAGGTAGTCGTGCGCGGCATTTGCTCGCTCAAACCCGGAGTGCCGGGATTGAGCGAGAACATCTCGGTCCGCTCCATTCTGGGCCGGTTCCTGGAGCATTCGCGCATCTTCCATTTCCGGGCCGGCGGGACGCACTGGATCGGCAGTGCCGACATGATGCACCGGAATCTCGACCGCCGGATCGAGGCCATGGTGTCGGTGCGGGACCCCAAACTCACCACGCGCCTCGAGGAGATCCTCGATTCCGCCCTGCGTCCCGAGACGCGCTGCTGGGTGCTCACCGCCACCGGCGAATGGTCCCCGTCCCCGGCGGAGGGCTCGAAGGTGCGCGACCACCAGGTCGAACTGCTGAGGGGACAAGGAGCCGAGGGGTGACCAAGCGGCCGCCTCAGGACGTCAGGGCGGCCGGTGCGGTGCTCTGGCGGGAAACCTCGCGGGGAGTGCGGATCGCGGTCGTGCACCGGCCGCGCTACGACGACTGGTCGCTGCCCAAGGGCAAGCTCGACCGGGGCGAGACCGCGCCGGAGGCGGCGGTGCGGGAACTGTCCGAGGAGACCGGGTTCCGCGCCACCCTGGGCCGTCGGCTGCGCACTGTCCGGTACCCGCTGTCGACCGGGGGAATGAAGACGGTCGAGTACTTCAGCGCGGCCGCACACGACGGGACGTTCCGACGCAACGGCGAGGTCGACGAACTGCGCTGGCTGACCCCGGACGAGGCCGGGGCCGTGCTCAGCTACGGCACCGACGCCCGCGTGGTGCGCGCGTTTCTGGCGCTGCCTGCCGCGCTGAGCACACTTCTGCTCGCCCGGCATGGGAAGGCCGGCAAACGTGGCGAATGGACGGGAGAGGACGATCTGCGGCCCCTTTCGCCGGCCGGGCTGAAGCAGGCGGCCGGATTGCGCGCGATCGCGCTTGCGTTCGGAGTGGACCGGGTGCTCTCGGCTCCGCCGGTGCGCTGCGTGGCCACGGTCGAAGGCGTCGCCGGCGAACTCGGCGTGGAGATCGGGATCGAACCGTTACTTTCGGAGCAGCACTACTGGCCGAACCCGGAAACCGGGCTGAACCGGTTGCTCGCGATCGTCACCGCTGGCGGGACACCGATCGTCGCCAGCCAGGGTGGGGTCATCCCCGACGTGCTGGCCACCTTGGCCGCGCGCTCCGGCATTCCGCTGACACTCGGCGAGGACGGCACGGTGCCGTGCCGGAAGGGATCGGTGTGGATGCTGTCCTTCCGGTCCCCGGAGGCCGACGGGCACCCTTCGCTGGCCGCGGCCGACTACTACCCGACGGTGCTGCCCGCCCCCGCCCCGGTGCCCGGCTAACTTCGGCCGAGAAGGAATTCTCGCCTCAGTGGCCGCGTGAACCGGCGCGCTTCCACGGCGGGCCGCGCCCTTCGTGAACCAGCACCCTTCGCCGCGGAGAGCACCCCTCGTGAACCGGCGCCCCTTTCGCCGGGGAGCGCGCCCCCGGCGAATCGGCGCCCCTTCGCCGCGGAGCGCGCCGCTGGACCAATGCCGTGCCCGGCTGCCTTTCCCGGAATCACTCCGGCGACACCGGCCGGGCGCCCGACCGGTTTTTCACACCCAGCACACCAGCGTCACCAACGCGTGCTTTTCCCCGCGAAGTACCCCGCTTCGACCGAAACGGTGCCGGAGGCCGGAACTCGGGCGACCGGAGTACGGACTCGGCGCCCGGGACTCGGCCACCGGACGAGCGAACTCAGCGACCGGAAGGGAGGACACGGCCACGGGAAGCGGGGACACGGCGACCGGACAAGCGAACTCGGCGACGGGAAGAGGGGACACGGCGACGGGAAGGGGGGACACGGGCGGGTGGGGCGTGACATACGGCAGGGCCCGCACTGGGGTCAGTGCGGGCCCTTGCCGTCGAACGGAGTGTTACTTCTTCTTCCTGGCGACGGGCTTCTTGGCCGTCGTCGTCGCCTTGGCCGCGGTGGTCTTCGCCGCGGTCTTCGGCGCCGCCTTGGTGGCGGCCGGCTTCTTCGCCGCGGTCGTCGTCGCCTTGGCCGCGGTGGTCTTGGCCGCGGTGGTCTTCGGCGCCGCCTTGGTGGCCGCGGCCGCCCGCGTGGTGCGGGTGGTGGTGCGGGTGGTGGTGCTGCGGGTCGCGGTCGGACGCGTGGCCGTCGCGCGAGTGGTCCGCGAAGCGGTGGCCCGCGCGGCGGTGGTGGTGGTGCCCGTGCCGCGAGTGGACGCCGCGGTCGTCCGCTTGACCGCGGTGGCCTTCGGCAGCTTCTTGGCGCCGCTGATGACATCCTTGAACGTGGTGCCGGCCCGGAAGGCGGGCACGTTCGTCTTCTTCACGCGCACGGTCTCGCCGGTACGCGGGTTGCGCGCCGTGCGAGCGGCGCGGGCGCGCTTCTCGAACACCCCGAAACCGGTGATGTTCACCTTCTCGCCCTTGTTCACCGTGCGGATGATGATGTCAACGAGACCGTCGACGGCCTCGGACGCAACCTTCTTGTCGCCCAAACGCTCGGAGAGCGCCTCGATCAGCTGGGCCTTGTTGGCCATTGGAGTCCTCCATGAAGAACTGCGTGTCATACGGCCACATCGGCCGACTTGCGCACACGGTATTACCAACTGCCCGGAAATTCCAAACGGCACGCGGAATTTTTTTCGGCTCGGGCGTGGTTTCCGCCTCTTGAGCGACCCTCCAGGGGCTTCCGCGTGCCGTTCGGCGTGCTCGGAGTTCCGCAGGATTCCCTTGGTGAGCAGGGAATCTCCGGCTACGAGGCCGACGGGGGGACCGTCACCGGCTTCCAGACCGGCCGGGCCGCCTCGAACTCGTCGATGGCGTCGGCGTGTCGGAGGGTGAGAGCGATGTCATCCAGCCCTTCGAGCAGCCGCCAGCGCGTGTAGTCGTCGATGTCGAACCGGGCGGTGAAGTCCTTGGCCCGCACGGTCTTCTCCGCGAGGTCCACGGTGACCTCGGTGCCCGGGTCGTTCTCCAGGACCTTCCACAGCTGCTCCACGTCGGACTGCTCGCACTGGGCGGCGAGCAGGCCCTGCTTGCCCGCGTTGCCACGGAAGATGTCGGCGAACCGGGACGAGATGACGACCCGGAAGCCGTAGTCCAGCAGTGCCCAGACGGCGTGTTCGCGCGAGGAACCGGTGCCGAACTCCGGCCCCGCCACCAGCACGCTGCCCGCCTTGAAGGGCTCGGTGTTGAGGATGAAGTCCGCGTCGGCGCGCCAGGCGGCGAACAGCCCGTCCTCGAAACCGGTACGGGCGACCCGCTTGAGGTAGACGGCGGGGATGATCTGGTCAGTGTCCACGTTGGACCGGCGCAGCGGGACCCCGACGCCGGTGTGGGTCTTGAACGGCTCCATGGTGAGACTCCTTGTCGGTGCGGAGGTCGGCGGCTACTGGGCGGACGCCGCGGCCAGGTCCTCCGGAGAGGACAGCGTGCCGCGCACGGCCGTGGCGGCGGCCACGAGCGGGGAGACCAGGTGGGTACGGCCGCCCTTGCCCTGCCTGCCCTCGAAGTTCCGGTTGGAGGTGGACGCGCTGCGCTCGCCCGGCTTGAGCTGATCCGGGTTCATGCCCAGGCACATCGAGCAGCCCGCCTGCCGCCACTCGGCGCCGGCGTCGAGGAAGACCTTGTCCAGGCCTTCGGCTTCCGCGGCCTGGCGCACCCGCATCGAGCCCGGCACCACCAGCATCCGCACGCCCTCGGCCACCTTGCGGCCCTGCAGCACCTCCGCCGCGGCCCGCAGGTCCTCGATCCGGCCGTTGGTGCACGAGCCGAGGAAGACCGTGTCCACGGTGATCTCACGCAGCGGGGTGCCCGGCTTCAGATCCATATAGGACAGGGCCTTCTCGGCGGCGATCCGCTGGTTCTCGTCGGCGATCCGCTCCGGGTCGGGCACCGACTCGCCCAGCGGCAGGCCCTGGCCC
>DASSAD010000297.1:0-9986 GCA_035685725.1 Amycolatopsis sp. | reverse complement strand
TAGATCGGTATCCTGACCAGGCGCGATCCGCCGTAGTGTAATTGGCAGCACTTCAGATTTTGGTTCTGACAGTTCAGGTTCGAATCCTGGCGGCGGAGCAGCCACAGCCGGCCGCGACGAGCAAGGGGGTCACTCCGCTGCTAGGCGAACGGGAACAGAGCAGGCGTCCCGCACTGTCGGACATGTCCGACGCCTGGCTCGTCGGGCGCGGCCGGGAACTGATCGCCGCGGTGCAGCACACCAACCCGACGGAGCAGCGCGAGATCGTCAGCAGCCTCGACGAGATGCTCCTGGAGGCTCAGCGGCGCGGTGAGCCGGTCCTTGTCGCGCAACTACTGCGCGCGGCCGTGGTGGCGCGGCTGGTGGTCACGACCATCGCCGGGGAATCCGAACCGCTGCTCGACGAGATGCTCGCGCACTCCCGGCGACACGGTCTCGCGCTGTACCGGGCCGACGCGCACGCCCTGCGCGGGCGCCTGCTCCTACTGACGGCACAGGAGGACGCGGCGCTCACCGAGATCGCCAGGGCACTGGCGATCCTGGACGACTCGACCGGCCCGGACGTGCAGCTGGCCCGCCGCGAGTGGGCCAAGATGCAGGCCTCCGCCCTCATCGACTGCTGGGTCGTGCTCAACCAGCTGGGCGTCTACGAGTCGGCCGAAGAGGTCATCGCCAGGGCGCATCAGGCGAACCGTGAGTCGGCTGGTCCGCACGACATCACCCTGCAGTTGATCAACCGGGTCAAGATGCTGCTCGGCTGGGGCCTGCGGCTGGAACGCGTGGACCGGCACCGCGAGGCCGCCGCGAAGTTCGACACCGCCGCCTCGATGGCGGTGGCCGTGGAAGCGCCCTTCGCCGAGTCGCTGTTCCCCCGCAGGATTGGGGTGCCCGCGGTCGACCAGGTCGGCGTCCTCGCGGCCGCGCTCGCACTTGCCGCCCCGGACGGCTCGCACGTCGAGCGCCTGCGCCGGCTGCTCATCGAGCCCGGCTTCCCGCACGAACACGTCATCATGACCATCGCGCTGGCGCGCTGCCTCGATGCGGCGGGCGACCGCGAGGACGCGCTCAAGGCGCTGCACGCCACCCGCGCCACCCTCGGCGAGGACAAGTCGGCATCGACGATGCGGCTCAACCTGATCCGCGAGCTGGCCCGCCTCGACCGCGACTGCGAGGACGAGTCCATCCGGTCGCTGGTGGACTACGCCACGGCGCTGGAGGCCGAGTTGTGGTCGATGCGGGAGTCGCAGATCGCCACCCTCAACACCCGCCGCGAGCACGAACGGCTTTCCGCGCAGCACGGCGCGATCAGCCAGCAGGCGCTTCAGGACCCGCTCACCGGACTGCCCAACCGCCGCGCGCTGGACGAGCACCTTCGGACGCTGTCGGCGACGACCACGGCGCACCCGCTCGCCGTGGCGCTGATCGATCTCGACCGGTTCAAGGGCGTCAACGACGAGCATTCGCACGCCGAAGGCGACGACGTGTTGCGGGTGGTCGCGAGCACGTTGCGCGACGCGCTGCGCGGGGACGACCTCGTGGCCCGCTACGGCGGTGACGAGTTCGTGGCGCTGCTGCCCGGTGCGCCGGTGTCGGCGGCCAAGCAGGCGCTCGGCCGCGCGGTCACCGCCGTGTCGTCGCTGCCGCTGCATCTCTCGCACGGCGTGACGCTGTCGGTGGGGCTGGTCTCCCTGCGCCCACAGGAGCGTGCCGACCAGGTGCTCTCGCGCGCGGACGCGGCGATGTACCAGGCGAAGCGCCGTGGCGGCAACCAGGTGGCCACGATCAGCGCGGCCCCACCGGACCACCAGCCGGATGAGGTCGTCTCCCCCGCCGAGGGCGACCCGGCGCCGGACGCGGACGAGCACCCGTAGGATCGGGCGGCGTGACCGGCCAGTTGAGCACAGTCGTCCTCGCCGCGGGCGAGGGCACCAGGATGCGTTCCGCCACTCCGAAGGTGCTGCACCCGATAGCCGGCAGACCGCTGGTCGACCACGCGGTGCGGGCCGCCGCGGGACTGGCACCCGATCATCTCGTCGTGGTCGTCGGGCATGGGCGCGAGGCGGTCACCGCACACCTCGGCCGGCTCGGCGACGCGCTCGGGCGGCCGGTCGGCATCGCCGTGCAGGAAGTCCAGCAGGGCACCGGGCACGCGGTGGCGTGTGCGCTGGAAGCCCTCCCGGCGGACCTGACCGGCACCGTGGTCGTCAGCTACGGCGACGTTCCCCTACTCGACACCGAAACGCTGTCCGCTCTGCTGGCCGAGCATCACGCCGGCAAGCACGCCGTGACCGTGCTGACCTCGGTCCTGGTCGACCCGACCGGATACGGGCGCATCCTCCGCGACGCCGACGGCAAGGTGATGGGCATCGTCGAGCAGCGCGACGCGACCGCCGGACAACTGGAGATCACCGAGATCAACTCCGGGGTCTACGCCTTCGACGCCGCGGTGCTCGCCGAGGGATTGACGAGGCTGTCCACCGACAATTCCCAGGGCGAGCTCTACCTCACCGACGTGCTGACCAACGCGTGCGCCGACGGCCTGTCGATCGGCGCGCTGGTGGCCGCCGATCCGTGGCTGACCGAGGGCATCAACGACCGGGTGCAGCTTTCCGCGGTGGGCGCCGAGCTGAACCGCCGGATCCTGCGCCGCTGGCAGCTCGCCGGCGTGACCGTGACCGATCCGGCGTCCACCTGGGTGGACGCGGGGGTCACCCTCGCCCGGGACGTCGTGCTGGAGCCCGGGGTCCAGCTCAAGGGCGACACTTCCGTCGGCGAAGGCTCGGTGATCGGCCCGGACTGCACGCTGACCGATGTCCGGATCGGCGAAGGGGCGCGCGTGGCCCGCACCCACGGCTTGGAGGCCGTGATCGGTGCCGGGGCGAACGTCGGCCCGTTCGCCTACCTGCGGCCGGGTACCCGGCTCGGCGATCGGGGCAAGATCGGCACCTTCGTGGAGACCAAGAACGCCGAGATCGGGACCGGAACCAAGGTCCCGCACCTGACCTATGTGGGCGATGCGACGATAGGCGAGCACAGCAACATCGGAGCATCGAGCGTGTTCGTCAACTACGACGGTGTCGCCAAGCACCACACCACGATCGGCTCTCACGTGCGGACCGGTTCCGACAACATGTTCGTGGCGCCGGTCTCGATCGGGGACGGGGCCTACAGCGGTGCCGGTACCGTGATCCGGCGCGATGTGCCGCCCGGGGCACTGGCGGTGTCCACCGGGCCGCAGCGCAACATCGAAGGCTGGGTAGCCCGGCGAAGGCCGGGTACCCCTGCGGCGGAGGCAGCACTCGCCGCGCAGGAGAAGGAAAGTACGGAAGCTCGTGGTGGCAAGCCAGAGGACCGGTGAGCGCGCTGACGGCTCCGGCCACGGAGCGGTAGAGCAGCACCGGTCCTCACGCGCGTCCGGCCGTGGTCGCGTGCGGATCGCCAGCAACGAAGCACGAACCGAGCGGGAGCCGTCAGATGAGTCCTAAGTCCGGCACGCCGAAGAAGAACCTGATGCTCTTCTCCGGTCGCGCATACCGGGAGCTCGCGGAAGAGGTCGCGCAGCACCTCAACGTGACGATCACCCCGCAGACCGCGCACACCTTCGCCAACGGCGAGCTGTTCGTGCGCTTCGAAGAGTCGGTCCGCGGCACCGACGCCTTCGTCATCCAGAGCCACACCACGCCCATCAACGAGTGGGTGATGGAACAGCTGATCATGGTCGACGCCCTCAAGCGGGCCAGCGCCAAGCGGATCACCGTGGTGATGCCGTTCTACCCCTACGCCCGCCAGGACAAGAAGCACAAGGGCCGCGAGCCCATCTCGGCCCGGCTGATCGCCGACCTGTTCAAGACCGCCGGCGCCGACCGGATCATGACGGTGGATCTGCACACCGCGCAGATCCAGGGCTTCTTCGACGGCCCGGTCGATCACCTGTTCGCGCAGAGCCTGCTCGCCGAACACATCAAGAAGACCTACGGCGACGCCGACATCGCGGTGGTCTCGCCGGACTCGGGCCGGGTGCGGCTGGCCGAGAAGTGGGCGCAGCAGCTCGGTGACCGGCCGATCGCGTTCATCCACAAGACGCGCGACCCGGACAAGCCCAACCAGGCCGTGGCCAACCGCGTGGTCGGCAACGTGCGGGGCAAGCTGTGCGTGCTGGTCGACGACATGATCGACACCGGTGGCACGATCGTGAAGGCGACCGACGCGCTTCTCGAAGAGGGCGCCGCCGACGTCGTCATCGCGACCACGCACGGGATCCTGTCCGATCCGGCCACGGAACGGCTGTCGAACTGCAAGGCCCGCGAGGTGATCGTCACCAACTCGCTGCCGATTCCGCCGGAAAAGCGGTTCGCGAGGCTGACCGTGCTGTCGATCGCCCCGCTGCTGGCCGAGGCGATCCAGCAGGTCTTCGAAGACGGCTCCGTGACGAGCCTTTTCAACGGCCACGCCTGAGACACAACGCGGCTCGTGAGCGGAAGATCCATGGGGTCTTCCGCTCACGAGCCGTTGTGCGGTGTCCGACTACTACTGTCGATCAAACCGCCCCGGTCACGGCGGACCGGTGCGGCCTGATCACTTGCCTGATCACACTGGCTTGATCAGTTCCGGGTCACAGCGCCGCGCACTGGCCGGTCCTGGCGCCGATGACCGTGTTCGGCTTGCCGTCGTTGGTCGGCGGCGGCACGTTGCCGGAGCAGGACAGCGTCGAGTTGATCTGGTTCGCCTCGAGCTCCGTCGCGGTGGCGTTCTCCGGCGGCACGACAATGGTCGTGGTGTTGTTGTTCACCGTCGTCGCACCGGCCACCACGTTGGCGGAGAACTCCAGGAAACCGGTGTTGCCGGACAGGTTCGCCGTTCCGCTCAGCGTGTTGCCGGCGCAGGGGGGTGCCCCGTCGTCACCGGCGTCACCGATCACGATCACTCCGTTGATGCCGGAGATGTTCGTGTTGCCGCCCACGAGACTGCCGCACAGCCGCAACCCGGTGCCGGCGGTCGCGGTCAGGTTGCCGTGGATCTGTACGTTCTGGGCACTCAGCGAACCGGAGCCGCTGATCGTCACGTTGCCGAACACCCTGGTCCCGGGGGCGAAGGTGGTCGGCGTGGTGATGGTCAGGTTGGTGAACACGTTGCCGCTGATCACCTGACCGCCCGAGACGTTCACCGTCACGGTGCCCGTCGACGGACCACAGGTGCCGGTGCCACCGAAGGCCGCGGAAATCGCGTGCGTGCCCACGGTCAGTCCGTTCACCGTCAGCGTGGCGGTCCCGGTGGGCGGGCCGCCCACCACGGTCGCCGTGCCCAGCACGTTGCCGGTCGTGGTGTCGGTGAAGGTCACCGTCCCGCCCGCCGGGCTACCGGTCGCACAGGTCACCGTCGCGGTCAGGGTCACCGGCTGGCCGAAGGACGGGTTGGCCGGCGACGCCGAGACCGTCGTGGTCGACGTGCCGGGCCCGGCCGGGTTGACCGTGACCGTGGTGGTGCCCGTCGAGGGTCCGCAGTCGGCTGTGCCACCGAAGGCGGCGCTGATCACGTGCGGGCCCGTGGTGGCGAAGGTGGCGGACAGGGTCGCGGTGCCGGTCGGCGGGCCGCCGACCACCGTCGCCGTGCCCAGGGTGGTCGCGGTGGTGGTGTCGGTGAAGGTCACCGTGCCACCGGCCGGGCTCCCCGTGGTGCAGGTGACCGTCGCGGTCAGCGTGGTGGGCGAGCCCGCGGTCACCGGGTTCGGCGAGGCCGAAACCGTGGTGGTCGAGGTGCCCCCGTTGACCACCACCGTGTACGTGGCGAAGGACGCCGCACAGGTGGTCGTGCCACTGAAGACCGCGCTGATGGTGTGGTTCCCCGTCGTCGCGAACGTCGTGGGGAACGTCACCGTCTCCGGCGAAGGCCCGACGGTCGGGACCGTGCCCAGCAGGGTGGCCCCGTCGAAGAACGCCACGTTGCCGCCGGCCGTGCTCCCCGAGGTGCAGGTTACGGTCGCGGTCAGCGTGGTCGGCGTGCCCACCGTGGTCGGGTTGGGCGTGGCGCTCGCCGTCGTCGTGCTGGTTCCCAGCGGGATGATGTTCTCGATCGTCGTACCCGTGGCGCCGGCACAGTTCGGGTTGGTGCTGGTGTACACGGCGGTGATCGTGTGCGGCCCCAGCGCTGCGAAGGTCACCGCGGGACTGGTGAACGTCCGCGTGTCCGCGGGACCGTTGACCCCGACCGCGTCCGTGCCGATGACGGTCGCGGTCGTGGTGTCGGTGAAGGTCACCGAGCCGGTCGGGTCACCGTCGCCGGTGCAGGTCACCACCGCGGTGAAGGTCACCGGCTGGAGTTGTGTCGCCGGGTTCGGCGTGCCCGTCACGGTGACCGTGGTGGTGGTCGCGTTGACGATGACGGTGCCCAGTGACGGCAGACAGGTCGCGTTTCCGCCATACACCGCGGTGACTGTGTGCGCGGAAGGTGGTGCCGTGAAGGTGGTGGTGACCGACGCGGTCGCGACCCCTCCCACCGGCGCTCCGAGCGTGCCGGTGGCCAGGAACACCGGGGTGCCGGTGGTGTCGAAGAAGTTGACCGTTCCGGTGGGGTTGAGTACTCCCCCTCCGGGACAGGTCACCGTGGCGGTCAGGGTGACCGCGGTGCCCGCCGGCGCCGTCGCCGGCGTGGCGGTCACCGTGGTGGTCGTCGGGGTGGTCGCCTGGGCCTCGGCGACGTTCATCGCCGGCGACACCAGGGCCAACATCCCCGCGAGCGCGACGGCGAGTACGCCGACGCGCCGCATCAACAATTGATAAGAGACTCTCAACTGCCCTCCCTCGGGCGATTCGTGAACATTCGTGGCCTACCGGTCGTAAGCGACATAGACCGACCACGATTTTTACGGCGTTTCGCCGCGCGCGGACAACCGTCACCGGTTAAATACGACCCGTCGGGGAGACGATTCACCCCAGGGATGGCGACGCGCCCGTGCGGGCAGGTCCCGGTCGTCCACTCATTGAATGAAATTCAGCCGACCCGGTAACGCGCCCGCGCCGGCCGGAAAACCGTATTTCCGCACACCGTCGAATCCCGATGTCAAATCAATTCCGCACGCTCTCCCGATTCGGTGACCAGGAAATGGCGCGTCCGGGTGACAATCGGCTTGCGGCGCCACGACCGGGTTCCGGGCGGCGCCACCGGGGTGTATGCCTGCCCGACGAGGTGAGTCCGTGGCCCCGGGGAGCCTGGCGCGGAAAGGTTGGGCCGTGAGAGCGCGGCGGCGGGAGTCCAGACCACGCCCTCACGGCTTTTTTCTCCACCGGTCGCCGATTTCCGGGGGAGGCGGGGGCGCGGCCGTCGACCGGACGCCCCCGCGGACCAACCTCTTCCCGGATCAGCCTCCCGGCGGAGCCTGGTAGGTGTAGGCGCCGGCGGCGGTGGCGGTGCCGCCCGCCGTGGTGACGGCGACGTCCACCGTGCCCGCTGCGTTCGCGGGGGTGAGCACGGCCAGCTGGCCGTCGTTGAGCACACCGAACGACGCCGGGGTTCCGCCGAAGGTCACCTCGGTGGTGCCGGTGAAGCCGGTACCGGTGATCGTGATGGTGTCACCGCCGTTGGTCGACCCGGTGGTGGGCGAGACGGCGGAGACCGTGGGCGCCCCGACATAGGTGAAGGTCAGCCCGTCGGTGGTGCCGCCGGGGGTGGTGACCACGACGGAGGCGTTGCCCGCCGTCCCGGTCGGCGTGGTGACCGTGATCGAGCCGGCGTTGTTGGCGGTGATCGTGGCCGCCGCCCCGCCGATGGTCACCGAGCTGGCGTTGGCCAGGTTGGTGCCCGTGATCGTGGTGGAGGTACCTCCGGAGGTCGGCCCGGAGGTCACGCTCAGCGCACTCTTGGTCGGCGGGGTCACGTAGAAGAAGTTCACCGGGGCGCTGGTGCCGCCCGGCGTCGTGAGGGCCACCCCGACCACGCCGTTGCCCGCCGGACTCACCGCCTGCACGTGCGTGGCGGAGGCCTGGGTGAACGACGTCGCCGGTTTGGTGCCGAACCGCACCGCGCTGGTGTTCTGCAGGTTCGAACCGTAGATGTCCACCGTGGTGCCGCCGGCAGACGTCCCGGAGGTGGGCGTGACCATGACACCGGTGGTGTAGGTGTAGTCGACCGGCGCACTGGTGCCGTCCCCATTGGTCACCGTGACCGGGAAGGGACCGGCGGCGTGCGCCGGCGCGGTCGCGGTGATCTGGGTATCGGAATTCACGGTGAACGTCGCGGTGTTTCCGTTGAAGAGCACCGCGGTCACGGTCGGGTTGGTGAAGTTGGTCCCGGTGATGATGACCGGATTACTGCCGGACGTGGGCCCGGAGTTCGGGTTGAGATTGCTGACGGTGGGCACAGCCATTACTGTTTCTCCATTCGTACCGGGTGATATGGCCGCAATCCGTGGCCCCTTGCCCCCGCGGTCTCGACCGCGGGCGGCGAGGTAGTACTCCGGTCCGAGGAGCGCACCTTCAGGTCACACTGCTTGACAGTAATACAGTTTTTACCAAGGGCAATCGGCTGTCCCGGGTCACCCCTGCCGCTGTCCGGGTCGGGACCCAGCGTGACGAAAACCGTTGGTCCCCAGTTGTTCCCGGGTTTCCGCCGCGGCGGCGATCGCGGTCGCGGGGCCGTCCGGGTGAGCAAACCCTCGTTCGCACCAACCACCCCGACGCGCTTTCCTCCGCCGACAGCGAAAATGACGACGGATGACGCGATCGGCGCAATATATTCGGCGGCATGAAGGAATTTCGTTTCGGGGTGAGCCTGCGGAACTTCGACGACCGCGCGGAATGGGTGGAGAAATGCCGACTGGCCGAGCGGCTCGGCTACGACGTGCTCACCGTTCCCGATCACCTCGGCCACCTAGCGCCGTTTCCCGCGCTGGCGACCGCCGCGGCGGCGACCGAGCGGGTCCGGGTCGGCACGATGGTGCTCAACACGGCTTTCTACCACCCGGCCCTGCTCGCCCGGGAGGTCGAAACCACGATGCGCGCCGCCGGCGGCCGGCTGGAACTCGGCCTGGGCGCCGGAGTCGTGAAGGCCGAATTCGACGCGGCGGGAGTGCCGTGGTGCCCGGCGCCGGAGCGGATCACCCACGTGGCGGGCACCGTCGAGCAGCTGCGGCGCCTGCTCGGCGAAGTGCCGCCGCTGCTGATCGCCGGCAACAGCGACGGAATGCTCGCGCTGGCCGCCGAGCAGGCCGACATCGCGGGATTCTCCGGGTTGAAGCAGGTCCCGGGACACCCGGCGGGAACCTTCGACCTCGCGTCCGCGGACGAACTCGACGAGCGCGTCGCCTTCGTCCGCGAGCGGGCCGGGAAGCGGACCGGCGAGATCGAGCACAACATGCTGATCCAACTGGTGGTCGTCGCCGAGGATCCGCGGCCGGAGCTGGGCCGGTGGGCCGAGCAGCTCGCCGTGCCACGGACCGTCGAACAGCTCCTGGCGGCGCCGGAGATTCTCGCCGGCACCGTCGACGAGATCGCCGGGCGCCTGCTCGACCACCGAAGGCGGTTCGGTTTCAGTTACATCACGGTCTTCGAGCCTCACCTGGCCGCTTTCGCCTCGGTGATCTCGGCTTTGCGCGCCTCCTGACGGCGCCGTCCCCGGCGCGAGTCGGCCCCGACCGGGATGACGGCCGCACCCGCGTGCCGGACGCCAATACCACCCACCGCACCCTGCATGGAAGCGATTGCCTAAACTGGTCAGGTTGTCTCGGCGAGGCGGGCTCCACACCCCCGGTGCCCGACGTGATCGACGCGGCGGCTTTCGTGGCCCCGCGCTGTGTGCACGTTCGGGGAACCCGCCGCCGCAGGCACCAGCCGCCTGATTCGCAGCCATCAGCCTTGAAGGAGTGCAAGACCGTGTCCGAGGTACGTTTGTCCGTCGAGCCGCGCACCGAGTTCGGCAAGGGCGCCGCCCGCCGCACCCGGCGCGCCGGAAAGATCCCGGCCGTGCTCTACGGGCACGGCAGCGACCCCCGGCAT
>DASSAD010000296.1:0-5623 GCA_035685725.1 Amycolatopsis sp. | reverse complement strand
CGGAGGTTGTGCCGGACTATTTCGCCCGGTTCGAGCGCACCTTCGATCTGCCCGTGCTGCGCCCGGTGGACGTGTCCTCGGTCCGGCGCGCCGGCGACCGTCTGGTGGTGGCGAGCGCCGCGGGCGAGTGGGCGGCCCGGGTGGTGATCAACGCGACCGGAACCTGGGAGCGGCCGTTCTGGCCGCGCTATCCCGGGCAGCAGACCTTCGCCGGGCGGCAGCTGCACACCGCGGACTATCGCAGCGCGGAGGAGTTCCGGGGCCGGCACGTCGTCGTCGTGGGCGGCGGCACCTCGGCCGTCCAGCTGCTCCTGGAGATCGCCCAGGTCGCGCGCGGCACGACCTGGGTCACCCGCCGCCCGCCGGTCTTCCGCGAAGCGGAGTTCACCCCGGAATACGGCCGCGCCGCCGTCGCCGAGGTCGACCGCCGGGTCCGGGCGGGCCTGCCCCCGGCGAGCGTGGTGGGCGTGACCGGGCTGATCCTGACGCCGGAGGTGCGCGCGGCGCGCGAAAGCGGTGTCCTGGATCGCCGGCCGATGTTCGCCCGGATTTCCGAGCGTGGTGTGGTCTGGGCCGACGGCACCGAACAGCGTGCGGACGTCATCCTGTGGGCGACGGGTTTCCGCGCCGCACTCGACCACCTCGCGCCACTGCGCCTGCGCGCGCCGGGCGGCGGCATCCGGATGGACGGCACCCGCGTGGTGGCCGAGCCCCGGTTGCACCTGGTCGGCTACGGCCCATCCGCCAGCACGGTCGGCGCCAACCGCGCGGGCCGGGCCGCGGTCCGCGAGATCGAGCGGCTGCTGGCCGGCCCGGCGGCGGCGTGATCGCGGGCGACGGAGTGACCCGCGTGCCGGCGCCGCTCAGCAACACTCGACGCATCGAACGTGGCAGGCCGGAGCCCGTCGCAGCGCCTCTCGACAACGGCGACGATAGCGCAAACCGGCAGATCAAACCGGCAGATCAAACCGGCAGCGAAAAAATCCTGCGTGC
Organism: Amycolatopsis sp.; assembly: GCA_035685725.1. Classification (GTDB taxonomy): domain Bacteria; phylum Actinomycetota; class Actinomycetes; order Mycobacteriales; family Pseudonocardiaceae; genus Amycolatopsis_E. The sequence continues at coordinate 4,630 of DASSAD010000296.1, read as the reverse complement.
GTTGCCGCCCAGGTACAGTTCCCGCGCTTCGGCGCCAAGGCCGAGGTCGGCGAGGCGCTTCAGGCAGGTGCCGGCGGTGAGCATCGGATAGTTGCTCCCGAACAGCACCCGGGTCCGCCCGCGGCCCCGCATGAAGTCGACGAACTCCGCGGGCAGGCGGTGCACCGCGTAGGCCGAGGTGTCGATGTGGAAGTTCGGGTATTTCGTCGCCAGTGACAACGTTTCGGCGATCCACGGGTACCCGACGTGGCCGCCGACCACGACGAGGTCCGGGAAGTCCAGCAGTACCTCGTCCAGGTAGGGAATGGGCCGCCCGGGCTCGGAGGGCCGTAGCGGCCCGGTGTGCCCGATCTGCGTGCAGAACGGGACGTCCTCCTCGACGCAGGCGACATACACCGGGTAGTAGCGCCGGTCGTTGGGTGGCAGGTTCCACACCCAGGGCACCACCCGGACCGCGACGAACCCCAGCTCCCGCACGCACCGGCGGATCTCCCGCACGGCCCGCAGCGGGTCGGTGAGGTCGACCGAGGCCACGCCGGCGAACCGGCCGGGATGCGCGGCGACCACGGCCGCCACCTCGTCGTTGGAGATCAGCGGTCCCGACGGCGCGTACCAGGCGGACAGCAGTCCGATCCGTACCCCGGCCTCGTCCATGGCGTCCAGGCTGCGCGACACCGACGGCGCCGTCGGGGACATCGCGGTCCAGCGGAGCAGGGGTTCGAACCAGGGCTGCGCCAGGAACAGCTCGTTCGGCTGCTGCATCCACACGTCGATGATTTCGTCCGGCATCGGCGCTCCTTCTCCCCGCCTGGCGCCATTTTACCGGCGCCCTGCCCTACCGGGCGGCTGCTTGACACGGCTGGTCAATGGCTCAATAGTGATCCTTTGACGGCGGGCGGGGCGCGCGGAAAGGTGTCCGGATGGACCCGGTGGACGGCAGGAGCAAGGCGCGGGGCAGGCTCACGCTGGAAGAGCTGAGCGTGCTGGTCGAGCGGGGCAGCGTGGACACCGTGCTGGTCGCGATGACCGACATGCAGGGCCGCCTCCAGGGAAAGCGGTGCGCGGCCGAATACTTCCTCGACGAGGTGGTCCCGCATGCCGCCGAGGCCTGCGACTACCTGCTCGCGGTCGATGTCGACATGAACACCGTCGACGGTTTCGAGATGTCGTCCTGGGAACGCGGCTACGGTGACTTCGTCCTCCGCCCCGACCTGAACACCCTGCGGCACGTCCCGTGGCACGAGGGCACGGTGCTGGTGCTCTGTGACGTCGAGCGGGTCCGGGGTGGCGCGGTGCCGGTGTCGCCGCGTCAGGTGCTCCGCCGCCAGCTCGACCGGCTCGCCGATCGGGGGCTCGCCGCCTTCGTCGGCACCGAGTTGGAGTTCATCGTCTTCAACGACACCTACGAAGAGGCCTGGCGGCGCGGCTACCGGGAGCTGACCCCGGCGAACCAGTACAACGTGGACTATTCGATGCTGGGCACGGCGCGCCTGGAACCGTTGCTGCGGCGTATCCGCCGGGAGATGGCCGGCGCGGGCATGTACGTGGAGTCGGCCAAGGGCGAGTGCAACCCGGGCCAGCAGGAGATCGCGTTCCGCTACACCGACGCACTGTCCACTTGCGACAACCATGTGATCTACAAGACCGGTGCCAAGGAGATCGCCGCGCAGGAAGGCCGGAGCCTGACCTTCATGGCGAAGTACAACGTGCGTGAGGGAAACTCCTGCCACATCCACATCAGCCTGCGGTCGATGAGCGGGGAGCCGGTGCTGGCCGGTGACCGGCCCGGCGGGTTTTCCCCGCTGATGGAGCATTTCCTCGCCGGGCAGCTGGCCTGCCTGCGCGAGCTTACCTACTTCCTGGCCCCGAACATCAACTCCTACAAGCGGTTCGTGCCGGGCAGCTTCGCGCCGACCGCGGTCGCGTGGGGTGCGGACAACCGCACCTGCGCGCTTCGGGTGGTCGGGCACGATGACTCGCTGCGCGTGGAGAACCGGGTGCCCGGCGGCGATGTGAACCCGTATCTCGCGGTGGCGGCGCTCGTCGCGTCGGGGCTCTACGGAATCGAGAACGAGCTGTCGCTGGAACCGGAGCACGCCGGAAACGCCTACGCCTCGGACAAGCCGACCGTGCCGTCGACGCTGCGCGACGCGGCCCGCCTGCTCGCGGAGAGCAGGATGGCCCGCGCGGCCTTCGGGGACGAGGTGGTCGACCACTACCTCAACGCCGCCCGCGTCGAGCTGGCCGCCTTCGATGCCGCCGTCACCGACTGGGAGCGCACCCGTGGTTTCGAACGCCTCTAGGGTCATCGTCGGCATTTCGACCTACCTGGAGAAAGCCGGCTGGGGCGTGTGGGACACCGCCGCCGCGTTGCTTCCCCGAACCTATGTGGACTGTGTGGTCGAAGCGGGTGGCGTGCCGGTGTTGCTTCCCCCGGTGGGCGAGGATCCCTCGGCACTGTCCGCTGTGGACGCTCTGGTGCTGGCCGGCGGCGCCGATGTCGATCCCGCTCGCTACCACGCCACCGCGCACGAGAAGACCCTCAGCAGGCCGGAGCGGGACGGGTTCGAGTTCGCGCTGCTGCGGGAGGCACGGGCCCGGCGGCTCCCGGTGCTCGGCGTGTGCCGGGGCATGCAACTGCTCAACGTCGCCTTCGGCGGCACCCTGACCCAACACCATCCCGACGTCGTCGGCGCCGGCCACCAGCCCGCCCCGGCGACCTACGGTCGCAACGTCGTCACCCTCGCCGAGGGCAGCCGGGCCGCCGGAATCCTGGGCGAGACGGCGAAAACCTGGTGTTACCACCATCAGGCGGTGGACCGGCTCGGTGACGGCCTCGTTCCGGTCGGCTGGACCCCCGATGGCACCGTCGAGGCCGTCGAAGCGCCCGGCGAGCCGTTCGTTCTCGGCGTTCAGTGGCACCCCGAGCAGGACATCGGCGACGTGCGACTGTTCGCGGCCCTGATCGAGGCGGCACGGCGGCGCGAGCCGCGTTAGCGGCACCAAAGCTCCTATCGCGACAAGCAGGACAAGCACGACAGCACGGAGGACTCGATGCAACGCTTCGACGGCCGGGTGGCCGTGATCACCGGTGGCGCCAGCGGGATCGGGCTCGCCACCGCCCGCCGCCTGGCTGCCGAGGGCGCCAAGGTGGTCATCGCCGACGTCGACGCGGAAGCCGGCAAGGCCGCCGCCGACGAGGTCGGCGGGGAGTTCGTCGCCACCGACGTCACCAGCGAGGCGGCGGTCGAGGCACTCTTCGAGACCACCGTGGACCGCAACGGCTCGGTCGACGTGGCCTTCAACAACGCCGGCATCTCGCCGCCCGAGGACGACTCGATCCTCACCACCGGGATCGAGGCGTGGCGGAAGGTCCAGGAGGTCAACCTCACTTCGGTCTACCTGTGCTGCAAGTACGCGATCCCGCACATGCGGCGCCAGGGCCGGGGATCGATCGTCAACACCGCGTCCTTCGTCGCCGTGATGGGCGCGGCGACCTCGCAGATCTCCTATACGGCGTCCAAGGGCGGCGTGCTGGCGATGACCCGCGAGCTGGGCGTGCAGTTCGCCCGCGAGGGCATCCGGGTCAACGCGCTGTGCCCCGGGCCGGTCAACACTCCGCTGCTGCGCGAGCTGTTCGCCAAGGACCCGGAGCGGGCGGCACGTCGCCTGGTGCACGTCCCGCTCGGCCGCTTCGCCGAGCCGGAGGAGATCGCCGCCGCGGTCGCCTTCCTCGCCAGCGACGACGCCTCCTTCATCACCGCGTCGCAGTTCCTGGTCGACGGCGGTATCTCCGGTGCCTATGTGACACCGCTGTAAATCCTCACGCGCCGACGCTGCCGTCGATGCCTTCGCGCAGAAGGTCGGCGTGACCGTTGTGCCGCGCGTATTCATGGATCAGATGCAACATCACCAGGCGCAGCGACACGTCCTTGCCTGACTTGGGGTCGTGGCCGGTCACGTCGAGTGACTCGGCCGCCCGCTCGATCCGGCGCGCGTGCTCGACCTCGGTCCGCCAAGCGGCGAACGCTTCCGAGCGGGTGGCGGTGCTCGCGTCGTAGGCCACCTGGTAATCGCCCTCGCGCGACCACACGAGCGGGATGTCCGCACCGTTGATCACCCGCCGGAACCAGGTGCGTTCCACTTCGGCCAGATGCCGCACCAGACCGAGCAGGGACAGCGTCGAGGGCGGCATCGAGGTGCGGCGAAGGTCCTCGTCGGACAGTCCGTCGCACTTGCGGGCCAGCGTCGCCCGGTGATAGTCGAGAAAGGCGCGCAGCATCTCGCGCTCGGGGGCGATCAGGGGCGGGTCGATCCCCTCGGTGTCATCGGGGTCCACGGTTTCTCGCTTTCCGCAGGTCAGGGGGATTCCATCGGGCGGCGGGCGGGCCGCCGTGCCCGGTGACAGTGTGGGCGTCGCGGTGGAAAGCGGGGAAACCGGCGGGTCGGCTCCGCTCGTCTGTGTCACGACGCCGCCCCGGGTATACTTGCCGCCGACAACTGCACATCGGGCCGTCATGAGCCGGAGCGGGAGAGTTCCCATCACCGCATGGGGCACCGAAGGAGCAATCTCCCCGTCAATCTCTCAGGTACCAGCTACCGCTTCGGGCCAGGCCACTCTGGAAAGCAG
>DASSAD010000295.1:0-8735 GCA_035685725.1 Amycolatopsis sp. | reverse complement strand
CATGTCGGCGAGCAGTTCGGGGTTGCGGTAGCTGTTGCAGCTGACCAGCGCGCCGAGCTCCACGCGGCTGGTCGCCTCGGCCCAGGCACCGAGCATCGTCCAGCACTCGAAGTGCAGACCGTCGGGTTCGCCGAAGAGAGGGAAGAAGTGGTCCCAGTTGAAGATGATGTCGACGCCGAGATCCTCGGCTTGTGCCGCCGCGGCGCGGATCGCCTTGTAGTCCGCGTGTTGGGGCTGGATCTGGACTCCGATACGGATCGACCTGGTTGTCATGATCCCCAGCCTAAATCCGTCCCGTGGCCGGCCTTCGCGCGCGGCCTCCACGGTGGCCGGAGACGCGGGACTACAGCGTGATTTGTCCGGTCAGCCGCCATTCCAGGTACGTGGCGAGATTCGGCGCTACCCAGGTACGGCTGTCGTCCTCGTGGTTCCACACGAAGACATCGGGCCGCCGGACTTTCGCGAGGAGCGCGAAGAGATCTCCGTTGTCCGCATCCGCGAAGAAGAGCAGCGGATCGAAGGGCATGTAGAGCGTGGCGAACTCGGCGTCCTCGCGAAGGGCGAGGTTCTCGGCGGCGATCCGCTCCGCCGACCAGACCAGGCCGTCCTCGTACTCGCCTTCGATGCCGTTGCTCTCCCGGAGAAGCGCGGCGAGCTCCTCGGGGAGCGGGTGGCCGAGCGCGGTGGTGCAGCCGAGCAGTTCCGCGTGCGGGGCCGCCGGCCGGAAGACGGGCGGTCCGGGCAGGCCAGCGACCAGTTCGGTCCACACGTTCCGATCTCCTCTCCTTCGGGCGGCGGTTTCGGCCACCCGTCCCGCCCCGGAAGCTCACGGGCCGGGGATCGCCCTGAGCCGCGCGCCGAGCAGGCGCGGCGCGGCGACCACCAGCTTGCGGGCGGCCCCCACCCGCACCCGGTGGGTGAGCACGTCGTAGTCCCGCTCGACGATCTTGTCCAGGATTTCCCGGTACAGCACCGAAGCGGTGGCGACGCAGGGCCGGGAATCCTTGCTCAGCAACGCGATCCCGTGCTCGGCGCGGCGGTAGACGGCATGGGTCCGCGCCACGGCCGCCGCCAGCGCGGCGCGGACCCGCGGATCGGTGCGCCGCCGGGACCGGCACCAGACCAGCAGTTCCCGGTCGACGCCGAACGCGGCGAGCTCCGTCACCGGCAGGTAGATCCGGCCCCGGTCGAGGTCTTCGCCGATGTCGCGCAGGAAGTTGGTCAGCTGGAAGGCTTCCCCGAGCGCGCGGGCGCCCGGCTCGGCCTCGGCCGCCGGGCCCACGGTGCCGAGCACCGGCAGCATCTGCAGGCCGATCACCCCCGCGGAACCGTAGGTGTATTCGGCGAGATCGGCGAAGGTCGCGTACTCGGTGACCGTGAGGTCCATCCGCATCGAGCGCAGGAACGCCTCGAACAACGCACGATCGATGCCGTACCGGCGCACCGTGTCGGCCAACGCGAGGAACACCGGTTCGTGCTGGGGATCCCCGGCGAACAGCTTGTCCAGGCGGCGTTCGAGGACGTCCAGCGCGGCGGCCGGATCGCTGTCCGGCGCGGGGCTGTCGACGAGATCGTCGGCCAGGCGCGCGAACCCGTACAGCGCGTGCGTGGCGGCCCGGGCCCGCGCCGGCAGCAGCCGGGTGGCGAGGAAGAACGTCTTGCCGTGCCGGGCGTTGATCCGCCGGCACACCCGATACGCCGCGGCCAGCTCGGCCGGCGTGCCGATCGGGGTTTCCCCGGCGGGATCCCCGGCCCGCCCCGGATTCATCCGGTGATCCTCTCGGCCGCCAGCCGCCCGGAGACGAGCACCGGCGGGATGCCGACACCGGGAATCGTGCCGCAGCCGGCGAGCGCGACGTTCTCGATGCCCCGCACCACGTTGCGCGGGCGGAACGGCCCGGTCTGGCCGAAGGTGTGGGCCAGCGAGAACGGCGTCCCCGCGGCGAGGCCGCGGGCCGCCCACTCGTGCGGCGTGACCACCTCGGTCACCTCGACGTCACGGTCGAACCCGGTGAGCCCGCGCCCGGCCAGGGTGCGCAGCAACTCGTCGCGGTAGGCGGGACCCACCCGTGGCCAGTCGATCGGCGCCCGCTGCAGGTTCGGCGCGGGCGCGAGCACCGACACGGCCCGCGTGCCCGGCGGCCTGGTCACCAGCAGTGAAGGGTCGCTCATCAGCGAGCCCTTCCGGATGATCTCGGCGAAGGTCCGTTCCCAGGCGTGGCCGAAGAAGATCGTGTGGTGGTCGAGCGCCGGCCAGTCCCGTTCCGTCTTTCCGTGCAGGACGACCGCGGACGGCGAGTAGCGCAGCGGCAGCGGCCGGACCGGCCGCGCGCCGAGCAGCCGGTAGGCCGTGGTCAGTTCCGTGGCCAGCACGACGGCATCGCACTCGACGCGTTCGCCGCCGCGGGTTCGCACCGCACGCACGCGGGCGGACACCCGCTCCAGCCACGCGGCCTCGGTCGCGAACCGCAGCCGCACGCCCGCGCCCGCGGCGGCCTCGGCCAGCGCCTGCCCGAGCAGGCCCATGCCGCCTTCCGGGTAATACACGCCCGCGACCGTGTCCATGTAGGAGATGACCCCGTACGCGCCGAGCGCGTAGCGCGGATCGAGACCGGCGTAGAGCGCCTGAAAGGAGAACAGCCGGCGCAACCGGTCGTCGCCGAGGAACCGCCCGATCCGCTTGCCCAGGCGGCCGAACCCGCCCAGCACGGCCAGCCGGACCAGCTCCGGGCGGAGCAGCCCCAGCGGCGAATCGAAGTTCGCGCCGATGAAATGGTCCTTCTCGACGGCGTACAGCTCGGTGAGCCACCGCCGCAGCTGCCGGTAGCCCGCCGCCTCGGCCGGCCCGGCGAACGCGCGGATCGCCGCCTCCATCGCCTCGCCGTCGGTGTGCACGTCGATCGTGCTGCCGTCGGCGAAATGCGCGCGGTAGGCCGGGTCGAGCCGCTTCAGCCGCAGTGGGTTGGGTGCACCGACCGCGCCGAACGTCTCGTCGAGGAGCTCGGGCATGGTCAGCACCGTGGCGCCGGTGTCGATGCCGCCCTGATGACTCACCCGCCCACCGGGGACGTCCTGCTTTTCCAGCAGGGTGACCTCGAGCCCGGCACCGCGCAGGTGCAGTGCCGCGGCCAGCCCGGCCAGCCCCGCACCCACCACGACGACCCGGCTGACGACCCGGCTCGGTCTGCTGTTTACCCCATCCGCGCGCATGGCTCAGTAGGTCCGCTGGGTGGCCTTGGCGACCAGCTCTTCGAGCCTGGTCGCGGCCGGCTCGACCAGCCGCGCTCGCGCCAGCGACTTCAGCGCGCTTCCGGTCAGCTCCTCGATGCGTTGTTCGACCGCGGCGACCGCGCCGGCGTCGGTGAGGGCGGCGCGCACCTCGGTGACGTCGGTTTCGGAGAGCGCCGCGTTGCCGATCGCGTTCGCGATGATCCCCGCCTGACGCGGGGCGGCCTGCGCCAGGCCCAGCGCGACCAGCAGCGTCCGCTTGCCTTCCCGCAGATCGTCCCCCGCGGGCTTGCCGGTGACCGACGGATCGCCGAACACCCCCAGCAAGTCGTCTCGCAGCTGGAAGGCGACACCCAGATCGGCGCCGAATTCGTGCAGGGTGGCGATCTGGTCCTCGCTCGCCCCGGCCAGCGCCGCCCCCAGGTGCAAGGGGCGCTGCACGGTGTAGGCGGCCGTCTTGAGCCTGCTGACACGCAGCGCCGCCGCCGGCGAAGCGTCACCCCTCGCCTGGGTGCGGACATCCAGGAACTGCCCGGCCAGCACCTCGGTGCGCATCGCCCGCCAGGCCGGCCGCGCCGCGGCGAGCATCGCGGGCGGCAGGGCGGTGGTGTTGAACATGTCGTCGGCCCAGGCCAGTGCGAGATCGCCGATCAGCACGGCCGCCGCCAGACCGAAGGTGTCCGGCGACCCCAGCCACTCCCGGTCGCGGTGCCGGCGGGCGAAGGCGATGTGCACGGTCGGCTTCCCGCGCCGCGAGTCCGACGAGTCGATCAGGTCGTCGTGGATCAGCGCGCACGCCTGGACCAGTTCCAAGCTGGCCACGGCGCGGAGCACGCCCTGGGCGTGCCCGGGCTTTCCGCCCGTGCCCCGCCAGGCCCACCACGCGAACGTCGGCCGCAGCCGCTTGCCGCCGCCGAGCACGAAATCGGTCAGCGCGTCCAGACCCGCGGTGAAGCCGGGCTCGGTCACCCGGATGTCCGCGGACGCCTCGTCCAGGAACCGGGCCAGTTCATGCTCCAGACGGCCGGGCAGGTCGGCATCGAGGTCCTCGATCCGCTCAGCCGCGTTCGCCGGGCGGGCAGGGCTGTGTTGAGGGGAGATCGCCGGCTCGCTCATGGATATATCGTCGAGGCTCGCGCCCGCGGGCGCGACGCGGGGTGGCTTCGTTGTGATGGCTCCCCGTAGATTCGCGCTGTGGCTACCCTGGTGACCTTTCACGCCCACCCCGACGACGAATGCATCAGCTGCGGTGGTGTCATGCGCAAAGCCTTCGAAGAGGGCCACCGCGTGGTGCTGGTCGTGGCGACCCGGGGTGAGCTGGGCGAGGTGCCCCCGGACTTCCTCGCCGAAGGTGAGCCGCTGTGGCGGCGCCGGGTCGCCGAGACCCAGGCCGCGGCCGGGATCCTCGGCGTCGCGCGCGTGGAGTTCCTCGGCTACCTCGACTCGGGCATGATGGGCGAAGAGAGCAACAACGCGGACGGCTCGTTCTGGACCGCGTCCGTGGACGAAGCCGCCGGGAGGCTCGCGGCGATCCTGCGTGCGGAGAACGCGGACGTGCTCACCGTCTACGACGACAACGGTGCCTACGGCCACCCCGACCACATCCAGGTGCACCGGGTGGGGATGCGCGCGGCCGAGCTGGCCGGGACGCCGCGGGTCTACCAGAGCACGATGAACCGGGACCAGCTGCGCCGCGACCGGGCCGCGTTCGCCGATAGCGGAGGTGACGAGAACCTGCCGGACGTCGAGGAGCTGGGCAAGCCGGAGGCGGAGCTCACCGCCGCGGTGGACGTCACCGCCTATCTGGCACACAAGCGCCAGGCGATGCGGGCGCACGCGAGCCAGATCAGCGAGCAGTCGTTCTTCCTCGCCATGCCGGACGAGGCGTTCCGGCACCTCTTCGGCACCGAATGGTTCATCCGCGCGGGCCATGGCCCGGGCGTCACCGAAACCGACCTCCTCGGCGCCGGGTGAGGCGATGGCGCACGCGGCACCGGCCGAAGCGGAGGAGTACCGGGAGTGGCCCGGCGGGCCCGAGGCCGTCCGGTGCTGGTGGGAACAGCGGGTGGGTTCGGCACGGGAGCAGCGGGTCGTGCCGGACGGATCCGCCGACATCATCGTGTTCGCCGACGGCCCGGTGATCCTCGTCGGGCCGGCCATGCGGGTCGCGTTGCCCCGGCTCGGTGCCGGCACGCACGTCCGCGGCCTCCGCTTCCGCACCGAGGCGCTCGCCACCGCGCTCGGCCTGCCCGCGGCGGAGATCCGCGAGCTCACCCTGCCGCTGTCCGCGGTGCTGGCCGACCGGGACACCCGCCGGGTGCGCGAGGCGGTGTGGTCCGGTCGCTTTCCGGAACCGCTGTGCGGAGACCGGGTCGACGCCCGCGTCCGCGCCGCCGTGCGACGGCTGTGGGCGGGAGCCGATCCGGGCGTTGTGGCGGCCGAAGCCGACATCACCGGCCGGCACCTGCGCAGGCTGCTGCTCGCACACACCGGGCTCGGGCCCAGGTCCCTGCAGCGGGTCGGGCGGTTCCAGCGGTTCCTGTGCGCGGCCGAAAGCGCCGCGGCGCGGCCGGCCACCCTGGCGCTGCGCGCGGCCGGAGCAGGCTACGCCGACCAGGCGCACCTCGCCCGGGAGGTGCGCGAGCTGACCGGGCTCACCCCGTCCGCCCTGCTCCGCGAGCGGTCAGGGCGTCCCGTGTAGCCGGCTCGCCTCCGCCCGGATCGCCTCGGACAGCGCCCCCGCCGGTCCCCGCATCGCCGAGGATCGCCCGGTGAGGATGAACTCGACCTGGCCGGGGTCGGGCAGGCCGTGCCCCGGTGGCAGCTCGACCAGCCCGTCCGGGATGAGGCTGCGGGCGAACACGGCGACCCCGAGCCCGGCGAGCGCGGCCGCGCGCAGGCCGTTGAGGCTGCCGCTGGTGCACCCGATCCGCCACTGCTTTCCGTTGCGCCGCAACGCCTCCAGCGCCCGGGCCCGGGTGATGCTCGGCGGCGGGTAGGCGATCAGCGGGACCGGTGCGGCCGGATCGAGTTCGAAGCCGTCACGGCCCACCCAGACCAGCGGATCGGTCCACAACGGATTCCCGGCGTGTTCCGGCGTGCGGCGCTTGCCCAGCACCAGGTCGAGTTCGCCCGCGCGCAGCTTCTCGTGCAACACCCCGGACAGGGCCACTGTCAGCTCCAGATCCACCAGCGGATGGGTCCGGCGGAAGCCGCGCAGGATTTCCGGTAACGGACCGACGACGAAGTCCTCGGAGGCCCCGAAACGCACCCGCCCGCGCAGTTCGGTGCCTGTGAAATAGCTCATAGCGCGTTCTATGGTTTCGATCACATTATTCGCGAAACCCACCATCGCCTCGCCGTCGGAAGTCAGCTCCACGGAATGCGTGTCCCGCACGAACAGCTGCTGCGTCGTGGCCTGCTCCAGCTTGCGGATGTGCTGGCTGACCGTGGACTGGCGCAGTCCGAGGCGGTCGGCGGCCCGGGTGAAACTGCGGGTCTCGGCGACCGTCAGGAACGTTTTCAGCCAGACCGGATCGAGCATCGGATTTAACCTATCACTAACCCATCACGAAACGTGATAACAGTTATGGTGGCCATCACGCTTCACAATCCACGGTGCACGACGCAGTATTGATGGGGATACGGCACGAGGGAAAATCGTACCTGCCCTCACCCCAGGACAGCGGTGTTCAGAGGCGTTCGGCCGCCGTAGGAAGGAAACACCAGTGATGCGCGGGGCCAGCCTGCTCGCCAAACTCCGGATCGACCCGTTCATCCTCGGCCTGCTCTCCGTGGTCGGGATCGCGTGCCTGGTGCCCGCGCGCGGCGAAGGCGCCCACATCGCCTCGATCGTCAGCGACGTCGGCGTCGGCGCGCTGTTCTTCCTCTATGGAACGCGACTGTCCACTTCGGAGGCCATCGCCGGGTTGCGGCACTGGCGGCTGCACACGACCATCCTGGCCGCCACCTTCGTGCTGTTCCCGGTCCTCGGGCTCGCCGCCAGGATGCTGGTCCCGCAGGTCCTCACGCCCACACTGGCCGCCGGCGTGATGTTCCTGTGCGTGCTGCCCTCCACGGTGCAGTCTTCGATCGCGTTCACCTCGATCGCGCGCGGAAGCGTCGCGGCGGCGATCTGCAGTGCCTCGTTCTCCAACCTGATCGGGATCGCGCTCACCCCGCTGATGGTCGGGCTGTTCCTCAACACCAGCGGCGGTTTCTCCCTGCAGTCGCTCACCTCGATCACCCTGCAGCTGCTGCTGCCCTTCATCGTCGGGCAACTCGCCCGGCCCTGGGTCGGCGGCTGGATCACGGCGCACAAGAAGATCCTCGGGCGGGCGGACCGGAGCACCATCCTCATCGTGGTCTACACGGCGTTCAGCGAGGGCGTCGTCGCCGGGATCTGGCACCAGATCAGCCTGCTCGCCCTGGCCGGGCTGCTGGTGGTCAACGTGGCGCTGTTCTTCATCGTGCTCTTCGTGCTGAAGGCGGCCTCCCGCTGGCTCGGCTTCTCGCGCGCCGACCAGGTCGCGATCATCTTCTGTGGCTCCAAGAAGAGCCTGGCCAGCGGCCTGCCCATGGCGACGGTGCTCTTCCCGGCCGGCTCGGTGGGGCTGATCGTGCTGCCGCTGATGCTGTTCCACCAGGCCCAGCTGATGATCTGCGCGGTGCTCGCGCGCCGCTGGGGCGCGCAGGCGCAGGCCGGCGAACTCGAGCCGGTCGCCGCCTGAGCCGTCCGAAGTGGTCGCACCGGCCACTTCGGATCGTGTGCGCCGGGCCGCACACCGTGTCCCGATACGATTGCTCCCATGACGTCGGTTGTGGAGCGGTTGCGGGGTGACGGTCCCGTTTTCTCGGTGGAGTTCTTCCCGCCTCGCGACGAGGCCGACGAGGCGGTGCTGTGGCGGTCCATCCGGGAACTGGAGCCGTTCGACCCGGCGTACATGTCGATCACCTACGGCGCCGGCGGGTCGAACCGGGACGGCACGATCCGCAGCATCGCGCGCGTGGCCACCGAGACCACCCTCGTGCCGATGGCGCACCTGACCGCGGTGAACCATTCCGTGGCCGAACTGCGCAACGTCATCGGCTGGTACGCCGCCGTCGGGGTCCGCAACATCCTCGCCCTGCGCGGCGATCCGCCCGGCGATCCCTACGGGGAGTGGCAGCCGCATCCGCAGGGCCTGAACTACGCCGAGGAACTCGTCGCCCTGGTGCGCTCGCTCGGCGACTTCTGCGTGGGAGTGTCGGCCTTCCCGTACGGGCACCCGCGGTCACCGGACCTCGACACCGACACCCGGTACCTCGTGCGCAAGTTCAACGCGGGCGCGGACTTCGCGATCGCGCAACTGTTCTTCGAGGCCGAGGACTTCCTCCGGCTGCGCGACCGGGTCGCCGCGGCGGGCTGTTCGGCCCTGCTCATCCCCGGCGTGATGCCGCTGACCACGCCGCGCACGCTGCGCACCACGATCCGGCTCTCCGGCGCGCCCGCCCCGCGCAGCCTGCTC
>DASSAD010000294.1:0-15851 GCA_035685725.1 Amycolatopsis sp. | reverse complement strand
GGCCCGGATCCCGGGGCACCGGCCCGGAACGGACACGGTGCCCCGGACACGCTGGTCAGTCGCGGTCAGTCGCGGTCAGTCGCGGTGGCCGTCGGTGCGGCGCGGGAGCTGCCAGGGGTTGGCTTCCTGAAGTGCCGGCGGGAGCAGCGCGTCCGGGAATCCCTGGAATGCGACCGGGCGCAGGAAACGCTCGATCGCCGCGGTGCCGACCGAGGTGGTGGTGGGTGCCGTGGTCGCCGGGTACGGTCCGCCGTGCTGCTGGGCCCAGCTCACGGTGACCCCGGTGGGCCAGTCGTTCCACAGCAACCGCCCGGCCAGGCGGGTCAGCGCGGGCAGGATCGCGCGGATGTCCTCGACCTCGGCGTCCTCGGCGTGCACCGTCGCGGTGAGCCCGGGTTCGAGTTCGTCGAGGAGCTCACGCAGTTCCTCCTGGTCGCGATAGGTGACCACAATGGACGATGGCCCGAAGCACTCGCTGCGCACGGCCTCGCCCGCTGCCCGGAAGTCCGCCCCGCGCAGGGTCACCAGCGTCGGGCGGAGCCGAGTCCCGTCCGGCTCCGGTCCCGCCAGCACGGTGACCGACGGCTCGCCGCGCAGCCGGGCCACCGCGTCGCGGAAACCACCGGCGATGCGGTCGTTGAGCATCGGCTGTCCGGGCACCGCGGCCACGGCTTCGCGCAGCACGTCGTCCAGACCGTGCCCCTCGGGCAGGAACAGCAGGCCGGGCTTGGTGCAGAACTGACCGGTGCCGAGGGTGAAGGAACCCACGAAGCCCTTCGCGACCGCCTCACCGCGCGTCTTCACCGCGCCGGGCGTGACGACCACGGGGTTGACGCTGCCCAGCTCACCGTAGAACGGAATCGGCGTGGGCCGGGACGAGGCGATGTCGAACAGCGCGCGGCCGCCGGGCACCGAGCCGGTGAACGCCGCGGCGGCGATGCGCGGGTCCTTCAACGCGGTGACCCCCGCTTCCACGCCGTGGATGACGTCGAACATGCCGTCGGGCGCACCGGCGCCGACCAGCGCGTCCCGCAGCACGGCGCCGGTCCGCTCCGACAGCTCGGGGTGACCGGGGTGTGCCTTGAGCACCACCGGAGCGCCGGCCGCCAGCGCGGAGGCGGTGTCACCGCCCGCGACGCTGAAGGCGAACGGGAAGTTGCTCGCCGCGAACACCAGGGTCGGCCCGATCGGCACCACGGTGCGCCGGATGTCCGGTCGCGGGCCCATCGGCCAGTTCGGGTCGGCGTGGTCGATCGTCGCGCCGAGGAACGCACCGTCGGACAGCACCTCACCGAACAGGCGCAGCTGGAACGTGGTCCTGGCCAGCTCGCCGCGCAGGCGCGGCGCCTCCGGCAGGTGGGTTTCCTTCGCGGCCAGCGGGATCAGCTCCGCGGCCGCCGCGTCGAGGGCGTCGGCCGCGGCACGCAGCCAGGCGGCGCGCTCCGCCGGTGTGCTCGCCGCCGCCGGGGCCGCGGCCCGCGCGGCCGACTCGATCACTCGCTCCAGTACCTTCGCGTCGGACTCCATCTTCCTCTTCTCTCCCATCCCAGGCCGTCTCGCGGGCACGTTACGCCTTGCCACCCCGGATTCCCGGAACAGGTCCCTGACCTGCGCGGACGGGGGAGCACCCGCCGGCCCTCAGGCGGCGCGGGCCCCGGTCATCGCGTCGGCCATGGCCGGCCAGCGGGCGGGGCCGGCCAGCCCGAGGTGATACAGGTGCAGCGCCGACGCTCCGGCCTTGCCCAGCTCGGCGACGTAGGACTCGAGGTCCGGGATCTCGTTCGCCCCGACGGCCGTGACATACGCCCCGATCTCCACCGTGGCCGGCAGCCGCAGCCGCGCCGTCGCCACCGCGTCGATGCTCGGCGCGCCCGCCTGCCAGCACGGCAGCACGACGCCGTCCACCTCCCCCGGCGCGCTCGGCGTCAAGCCGGGCAGCGCGCCGGTCGCCCACGGATCGACCGTGCCGTGCAGCACCACGCGGGTCCCGGGCGGGATCCGGTCGAGCACCGCGCGTCGCAGCGCGTCGGTGGCCCGCTGGCGGGTCGCGAGCAGCACGTCCCGGAACTCGAGATCGTCGTCGGTGACGGCAAGATCACCGGTCGCGAGCAGCCGGGAGATCTCCGCGCGCAGCCGCCTGGTCACTTCCGCCGGCTCCAATCCCGCCAGACGCCACTCCCGCGCACAGGCCGCGCAGCAGCAGACCGAGAGCAACCGGGCGATGGCCGGCGACCACACCGCGTCGGTCTTTTCGTGCCGGCACTGGTGAACCGCTCCGAGCTGCCCGCAGGCTTCCAGAATGACGGAGGAAACCGCCAGGCCCGCCAGCGATTCCCCGGTCAACCGGGCGGCATACTCCCGCACCTCTTCGTGCGCGGGGCACAGCGCCCAGGGGTAGCTTTCCCCGAAGCAGTTGCGCACGGCCACGTCCGGAAACCGGCCGCCCAGGCGGGAATCGTGGGTCAGCACGAGCCAGGCGGCGGCCGACACGCCTTCCCGGTCGAGCGCGGCGACGGCCTCGCCGGCGCTGTTCGGGGAGCGCACCCAGTCGGGCACGCCGGGACGCAGCCTGCCCCAGACTTCCTCGCGAACCGGCCGGTACAACGCCGCGTGGCGGGCCGGCACCGCGGTCCGCTCGGCCGACCACGGCGTCGCGGCGCGGGTGGAGTGATAGGAGACCGCGACCGCGACCTCGTCGACGCCGAGTTCCCGTACCCGGTCCGCGAAACCCGGCTCCTCGACCACGTTCCACGAGTAGGCGTATCCCGTCACCTGCATAGCTGCCCCAACCCGGTCTCGACGGTGTGCCGGACCACGATAGCCCGGCGGCGCCGCGGGCAGACCACAATGGACAGTGGACGCGGCGGCGCGCACCGGAAGTCCGCAAGGTTGGGATCGGCGGGCGCGGTCCCGCACGAACGGCCCACCCGCCCACTTGACCGCGAAAGTGATCGCTTGCCCGGTCCACCCCGGCCGAAAATCCGTTAGCCTGCGGCAAAACCCGGTGTTCGCCGGGCAGGCTTCGAGGAGGCACGGTATGCGAGTCCTGATCACCGGAGCGGCCGGCGGGATCGGTTCCCAGCTGCGGCCCCGGCTTCGCCGCGAGGGCAGGATCCTGCGGCTGGTCGACATCGCGCCGCTGCCCGCGGCCGAGCCCGGCGAGACGGTCGAGGTCGTCCGCGCTTCGATCACCGACCCCGGCGCGATGGCCGCGGCCTGCGATGGCGTCGACGCGGTGATCCACCTCGGCGGGCACAGCCGGGAGAACTCGTGGACGGAAATTCTCGACGTCAACGTCAACGGCACCCAGGTCGTGCTCGAGGCGGCGCGCGCCGCCGGGGTACCCCGGGTCATTCTGGCCTCCAGCAACCACGCCGTGGGGTTCCGGGAAATCGCCGAGCCCGGCGGCCCCGGGCTGCCCGCGGACTCGACGCCCCGCCCGGACACCTTCTACGGCTTCAGCAAGGCCGCGATCGAGGCACTCGGCAGTCTGTACCACTCGCGTTTCGGCCTGGACGTGATCTGCGTGCGCATCGGGTCGTGTTTCGAGCGCCCGCCGGGAGTGCGCGGGCTGGCGAACTGGCTGTCGCCCGATGACGCCGCCCGCCTCTTCGAGGCGTGTCTGGCCTGCCCCTCCCCCGGCTACCGCGTGATCTGGGGTGTTTCGGACAACACCCGTCGCGGCTACTCCCTCGCCGAAGCCGAAGCGCTGGGCTACCGCCCGGTGGACGACGCCGAAAAGTTCGCAGGCGAGTTCGCGGACCAGCCCGCCCCCACCGGCGCGTCCGCACGATTCGTGGGAGGTCCCTTCTGCACCGCGCCGCTCGGTGCCCCGAACTGAAGTTCCGGCAGGTCCACACCTTCACCGGGCCTCCCACCACCGAATTCCGGCTCGGCACGGGGAATCGCGGGCCGGACGAATGATCACTGTTTCGCCCGGCACGTCACCCTTTTGACAGAGAACGCGCTCCACCCCTTTCGAGAGAGCGCCTTCCGGAGTAGGTTGCATACAGTATGGGAGCAACCGTCGCAGAGCGGAGGCGGTATGGCGGAAAGTCCAGCGCTCGTCGAACGCGTACGGGCCGTGGTCGCGGCGCACCAGGGTGAACGGGGTGCGCTGTTGCCGATCCTGCACCATTTGCAGGAAGAGTTCGGCTATCTGGACCGCGAGGTCGTCGGCCTCGTGGCCGCGGAACTGAACCTGTCGCGGGCCGACGTGCACGGGGTGGTCAGCTTCTACTCCGACTTCCGCACCGAACCCGCCGGCCGCACGGAACTCCGCGTCTGCCGCGCGGAGGCCTGCCAGTCGGTCGGCGCGGAAACCCTGCTGGCGCATGCCGAGCAGGTGCTCGGGATCAAGGCCGGGCAGACCACGCCGGACGGCACGGTGTCCCTGGATCAGGTGTTCTGCCTGGGAAACTGCGCGCTCGGCCCGGCGGCCCAGCTCAACGGAAGGCTGCACGGCCGACTCGACGTGTCCCGGCTCGACACCCTCCTCGCGAACGAAACGGCGGGCTCATGAAGATCTACGTTCCCCGCGATTCCGCCGCCCTCTCGGTCGGCGCGGACCTCGTCGCGGCCGAACTGCTGCGGGTGGCCGGCGAGCGGATCACCGTGGTGCGCAACGGTTCCCGCGGCATGCTGTGGCTCGAACCCTTCGTCGAGGTCGAGACCGAACGCGGCCGGGTCGGCTACGGGCCGGTCACCCCGGAGGCCGTCGAAGAACTCGTCGCGGGCGGCCTGCTCGAAGGCGCGGACCACGAGCTGTGCCAGGGTCTGGTCGACGACCTGCCGTGGATGCGCGACCAGCAGCGGCTGTGCTTCGCCAGGGTGGGCGTCACCGATCCGCTGTCCCCGCAGGACTACCTGGCCCACGGCGGCTTGGCCGGCCTGCGCGCGGCGCTGCGCACGGAGCCGGCGCAGGTCGTCGCGGAGGTCACCGAGTCGGGACTACGCGGCCGGGGCGGCGCCGGTTTTCCCGCCGGTATCAAGTGGAAGACGGTCGCGGACACGCCCGGCGAGCTGAAGTTCGTGTGCTGCAACGCCGACGAGGGCGACAGCGGCACCTTCGCCGACCGGATGCTGATGGAGGGCGACCCGTTCTGCCTCATCGAGGGCATGACGATCGCCGCGCACGCGGTCGGCGCGAGCGAAGGCTACCTCTACATCCGCTCCGAATATCCCGACGCCGTGGCCACGATGCGCCAGGCCATCGACATCGCGCGCGGCGAGGGCTGGCTGGGCCAGGACATCCTCGGTTCCGGGCTGTCCTTCGACCTGTTCGTCCGCGTCGGCGCCGGTGCCTACATCTGTGGCGAGGAAACCTCCATGCTGGAAAGCCTGGAGGGCAAGCGCGGCATGGTCCGTGCCAAGCCGCCGATCCCGGCGATCACCGGCCTGTTCGGTAAGCCGACCGTCGTCAACAACGTGCTCACACTCGCGTCCGTGCCCGCGATCATGGCCGAGGGCGCCGCCGCGTACGCGGACCTCGGCGTCGAACGCTCCCGCGGCACGCAGGTGTTCCAGCTCGCCGGGAACATCGCCCGGGGCGGGGTGTTCGAGACCGCGTTCGGCATCACGCTCGACAAGCTGATCAACGACTACGGCGGCGGCACCCGCTCCGGCCGGCCCGTCCGTGCCGCACAGATCGGCGGGCCGCTCGGCGCCTACCTCCCGGCATCCGGCTTCGACCTGCCGATGGACTACGAAGCCTTCGCCGGAGCGGGCGCGATGCTGGGCCACGGCGGGATCGTCGTGTTCGACGACACCGTCGACATGGCGGCGATGGCGCGGTTCGCGATGGAGTTCTGTGCCGAGGAGTCGTGCGGCAAGTGCACCCCGTGCCGGGTCGGCTCGGTGCGCGGCGTGGAAGTGATCGACCGCATCGTGGGCGGCCAGGATCCGGACGGGAACCTCGCGCTGCTGAACGATCTCTGTGAACTGATGACCGACGGGTCGCTGTGCGCGATGGGCGGGCTGACCCCCAATCCGGTGCGCAGCGCCCTGCTGCACTTCCCGGAGGACTTCACCGCGAAAGTAGCCGGAGGAAGGAAGGACTTCTGATGAGCCTGCTCAAGGAGCCGGACCTCGGCACGCCGGGCAAGGCGGGCCCGGCGACGGTCTCGATCGAGGTGGACGGGCTGCCGGTCACGGTCCCCGAGGGCACCTCCGTCCTGCGCGCCGCCGCGCTGAGCGGCGTGGAGATTCCGAAGCTGTGCGCCACCGACAGCCTGCAGGCCTTCGGCTCGTGCCGGCTGTGCCTGGTGGAGATCGAGGGTCGCAGGGGGACCCCCGCCTCCTGCACCACGCCGGTCGCCCCGGGCATGAAGGTACGCACGCAGACACCGAAGCTGGAAAAGCTGCGCCAGGGCGTGATGGAGCTCTACATCTCCGATCACCCGTTGGACTGCCTGACCTGCGCGGCCAACGGCGACTGCGAGCTGCAGGACATGTCGGGCCAGGTCGGCCTGCGCCAGGTGCGCTATGGCTACGAGGGCGAGAACCACCTCAGCGCCGAGAAGGACACCAGCAACCCGTATTTCGACTTCGACCCGTCGAAGTGCATCGTGTGTTCCCGGTGTGTCCGCGCCTGTGACGAGATCCAGGGCACCTTCGCGCTCACCATCGAGGGCCGCGGGTTCTCCTCGAAGGTCTCGCCGAGCGCGGGCGAGTTGTTCCTGGACTCCGAATGCGTTTCCTGCGGTGCCTGCGTGCAGGCCTGCCCGACGGCGACGCTCGAGGAAAAGTCGGTGGTCGACCTCGGCATGCCGACGCGCAGCGTGGTCACCACCTGTGCCTACTGCGGGGTGGGCTGCTCGTTCAAGGCGGAGCTGCGCGGCGACGAACTGGTCCGCATGGTGCCGTACAAGAACGGCGACGCGAACGAGGGACACTCGTGCGTCAAGGGGCGGTTCGCCTTCGGCTACGCCACGCACCCGGACCGCAAGCTGAACCCGATGATCCGCGAAAAGATCACCGACGAATGGCGCGAGGTCGACTGGGACACCGCGATCACCTACGTCGCCGACAAGATGCGGGAAGTGCAGGCGCGGCACGGGATCGGCGCGATCGGCGGCATCACGTCGTCGCGGTGCACCAACGAAGAGGTCTACGTGGTGCAGAAGATGGTGCGCGCGGCGTTCGGCAACAACAACGTCGACACGTGCGCCCGGGTGTGCCACTCCCCCACCGGCTACGGGCTGAAGCAGACCTTCGGCACGTCGGCCGGCACGCAGGACTTCCGGTCGGTGGCCGAGGCCGACGTCATCATCGTGATCGGCGCGAACCCGACCGACGGCCACCCGGTGTTCGCCTCCCGGATGAAGCGCCGGCTGCGCGAGGGCGCCAAGCTCATCGTGGTGGACCCGCGCCGCATCGACCTGGTGCGCTCGCCGCACATCGAGGCCACGCACCACCTCCAGCTCGCGCCGGGCACCAACGTGGCCGTGGTCAACGCGATCGCGCACGTCGTGGTGACCGAAGGGCTCGTCGATCAGTCCTTTGTGGATGATCGGTGCGAGGAGTTCGAGGCATGGGCCGAGTTCATCGCGCGCGCGGAGAACAGCCCGGAAGCGACCGAGCCGATCACCGGCGTGCCGGCCGCGGACCTGCGGGCCGCCGCGCGGCTCTACGCGACCGGCGGCAACGCGGCGATCTACTACGGCCTCGGCGTGACCGAGCACAGCCAGGGATCGACCATGGTGATGGGCATGGCGAACCTGGCCATGGCCACCGGCAACATCGGCCGGGAAGGCGTGGGCGTCAACCCGTTGCGCGGACAGAACAACGTGCAGGGCTCGTGCGACATGGGCTCGTTCCCGCACGAGCTGACCGGCTACCGGCACATCTCCGACGACGCGGTGCGAACCGTGTTCGAGCAGCTGTGGGGGCGCGAACTCGAAGCCGAACCGGGCCTGCGCATCCCCAACATGTTCGACGCCGCCGTCGACGGCAGCTTCCGCGGCTTGTTCGTGCAGGGGGAGGACATCGCGCAGTCCGACCCGAACACCCAGCACGTCACCGCCGCGCTGAAGGCCATGGAACTGGTCGTGGTGCAGGACCTGTTCCTCAACGAGACCGCGAAGTTCGCGCACGTCTTCCTGCCCGGCACGTCGTTCTTGGAGAAGGACGGCACGTTCACCAACGCCGAACGCCGGATCAACCGGGTACGGCCGGTGATGGCGCCCCGCAACGGCAAGCACGAGTGGCAGGTCGTCTGCGAGATCGCCGAGGCCATGGACTTCCCGATGGCCTACACCCACCCGCGCGAGATCATGGACGAGATCGCGGCGGTCACGCCCACCTTCGCCGGGGTCTCCTTCGCGAAGCTCGACAAGCTGGGCAGCGTGCAGTGGCCGTGCAACGACGCCGCTCCCGAGGGGACGCCGACCATGCACGTGGACGCCTTCGTGCGCGGCAAGGGCCGGTTCGTGCCGACGCCGTACGTGCCCACCCAGGAACGCAGCACGCGCAAGTACCCGCTGATCCTGACCACCGGCCGGATCCTGAGCCAGTACAACGTGGGCGCGCAGACCCGCCGTACCGGCAACGTGATCTGGCATCCGGAGGACATCCTGGAGATCCACCCGCACGACGCGGAGGTGCGCGGCATCACCGACGGCGACGAGGTGACGCTGGCCAGCCGTGTCGGCGCGACCTCACTGCACGCCGTGCTGTCCGACCGGATGCCGGTCGGGGTCGTCTACACCACCTTCCACCATCCGGTCACCGGCGCGAACGTGGTCACCACGGAGAACTCCGACTGGGCGACCAACTGCCCCGAGTACAAGGTCACGGCGGTCCAGGTGGGCCTGAAGACGTCCGGGAAACAGCGGGCCCACGGGGAAATGACCGAACCGGCCCTGGTGGACTGATGACGACGACCTCACCCCAGATCCGCCTGGCCAACGAGATCGCGGCCCAGTTCGGGCACCGGGATCCCGCCGCCGCGGCGGCGGAGATCGCGGCCCACATCCGCTCCTTCTGGGATCCGCGGATGCGCGCGGACCTGCTCCGCGAGGCGGAGGCCGCACCGGACTCCCTGGACCCGCTCGCCCTGGCCGCGGCCAAGGTGCTGGACCAGGGCACGTAGGCGGCTCGCGACAGGTTGCGGCCGGCCCCAGCGCGGCCGGCCGCGGCACGCGGGAGTTGCCCGGCCATTCGGTGCCGGGCAACAGGTTGCCGGCGGCGTTGGTGAAGGCGGCCGCACACGCTCGCTGAGCGCGCAGGGAAGCCATGCACGAGGCTGTCTTGCCCGCGGGCCCGGTCCGGCGACAACGGCACCGCGGCCATGGCCAACCGAGTCCGCCGCCATGCCGGCGAGCCGTCTCCTCGATCCCGTCACCCGGCAGCGGCCCGCTGAGCTCGGCCCACCATCACCGGATCGCAGCGAATCCGCGACCTGCCGCACCACACTCCGCCCCCGACCCGCCGGGGATTCCCCCACGGCTACCTTTCTACGGGCGCTTGAACAAGGACCTTGGCCACCGGCCAAGCCATGCCCGGGCCGCGAGAGACCGCACCAACACACAGACCCAATAATGCAAATCCGATCAATCCATCAGAAGTATGGCCACGGACAGGTTACGACAGCGACTTGCCCGGCGGCGACCGGGTGCTGTGTCGCAACCCTTGCACCTTTTGGTCTGAAAGATTCAGGCGAACTGGTGAGTTTATCACAAAAGCAACCAGGCCAGTTCTTGATCTTGTGTAGTTTACCGACGAGTAGTATCGTTGATAAACGGGCGTTTACCCATGACGGGGGGAGTTAACGATGTCTCGATGGAAAGCCGACGTTTCCGCATCCTTCGTACGGCGGTGGGGAAAGTCGCCCGCGGAGCTGGGGATCACCGACAAAACACCGACCTGCCCCGACTTGTGGGAGCTCGACAATGGCGATCTTGCCGTGATCGGCATGGATCTGACCGAGGCCTACCGAGATCGACTCCCCGCCAGGATGAGCGTGGGCCAGGACGAGCGACTGGTCGTTATTCCCCGTAAGGTTCTGATCATGGCGAAAGCGGATATACCTGATGCAGGCCCCCGGCAATAGCCTGACCGGCCAACGTCTCGCACTCGGCGCGTACCATCACGACTTCGAGTCACGCATGTGGCGCAGCGAGGAGCGCGATTCCTGGAAGCTCGAGCGACAACAGAGCTTTCAGGAAGACGGGAGTCCGAGTTGGGACGCCTTCATGCGCGGAGACTGGGACGACGCGCTCCGACTCATCGGAGAACGCCGAGAGAGTCTGGCGGAGTATTACGGCCGGGCCGCGAGCACTGGCCTCACTTTTTACCGAGTCCGCGTGGTCGCGGAGCCGATCACACCTTATCTCCAGTGGGAACTGAACTCACTGCGGCAACGCGGCGAATGCGGCGAACAATTCGAGTGGTAAGCGCGACCGATATCACGAATCTCGAGCGGGACGGCAGCCTTCCGGAAATTGTGACGCTGGGCCCGGACACCGTATATCAGGTGATATACAGTGAAGTTGGCGCCGCCGAGGGGGCGGTTCGCTCCACAGATCCCGATGAAGTCATTCGATGGCGTGAATTCATTCAACGTCTTTACGCCTCGGGTGAAGACATTGCCATCTTCTTCGACCGCGCGGTCGCCGGGCTGCGGCCACCGCACACCGCGGGATAGAACAAAGTCCGCGTGGGGACAGCCATGGCAGACGATGAGCTTCGCGGGGACCGGATCCAACCCCGCGAAGGAACGCACTCCGAGCTGTCCGGGGCTGCCGACTACGTGGTACAGGCCCGCGATGTCAGCGGTGGAGTGCATTTCCACCGGGTGAGCGATCCAGGAACAGGTTCGCTTCCCCGACAACTACCTGGTGACATACGTGGCTTCGTGGACCGATCCGACGATCTTGCCCGGCTTGATCTCGTTATGGCCGGAGACGAAGCAGAGGCCAGGGTCTCCGCCCTGTGCGTGGTAGTGGGAACCGCCGGTGTCGGCAAGACCTCACTCGCGGTGCATTGGGCGCATCAGGTGCTGGACCAGTTTCCGGACGGCCAGTTGTATGTGAACTTGCGGGGTTACGACCCGGGAACACCGGTGACTCCCGATGAAGCGCTGGACCGTTTCCTTCGCGCACCCGGATCTATGCCAATCTGAACCAATTTGACGACTGGCGCGACACCAGCAGCACAGCGCTGGGGGCTGTCCGTCACGTTGGCGATCGTTTCGGTGAGGCGGAGATCCTGGAAAGCCTCGGCAAGATGCACGTTCAATCCCAGCAACTCGACGAAGGGGTCGCCTTTCACCGGGCCGCCCTGACGATTCGCCGGGATATCGACGACGGACTCGGTCGAGCATCATCGACGAACGGCATCGGACTCGCCATGCTGCGCGGTCGCCGGCTCACCGAAGCGATGTCGTACTTCGAGCAAACCCACACGCTCGCGACGGAACTGAACGATCGCATGTGGGAAGCCGTCGCGGTGGGCAACCTGGCGAATGTCTGCTGCGAACTCGACCGGTTCGAGGACGCGCGACGACACGTCCAGCGCGCGTTGGCCCTGTACCGCGAGCTCGGTGATCCGGGTGGCGAGGGTGACGTGTTGCGGTGTGCCAGCCAGATCCACCGCGGAATGGGAAACCTCGGCGAAGCGGCCGAAGCGATACAGGAAGCCCTGGACATCGCCCGCGAACGCAACAACCGGGCTTGGGAGGCCTGGTGGCTGGTAGAGCTGGGCCGCGTGCAGTTGGTCCGGGAACTGCCGGAAGATGCTCTCGAATCGCTTCACCGGGCCGCTACCCTGCAACTCAGGCTTGGTGACCAGACCAGGGCGGCAGTGGCCTGGGATGCGACCGGCGAAGCGTACCGCGCGATCGGGCGCTACCAGGAGGCGATCGACTTCCACAGGCGCGCGGTGTCCGTCCACAGTCGGCACGGTGAGCAATGGCTTCTTGCGGTCACCCTGGACAACCTCGCGACAGCTCTTGATCAGACCGGTGCGGCAACCGAAGCCCGACGGCACTGGACCGACGCCGGGCAAGCTCTCATCGGCTTCACCGATCCGGCCGCAAGGCGGTTACGCGATCGCGTCGGCCGGCTGTCGGCGGGACCGGAATCGTGAGATTCGACGAAGCACCCAAAACCGAACGACCGCGCGGAGGCGGTCGCCCGCCGGATTCGACAGCCACCGCACTCCGCGTCGCACTCATCTCCTTTCGTGCCGATATTTTCAGCGCGCTGAACAGCGGTTGCACGCAGAGCGGACATTTGCCTGCCCTGTACCTGACCGGACGTTCCGGTCGGCCGGGAACGCCCAGTTACCCGCACCTGGGTGACAAACTGGAAGCCATTCTCGGCGACATTCCCGGGGAACTCGACCTACTGCTTCCCGGAAACACAGCCGGCCTCGCACGAGCACTGCGCGGATACGATATCGATCTCGCGGTGGTATGCGGCCTCTCGTGGCGGCTACCCCGCACCGTCCTGGACGCGCCCAGACTCGGCATACTGAACGTCCACACTTCGCTGCTCCCCCGTTATCGGGGGCCCGCTCCGGTCCAATGGGCCATCCGCAACGGTGATCCACACATCGGCGTCACGGTCCATTGGATGGACGACCGGATCGATTCCGGAAACATAGTCGCCCAACACCGCGGGATCGCCCTTCCGGAGTTCGTCACGTTCGAAGATCTCTGGCAGCACGTGACTCCCGTAATCAGGGATGTGCTCGCGGTGGCACTCGTGCGCGTCTCAGCCGGGTACGGCGGTGAGCCACAGAACGAGGATCACGCAACGCTCGCCGGCCTGATGGAACCCGAATTCGGCCACCTCGACTGGACCCAGCCCGCTCGCCGCATCCACAACCAGGTTCGCACCTTCTATTACGGCGCCGGAATACCGGGACCGTTCGGAAAAGTCGGCGGCGATTGGTTACGAGTGCTGCGCACGAGTCTGGCACCGGTGGCCGAGGGCATCCGGATCGACTGCGCCGACGATCCGATCTGGCTGGTCGAAACCGAACCAGCCAGACCACCCTCCTGAACGAGCCGATCCGGCGAACGCCGCTCGTGCGGTCAGCGGGTCTTCTTGGGCTTCTTCTCGCGGACCCGGACGTTGATGCGCACCGGGCTGCCCGCGAAACCGAAGCGTTCCCGGAACTTCCGCTCGACGAACCGGCGGTACCCCGCCTCCAGGAACCCGGTGGTGAACAGCACCAGCGTCGGTGGCCGGATCGCCGCCTGGGTCGCGAAGAGCACCTTCGGCTGCTTGCCGCCGCGCACCGGCGGCGGGGTCGCCGCGATCAGCTCGGAAAGCCAGCTGTTGAGCTGACCGGTCGGCACCCGCTGGTCCCAGGACGCGAGCGAGGTCCGCAGCGCGGGCGCGAGCTTGCGCACCGAACGCCCGGTCAGCGCCGAGACGTTCACCCGCTCCGCCCACGGCACCCGCACCAGGCCGCGGTCGAGTTCCTTGTCCAACTGGTACCGGCGATCCTCGTCGACCAGGTCCCATTTGTTGAGCGCCAGCACGCAGGCGCGCCCGGACTCCACCACCATGGTCAGCACTCGAAGGTCCTGTTCGGACAGTGGCTCGCTGGCGTCGAGCAGGACGATCACCACCTCGGCGGCGTCGATGGCGGCCTTGGTGCGCAGCGAGGCGTAGTACTCGGTGCCGCTGGCGCTGTGCACCCGCTTGCGCAGCCCCGCGGTGTCGACGAACCGCCAGGTCTGGCCATCGAGTTCGACGAGCGAGTCGACCGGGTCGACGGTGGTGCCGGCCACCGAGTCGACCACCGAACGCTCCTCGCCGGTGAGCTTGTTGAGCAGACTCGACTTGCCCACGTTCGGCTTACCGACCAGCGCGACGCGCCGCGGGCCCGTCGAACGTTCCATGTCGCGGGGCGCTTCGGGCAACGCGTGGACGATCGCGTCGAGCAGATCGCCGGAGCTGCGCCCGTGCAGGGCGCTGACCGCCATCGGCTCGCCCAGCCCGAGCGACCACAGCGAAGCGACGTCGGCAAGCAGCCGCTCGTCGTCGACCTTGTTCGCGGCCAGCAGCACCGGTCGCTTCGACCGGCGGAGCACCTTGGCCACGGCCTCGTCGGTCGCGGTCGCGCCGACCGAGGCGTCCACCACCAGCAGCACGGCGTCCGAAGTGGACATCGCGAGTTCGGCCTGCGCGGCCACCGCACCCTGCAGGCCGGTGGCGCCGGGCTCCCAGCCACCGGTGTCGACGAGAGTGAAACGACGGCCGTTCCACTGCGCGTCGTAGGCCACCCGGTCCCGGGTCACCCCCGGCACGTCCTGCACGACCGCCTCACGGCGGCCCAGGATCCGGTTGACCAGGGTCGACTTGCCCACGTTGGGCCGCCCGACCACGGCGAGTACCGGCTGGCCGAGCCCACCCTGGTCGTCGACTTCGGCCTCACCGTCACCAGGCTCGCCGTCACCGGCCTCGAACGCGGCGAATTCCGCCTCGTCCGACCAGGTCCCGTCGTCCACGTCTGTCATAGTTCCGCTTTCTTTTCCATCGCGCGCTGCTGGTCGAGAGTTCCCACCAGGGTGGCGAGCCGGTCGCGCAGCCGCTCGGTGGCCTCCTCCAGCCCGGCCCTGCCCTTGCCCACTTCGAGGGTGAACGGCTCGCCGACCACCACATCCACCCGCGGCCGGAACCGGCGCTTGCGGTTCGCCGGCCGCCGGGTTCCCCTGGTCGCCACCGGCAGCACCACCGCGCCCGAGGCCCGCACCAGCCAGGCCGCGCCGCGCTCGGCGGCGGTCACATCCCCCGCGCCGCGCGTGCCCTCCGGGAACACCCCGGCCAGCCCGCCCGCGCAAAGGACACCCACCACGGCCAGCAACGGCGCCCGGTCCGGTTCTCCCCGGCGGACCGGCACCTGGCCGATCCGCCGGAAGAACCACCCCACCGCACCGGTGAACATCTCCTCCTTCACCAGGAACGTCGAGCGGCGCGGCAACATTCCGAAGATGACCGGCGGTTCCAGCATCGAGCTGTGGTTGGCCACCACCAGCACCGGACCGGTCCTCGGCACCCGGTCGAGACCCCGGATCCGGATACGGAAGGCGGGCCGGAAACAGTAACGCCCGACGACCCGGGAAAGGTCGTGGAGCCAGCCGACGGCACCGTCGGGAAGGCCCGCCGAACTCACCGGGTGACCTCGGCGGCGGGATCGGCGGCATGCTCGTCGAGCATCCGGCGCTGGCAGGCCAGCTCGGCCAGCGCGACGATCACCTGGTCGATCGTGAGCTCGGAGGTGTCCACGTGCACGGCGTCCTCGGCGGGCCGCAGCGGCGAGGTCGCGCGGCTGGAATCGAGACGGTCCCGGCGGTCCACGGAGGCGAGCGCGGCGGCCTGGCTGGATTCCCGGCCGGCGGCCGAGTCCTGGGCGCTGCGGCGCGCGGCCCGGATCTCCGGGGAAGCGGTCAGGTACACCTTCAACGGCGCGTCCGGCGCGACGACCGTGCCGATGTCACGCCCCTCGACCACGATGCCCCCGACCTCCGCGGCCACCTCGTCGATGATCTTTCGCTGCCGGGCCACCAACAACTCACGCACCGCCGGCACCGCGGACACGGCGGAGACGCTGTGATTGATGTCGTTACCCCGGATCGCCGCCGTGACGTCCTCGCCGCCCATCGTGACGACCGGGCGTTCGGGCCGGGTACCGATGGTGAAGTCGGTGTCACCCGCGACCGCGGCCACGCGTGCGTCGTCGACCGGGTCGACACCCGCGCGCAGCACCGCCAGCGTGACCACCCGGTACATGGCACCGGTGTCGAGATACCCGGCGCTGAGCCGGTCGGCGAGCCTGCGGGCCACCGTGGTCTTCCCGGTTCCCGACGGACCGTCCAGCGCGACCACGCCACGTAG
>DASSAD010000293.1:0-9800 GCA_035685725.1 Amycolatopsis sp. | reverse complement strand
GAAGGAGCTCACAGAAATGGACTGGCGCCACGACGCGGCCTGCCGAGACGAGGACCCCGAACTGTTCTTCCCGGTGGGAAGTAGCGGGCCCGCTCTGCTGCAGATCGCCGAGGCGAAATCCGTATGCCACCGCTGCACCGTGGCTTCCGACTGCCTGGCCTGGGCTCTGGCCAGCGGACAGGACGCCGGCGTGTGGGGCGGGATGAGCGAGGACGAACGCCGCGCTCTCAAGCGGCGTCGCGCTCACATCGGTATGCGCAGCAACGCCTGAATTTCATGCGTCTCTGACTGAAGCGTGCCCCCGCTCCGGGGTTCGCATCGGTTCGCAGTTTCCGAAGACGTACAGGGCCGGTACCCATCCCCCCGGGTACCGGCCCTGGTGCGTCCGGATTCGTTGGCATACCAGGACTTCAATATCAACATCGTCCACAACGGACAGAGCGTCGCCGGTTCGCCACGCCCGGCGACCGGAGGGCCGCCGCGGTTTCGCCGGAAAGCCGTCAGAGGCGGCGGGAAAGCGGAATGCGAAGCGCGGCTTCAGTACCGTGCTTGGTGCCGTCGCGCAGCTTCCGGAGTGAGAGCGACCCACGCAGCTCGGACTCCACCAGCGTGCGGACGATCTGCAGACCGAGTCCGTCGGCCCGCTCCAGCGAGAATCCCGGCGGCAGGCCGCGGCCGTTGTCGCGGATGAGCACGTCGAGCCACCGCGCCGAGCGCGAGACGGCGATCTCCACCTTGCCCGGCCGCCCGTCCGGGAAGGCGTGCTCGACCGCGTTCTGCACCAGCTCGGCGAGCACCATCACCAGCGGTGTGGCGAGCTCGGCCACCACGATGCCGAACGAGCCGGTCCGCGCGATGCCCACCCGGGACTCGGCGGTGGCCACCTCGCCGACCATCGGCAGGACCTTGTCCAGCAACTGGTCGAGATCCACCCGCTCGTCCACCGAAACCGACAGCGCCTCGTGCACCATCGCGATCGACGCGACCCGACGCACGGACTCGGTGAGCGCCTGCCGGGCCTCGGGGCTCGGCGTCCGCCGGGACTGCAGGCGCAGCAGCGCGGCCACCGTCTGCAGGTTGTTCTTCACGCGGTGGTGGATCTCGCGGATCGTGGCGTCCTTGGACAGCAGCGCGCGATCGCGGCGCTTCACCTCCGTGACGTCCCGGACGAGCACCAGCGCCCCGGCGGGCTGCCCGTGCGGGCGCAGCGGGAGCGCGCGGAAGAGCACGACCGCGCCGCGCCGCGAGTCGGCCTCGGTGCGGCTGCCCGGCTTGCCGTCCAGCGAGTCGAGGATCCGGTGCGCGACCTCCGTCGCATCGAACGGGTCCCGGATCAGCGACCGGGTCACCGGCGCGAGGCGGGTGCCGACCAGATCGGCCTCGTGTCCCATGCGGTGATAGGCGGATAACCCGTTCGGGCTGGCATAGACGACGTTTCCACCCGCGTCGAGGCGGATCAGTCCGTCACCCACGCGCGGGCTGGTGTGCACGTCGGTCTGGCTGTCGGGCGGGGGAAAGGTGCCGTCGGCGATCATCTGGCACAGATCCCCGGCACTGCCGAGGTAGGCGACCTCGAGCGCGCTGGGCACGCGCGGCACCGCCAGGTTGGTCTCGCGGCTGAGCACCGCGATGACGCCTCCGCCGAAGCTGACCGGCACGGCCTCCCGGCGCATCGGAAGGTCGCGGTACCAGTGCGGCTCCTCCTCCTGGCAGATCCGCACCTCACGGATCGCACGCGCCAGCTGGGGATGCTCGTCGACGGTGAACCGGGTGCCGACCACGTCCTCGGGGTGCGCGGTGGGAGCCGTCGTGGGCCGCGCCTGCGCGACGCACACGAAGTCGCCACCCTGCTCGTTCAGCTCCGCCGAGACCGGTACCCACATCAGGAAATCGGCGAACGACAGGTCGGCGAGCAGCTGCCACTCGGCCACGACGGCCTGCAGGTGGTCGGCGGCTTCGCCGGAAAGGCCGGTGTTCTCGGCCAGAAGATCGGAAAGCGTCGACAAGCTCCAGTCACCTTCCTGCCCCGCTCTGGGCCACCGTCACAGCATGACACACTGAAGGGCACAGTCAGATGGAGGAGTTGACATGTCGAAGCGAGCCCGGAAGCGCCGCGACCGGAAGAAGAACGGCGCCAACCACGGCAAGAAGCCCAACGCCTGAGCTTGCCCGCGAAAAAGGTCCCGGCGGAACATCCGCTGGGACCTTTTTCACATCCAGGCTGTTCACGGGACCGGCCGGGCACTTCCGGCCGCGCGAGGGCCGCGTCCCGGCGCGGTCAGTCGCGACGTTCGATGCTGACCTCGGTGCGCTCGACGGTCAGGCCGCCCCGCTCGCCGACCACCTTCCGGATCGACGCGCGCAGCTTGTGCTTCAACTCGTCCGGGGCATGGTCACCGCCGCACTTGCGGGCCAGCAACTGCTTCAGGTGCTCGTCGATGCCGTATTCCTCGAGGCAGGGCGGGCAATCGTCGATGTGCCGCCGCAGCTCGGCGTCCCGCTCCGGACTGCATTCCCGATCAAGCAGTTGAAAGATCTCGGCCAGCGCCTCCTGGCAGTCGAGCTTGTCCTTCGCCTTGTCCCGGGCGGAATCGGAGCTCATCGCGCAACCTCCTGCCGGGCGGCCCGGATGAAGCCCCGCTCACGCGCCACGTCCGCGAGCAGGGTCCGCAGCTGCGCGCGTCCACGGTGCAGCCGGGACATCACGGTGCCGATCGGGGTGTCCATGATCTCGGCGATTTCCTTGTAGGCGAAACCCTCGACGTCGGCCAGGTACACCGCCAGCCGGAACTCCTCGGGCAGCTGCTGGAGTGCCGCCTTGACGTCGGTGTCCGGCAGCCGGTCGAGCGCCTCCACCTCGGCCGAACGCAGTCCGCTGGAGGTGTGACTCTCCGCCTGCGCGATCTGCCAGTCGGTGATCTCCTCCGTCGGCTGCTGGACCGGCTGCCGCTGCCGCTTGCGGTAGCCGTTGATGTAGGTGTTGGTGAGAATCCGGTACAGCCAGGCCTTGAGGTTCGTGCCCTCCTTGAACGACGCGAACGCGCCGTAGGCCTTGAGATAGGTCTCCTGGACCAGGTCCTCGGCGTCGGCCGGGTTACGGGTCATCCGCATCGCGGCGGAGTACAGCTGGTCCAGCAACGGCATCGCATCGCGCTCGAAGCGTTCGGCACGCTCCTGCTCGGTCGAGCCGGACGGTAGCGCCGCGGAATTCTGCGTGCTCGGCAAACCATTCCCTTCCCCGTGCGCTTCGAAGCCGCTCGCACCCCCCGTGGAGTGCGCGCATGTCGGCCTTGAGGATACGCGGGCACGGTTACCCGAGCCGGACACAGCGGACCGGGTGATGGTCCGCACACGCCGCGGAGGTTGCGTCAGCTTGTTAGCCACGATATGCACAACAATCGAATACTCAGTGGCATTCCCCGGCATTCCGCACCCGATAACCTGCAGCATATGGCGGGTAAGGGAACTCCGGCGACCGCATTGCTGACCAAGCGGAAGGTCGAGCACCGGCTGCACGGGTACGACCACGATCCGAAACACGAGTCCTACGGCACCGAGGCCGCCGAAGCGCTCGGCGTCGAAGCCGCGCGGGTCTTCAAGACGCTGGTCGCCGACGTGGACGGCGCGCTCACGGTGGGCGTGGTTCCGGTCACCGGACAGCTCGATCTCAAGGCGCTCGCCGCGGCCGCGGGCGGGAAGCGCGCACGCATGGCCGACATGGCCGCCGCCCAGCGCGCCACCGGCTACGTCCTGGGCGGCATCTCCCCGCTCGGCCAGCGGAGCAGGCTGCCCGTGGTGATCGACGAGTCGGTCCGGGCCTTCGAGACGGTGTTCTGCTCGGCGGGACGCCGTGGCCTGGAACTGGAACTGGCGCCCGAGGACCTGATCCGCCTCACCGAAGCGGTGCTCGCTCCGATCGCCGCCGCGTGATCGCCGTCAGGCGAGCGGGCGAAGCACCCGTGCCAGCCATTCCGACGTGACGCGGGACAACCCGTCGAGGTCGGCGTCCAGCGAGTGCGTACCGGCAATGACGACAACCTCGTGATGCGGGCCGGGCCGCGGTCGGCCGAACGGGTCGGTCGCGCCCTGCACCACCAAAGTGGGCACTTCGACGGCGTCGAGTTCGGCCTGGCGGGTCTTCTCCGGTTTGCCCGGTGGATGCTCCGGAAAAGCGAGACACAGCACCGCCACGGCCTGCCCGGCCGCTGCCGTCCGGCAGGCGACCCTGGCGCCGGAGGAGCGCCCGCCGAACACCTGCGGCAGGTCGTCGAACCGTTCGGCCAGCTCGTCGGCGACGGCCAGCCAGGCGGCGTCGAGCTGCTTGGCCGGCGCCGGTGCCCGGCGGCCGGCGACCCGGTAGGGCTGCTCGACCAGTGCCACGTGCACCCCCGCGGCCTGCGCCGCCCGGGTGACCGCGACCAGGTCCTTGGCGGCGATCCCGCCGCCGGCGCCGTGGCCGAGCAGCAGGACCGTGAAGCCCTCCTCGGCGCAGTGCAGTTCGGCACGGGCCGGGCCGTGCGGGGTTTCGATCGTCAGCGATGTCATGTGCTGGCCGCCTGGTAACGGAGATGGCCGAGTGCGCGCGGCCCCGCTCCGCGGTGTCCGGTCACGCACAGTACGAAGGATACCGTCATCACACCTCGAACAAAGTCGCGTCGAGCCCGGGCGCCGGTGGCTCGACCCGCTCGATCAGTTCAGCGCCGTTGTGGCGGACATTGTTGACCTTGTCCGAGACCGGGCGCAGCTCCAGCGCGTCGACCAGATCCGGCGCGGGCGCCAGCAGTCCGGTCGCGTCCTCGCGGTCCGGGTCCAGCCAGGCCGCCCAGTTCCGCGCGGGCACGAGCAGCGGCATGCGGTCGTGGATGTCGGTCAACCGGCCGGTGGCGGCGGTCGTGATGATCGAGAAGGTGATCAGCGGGGCGGCTTCGGGTTCGTTCTTGTCCCGCCAGCTTTCCCAGATCCCGGCGAAGGCCAGCGACGCGGCGTCCGGGCCGGTCATGAAGAACGGTTCCCTGGTCTTTCCCGCCCGCCGCCACTCGTACCAGCCGTCCGCCGGCACCAGGCAGCGGCGCCGCGCCAGCGCCCGCTTGAAGGCCGGCTTCTCGGTCGCGGTCTCCGCCCGGGTGTTGATCATGCGGTTGCCCACGGCGGGGTCCTTGGCCCAGAACGGGACCAGCCCCCAGCGCATCAGCCGCAGGGTGCGCGCGGTGGGCTCCTCGACCAGGGTGTTCCCCTCGGCGTCCCGTGGATGGCGCTGCACGACGGTGACCACGTTCTTGGTCGGCGCGACGTTGTAGTCGTCCTCGCGCGCCTTGCCTTCCGTCTCGTCCGCGGCGCCGAATTCCTCGACCAGCTTGGCCGGGCTCTTCGATGCCGAATAGCGGCCGCACATCTCGCCCAACTCCTTCGCACCCGGGTACCGGCGACCCCATCGTGACATCATCTGAGCAAACCAGGCGGACAAGGGGACGGGAATTTGGCGGCACGGGACTGGCGCAGGCTGGACGAAAGCGATGTCCGGGTGCGCCCCGGGCGCGGTTCCCGGCCGCGGAGCAAGCGCCGGCCCGAGCACGCCGACGCGACCAGCGCGATGGTCGTCGCGGTCGACCGGGGCCGCTGGACCTGCGCCGTCGGCGGCGATCCCGGCCGGCTGGTGACCGCGATGCGGGCCCGTGAGCTGGGCCGGACGCCGGTCGTGGTCGGCGACGAGGTCGGCCTGGTGGGAGACGTCAGCGGCCGGCCCGACACGCTGGCCAGGATCGTGCGGGTCCAGGAGCGGTCCAGCGTGCTCCGCCGCACCGCCGACGACACCGACCCGTACGAACGGATCGTGGTGGCCAACGCCGAGCAACTGCTCATCGTCACCGCACTGGCGGACCCCCCACCGCGCACCGGGTTCATCGACCGCTGCCTCGTCGCCTGCTACGCGGGCGGGCTGCAACCCGTGCTCTGCCTCACCAAGGCCGACCTCGCCGATCCCGGCGACCTGCTGGCCCGCTACGCCGAGCTGGCGGTACCGGCCCTGGTCACCCGCCACGACGAGGATTCACTGCCGCTGGCCGACACCGTGCGCGGCCAGGTTTCCGCACTGGTGGGGCATTCCGGGGTCGGCAAGTCGACACTGGTCAACCGGCTCGTCCCGGACGCGGAGCTGGCCACCGGCGTGGTCAGCGCGGTCGGCAAGGGCCGGCACACCTCGGTCGCGGCGGTCGCGCTCCCGCTACCCGAGGGCGGCTGGGTGATCGACACCCCGGGCGTGCGGTCGTTCGGACTCGCGCACATCACGGCCGACGACATCGTGATCGCGTTTTCCGAGTTCGCCGAGGCGGCCGAGGAATGCCCGCCCGGCTGTGGCCATCTCGGCCCGCCCCAGGACCCGGACTGCATGCTCGACGAGGTTCCCGACCGCCGGCGCCTCGCCTCGCTGCGCCGCCTGCTCGCGTCCCGTTCCGGACTGGAACCGTAAGCGCCCCATCCGCGTCCAAACCAGGGAAAATTCTCTCTGGAGGAATACATGACGAAATCCCCGCTGCTCGCGGGTGGGCTCGCGCTGGTCGCCACCCTGGCCGCGTGCGGCACGAACCCCGGGAACGGGCAACCCGCGCCCGGTCCGGCCGGCGCGACCCTGTTCAGCAACGCGCAGGATCTGGTGCGAGCCGCCACGGCGAAGACCAGCCAGGCGAAGTCGGCCAAGATGGCCATTACCGAGTCGATCGGCGGGCAGCAGCTCTCCGGTCAGGGTTCGGGTCGCTTCGACGGCCCGAATACCGCGATGGACGTGACCATGAACGTCGGCGGAGACTCCGAGGAGGTGCGGGTCGTCGACGAGACCATGTACCTCCGGCTGCCCGCGGCCGCGAGCGGCATGGTCACCGGCGGCAAGCCGTGGGCGAGGATCACCCCGGACAGCCCGATGGGCAAGATGCTCAGCTCCAGCCTGAGCAGCGGGCAGAACGACCCGACCCAGTACCTCCAGCAGGTCCAGGCGGCGGGCACCATCACCCGGAGCGAGCAGACCATGCTCGACGGCCAGCAGGTCAGCCACTACTGGATCAGCCTCGACTTCGCCAAGGTCGCCGACAAGCTGCAGTCCGTCGGCATCCCCGCCGACCAGTTGCAGAAGCTCACCAGCCAGGTCCAGACGATCCCGCTGGAGCTGTGGCTGAACCGCGACGACCTGCCGGTCCAGGTCAGTGAGGACATGAGCGCGATCATGAAGGCCTCCGGTGCGCCGGCGAGTGCCCAGACCTTCACGGCGACCATCTCCTACTCCGACTGGGGAACCCCGGTGGACGTCCAGGCCCCGCCCGCCGACCAGGTCGGCGACCTCCAGTCCAGCTGACGCCCGGAGGGGCCCCGGGCGCGGTGCCCGGGGCCCCGTTCCGAAGCGTGTCAGCCCATGTGGGGATAGCCGATGCCCGAAGGCGCGTCGAAGGTCTCCTTGATCGAGCGCGGGCTCGCCCAGCGGAGCAGATTGAACATCGAACCCGCCTTGTCGTTGGTGCCGGAGGCGCGCGAGCCGCCGAAGGGCTGCTGGCCGACGATCGACCCGGTCGGCTTGTCGTTGACGTAGAAGTTCCCCGCGGCGAACCGCAGCGCCTCATGCGCCTGTCGCACCGCCGCCCGGTCGTCGGCGAACACCGCACCGGTCAACGCGTACGGGGAACCGCTGTCCACCAGTTCCAGAATTCGCTCGTACTCGTTGTCCGGATACACGTGCACACCCAGGATCGGGCCGAAGTATTCGGTCGAAAAGAACTTGTGTGCCGGATTCTCCGACACCAGCACGGTCGGTTCGACGAAATACCCGACCGAATCGTCACAGTGACCGCCGGCCAGTACGGCCAGCTCCGGATCGTCGTCCACGGCGGACAGCAGAGCCCGGTGCCTGGCGAACGCGCGGGCATCGATCACCGCACCCCCGAAGAGGGAGAAATCGGTGATATCACCGAACTTCACGGTGCGCGTGAGGTCGGCCAGCCGCTCCCGCAACCCACCGTCGAAAAGGGACCGCGGCAGGTACGCGCGCGACGCGGCCGAGCATTTCTGCCCCTGGTATTCGAAGGCCCCGCGCACCAGTGCGGCGGCCAGCTTGTCCGCGTTCGCCGAAGAATGCGCGACGACGAAATCCTTGCCACCGGTTTCCCCGACGATCCGCGGATAGGACCGGTAGCGGTCGAGGTTCTCCGCGATCCGGCGCCAGAGCATTTTGAAGGTCGCGGTGGAACCGGTGAAATGCAGCCCGGCGAACCCCGGATCGGCCAGCGCCACCTCGCTGACCGCCCGCCCGTCACCGGTCACCAGGTTGATCACGCCCGGGGGCAGGCCGGCCTCTTCGAACACCCGCATCGTGTAGTGCGCGGCCAGCTGCTGCGTCGGGGTCGGCTTCCACACCACCGTGTTCCCCATCAGCGCGGGCGAGGTGGGCAGGTTACCCGCGATCGCGGTGAAGTTGAACGGCGTGATCGCCACGACGAACCCGTCGAGCGGCCGGTACTCCATGCGGTTCCACGTCCCCGGCGCCGAGTTCGGCTGTTCGGCCAGGATCCGGCGGGCGTAGTGCACGTTGAACCGCAGGAAGTCGATCAGTTCGCAGGCCGCGTCGATCTCGGCCTGCTGGACCGACTTCGACTGCCCGAGCATGGTCGCGGCATTGATGGTGTCCCGGTGCGGCCCGGCGATCAGATCCGCGACCCGCAGGAAGATCGCGGCCCGCTCGTCGAAGGGCAGCTCGCGCCAGCCGGGCGCGGCGCGCTTCGCGGCCGTGACCGCGTCGGCCACGTCCTCGGGGGTGGCCTGCGCCGAGACGCCGAGCACGTGGCCGTGGTCGTGCGGCTGGACGACCTCGAACACCTCGCCACCGGCCGGCCGCCGCTGCCCGTCGATGGTCTGGGGCAGCTCCTGCTTCTCCCCCTCCAGCTCGGCGATCCGGCGGAGCAGCGAGGCGCGTTCCGCGGAACCAGGCGCGTAGCCCCGCACCGGCTCGTTCGCCGGCGTTGGCACGTTCGTGACGGCGTCCATCTCTTCCTCCCGGGGTGATGACGGATGGCCCCCGTCCTCACGCTAAAGCAGTTCCAGCAGGAAAGGCAGCTCTTGCGGGGCATACCAGGCGAGCTCGTGATCCTCGGCGTCACCGAGCGCGAACTCCGCGTCCGGATCCCCCAGGTCGGCCGCGTCGATCACCTCGGCGGCGGCACGGACCGCCTCCTCGGCCTCCTCCGTGTCGACGTGCACCGCCGCCACGTCGTCCAGCACGATCGGCCCGGCCAGCCGGACCACGGCGGCGTCGAGGTCCGGACGGAAGGTGGCGTTCTCCACGTCGACCGAGACCACGACCCGCCGCTGCCGCTCCTTGCCGTCGTCGGACAGCAGCCGCAACGACGCCCTCGCCGCGTCCAGCAACGCCGCGTATTCGAGTTCTTCGGTGGACCCGCTCATGTACGACTCACGCAAGGCCGGGGTGAGCGCGAACCCGGTGGCGCCGACCGGCTGGAACTTCCCCTCGGAAACCAACTTCCGCAGCATCCCGATCGTCGCGGGGAGATAGACCCTCACCTGTGCGCACCCCTTCGGTTCTGTTTTTCCCGGCCGCGCGAACGCGCGGCGCGCGTGCTCACCACTGCACGTTCTCTCACCATCGGGCACCCTGCAATTCCGCCAGGGACTCTTCGATCATCAGGGCCAGATACCCCACGTCGGACACCGCCTTGCGGTCGGCGTTGAGTCCGAAGTAGACGCCGCCGCGGTAGGACGTGACCCCGATGGCGAGCGCCTGGTTGCGGGCCAGCGGGATCACCGGG
>DASSAD010000292.1:0-7839 GCA_035685725.1 Amycolatopsis sp. | reverse complement strand
ACTCTCGGCACCGGCCGTGCCTTCTGTGCTTTCCGGCGCCGAAACGACGCGCCCGCTCATCGGGTCCGCTTCGTCCGCGGCCAGGGTCGCCTCGACCTCGTGATCACGCTCGACCGGCGGCAACGCGCCACTCATGAACGGTCCGCCGATCTCGTCGACGGTCACCTCAGCGCGATCAGGGCCGGCCGTATCGGCGGGCGCCCGATCCTGGCCCGCACCGTCCGGCGCCCCCTCCTGACCGGGGTTCAGCCAACGGTCGTAGATCAGCCAGTCCCGGAGCGGGTCATCGACCCGGGGTACGTGCAGGCCGAGGTCTTCGAGCCCGCGCTGGTTCACCACCAGCTCGATCGGCTCGTCCGAGCGGCCGTCCCGTCCCGTGTTCAGCACCTTGCGCAGGAAATCCGGAAACTCCCGTTGCCGATCCGCGGACGCGAGCATCAACCACTGATCCGCGCGCACCACCTTTCGCCAGAAGGCCGGAAACCGTCGTCCCGCCGACGCGAGCCACTGGCCCGTCCGCAGCACCTTCCGCGCCGGAGCCGGCAACTTTTCGCGCCGACCGGAACCGAGAACGTGCCACCGAGGGGTCACCCGCACCCGGTACCAGGTCTGCTCACCGTTGTCTTCCGCAGATTTCGTCTCGGTCGAGACCTCGTTCTGGTGCTCGCGCGTCCGTTGCGCGAGCGGGTGGCCCAGGCTCAACGCTCCCAGCACCGGGCGGTTTCCCTCACCGGCGACGGCCGGTGCCCGGAGCTGGGTGGTGTGGGTCATGCCGAATTCGGTCTTGTGATCCGAGGTCAGCTTCAGGTTTTCGGACTGCGAAACATCTCTGGTCCGCGAGCCATTCTCGACCACCCCGAGCAGTTCACGCTGTTCGAGATCGACGGTGATCTTCACCCGACGCACCGGGCCGTCGATCAGGTCGACCACATGCCCCGCTTCGGTCATGGCATCGCGCAGGAGATCCGCACGCCGGCTGGCATCCGCGAACAGTTGGTTCGCCGCCCCGGGGCGCATCGGGAGCCGCGGACGGTCCGCTTCGGACTCGCCGCGGATGATCTCGTGTAGTCGGGTGTGCAGCCCCGGCGCGGGGAACTGGTCGACGTAGAGCGTCGCATCGTCCGACAAGCCGAGCGACCGCTGCTGATCGCGTTGCCACTCCCGTAGCGAACCGGTCACGGACTCGATCGGTTCGACCGGAACGCATTCTTCCCGCGGGACCGTGGACCGAACGGTGCCCGGCCGGAAGGTGAATTCGTGGCGCCATGGCTCTCCGATGACGCGCGGCGCCAACTCGGCGAGCTGGCCTGGCAACAACTTGTTCAACAGTCTGGTGTAGACACCGGGACCCTGGTACGGGTAGACATCCAGGTCGACGGTCAGGGCGTGCGTGAACTGGAGGCGGTCGCCGCTCGACTCGGCCTTCAACGTTTCCCTGTTCTCTTGGCTGCGCTCGAGCCCCTTCATTCGGCTGTGCGTGAACAACGCACCGGTTATCGACAGCATCGCCGGTTCGCCGGACCGCCCGACCATGTGCAGCACGCCGAACCCGAGCTGTCCCAGCCAACCGTGCCGGTAGCTGCTCCCGTCGCGGTTGACGGTCTCGTGGCTGATCCTGGTGGTCTGGTTCGGGATCGTCCGCTGGTACTCGCCCTTCCCGGGCCGCGCGCGCAGCACGACGAGTTGCTGCACGTTGTCTCCTTGGAGCAACACCGCTCGCCCGCCGTTGAGCATTTCCCTGAGCGTCGCGTTGCCGCGATGTCCGACCATGATCGGTCCGAGTTCGTCCGACACCAACTGTTCGTGAAGCTCGTCGAACTTCGGCATGGTCGGGTCACGCTCGGCCCGCGGTTTACCGAAGACCCGGTTCACCAGGTCGCCGGGACTCCAGGCAGGATCGGCCTGTCCGGTCTGCCGCGACCATTCGGCGAGCGTTTCGTCCATCTGCTGGATCAGGGCGATCGGAGCCTTCTGGTCGTACCACTCCATCGTGCCGCGACCACGCCCCGCGTTCTCCGGCGGCCGCAGCATGGAATCCCGCGGCGCCGGATATGCCCCGGCTTCCGGCTTCGGCCTGACTTCGGAACCCGACCGCGCCAGTCGCGACGGCGCCGAACCGGTGAGGTGCTGGGGCGCGGAGTGTGTGCCCTCCTGAGGTTCGGAAACCGGCTGCTCCTGGCGGTAGCGCGCTTGGTCGTCCGGGGCCAGTTTGGCGATGTCCCCCTCACTCAACCCGGGGATGCGGTGGATCTCGCTCGCCGGAACCCACACCTCGTTGTCAGGCACTCGCCGCCACCGCGTGCGGGCCGCGGCGGACGTCGGGTGGCGGAACCCGAACAGGTCCTGCCACTGCCGCCGCGCCGACGTCCGCACCACGTGGGTGGCGTCGACGCCGAGCAGGTAGCCGTATTCCCCGTGCTCACTGCTGACGGTGATCTTGACGCTGCGTTCGGTGTCCGAGCTTCTGTTGCGCTCGTATTCCAGCCCGACTATGGCGTCCACACCCGTCGCGAAAGTCTTGACGATGGGCTCAACCACCAAGCTGTCGCCCGCGAGGGAGCCGCGGCGGGTCTCTTGCACGCCGCCCCCCAGGGTCGTCTTCGTGTAGATGCTTTGGTTGACCGGGCGTTTCACGAGACCGGATAGCACACGGGGACGGTAAAGCCGAATCGAGTAGGCCACGCGCGCGAAGCCGTCGCGGCTGCCGAGCGGGCCGCCGAAGTTGTGGCTCTTCAACGGCGGCGTGGTGTCCTCACGCAGAACCGCCCGGTCGAAGCCGGTTTCGCGGCCCTGCCGGCTGCCGAAGGCTTCAAGCCAGTCGAGAGCTGGATTCTGTTCGTCCAGGTTGGCCGGATCGGCCGAACGGTGACCACCGCCGGTGTGCTCGTCGAACTCGGGTGGGTTGCCCCCGACGAAAGGCCTCGAGACGTTGCTCCACGGTCTCCACGCTCCCGGCCGCCGCTCGCTCAACATCTCCGACATGGTCCGTACCGCACCCGGCACCCTGTTGAGCGATACCGGTACGACGCCGGCCGGTACCGGGATCCCGGGCTCGTCCGATGGGTCACCGTCGTGCCAGGTTCCATCGGTGGGTGCGTCGGCGGCATGCTCGGTCACAGGTTGATGTGGAACGGCAACTCCCGCCGCCGGGAGTTCGGGCCACGGGTCTCCCGGCGCGGACACCTCGACGGTCGGGGCCCACCGCAGTGGATCGATCTCCAGCGTTTTGCCGGATCGGTGCGACCAGCTGCGCCCGAAACTCACCCGGAACGGAGTCTGATAGCGGTACCGGTGTACCGGTTCGGTGCTGTCGAACGAACGCTCGTAGCCCACCTCGCGCGCGACGTGCCGCGGATGAGCAGTGCTCGTTCCGTAGACCGCCTGGTAAGTCGGGTAATTGTTTTCCTCGTAGTAGCCGATGCCGGCGATCCCGCGCACGGTGTCCCTGCGCCTGGTGACCACGACGCGGTGTTCGTGGCTGGCGCCGATCTTGCCACCGAGCTTCTCTCCCGTTCGGACACCGAGGTATTCGGCCGCCACGGGTGGCGCGGGAACACCGATGAAGATGTCCGGAACCTTGTCGTCGTGCAGTAGGGCGCCGAGCGGAAACCTGACCTCTCCGGTAGCGGCTTCCCTGGCATTGTCGGTGAGGAAGCTCAGCAACCGGGTACGGATCCACGGCAGCTTGTCCGGCCGAATGGGGTGCGACGCGAGCCGGTGCAGCGCCTGACTGGCCGAGCCGAGGAACCGAACCCACGCCGTCGCAACAGATCCCGCGGGGTTCTTCGGCGCCAGCGCGTGCAGCGCCCGGTCGGCGAAGGGGACGAACTGGGCCCGAGCCCCGCGTACCGGAAGCAGATCGGGCGTCGCGAGTTCCGGCATGATCCGGCCGACAACGGCTTGCGCCGCCTCCCGCGAAAGCCAGTAACGGGCATCGATGCGGTCGGTCACCCGGTACCGGTCGGGCCGACTCGGCACCTCCACAGCCCCGGATTCGGCCGGCTCAGCGACCTGCCGATGTCCGGCCACAGTGGACGACTCCTGGAATTCTCCACGCTGGGTCGGACCAGCGGCTTCCGAAGGCCGAGGCTGTGCCGTCCGCCTCGACCACCAGGTCGCCGTGTTGGGTACCTTCACGACGTGATGGGGCTTGGCCAGCACAGGGAGCCGTTTTTGCTCGTCGAAGCGGATCACCGGCCCCTTGCCGCTGCTACGCACCATGACGACGAAGGTGAGGTCGGCCTGGCGCTTGGCCAATCCGCCTGTGTAGGTCTCGGTCGACTCGCGCTGGTGTCGTTCGGTGATGGCGCCATCGTTCTTGGTGGAGAAGCGCTCGGTATCGATCGGCCCGATCGCCCACCCGGTCACCGGGCTGCTGGCGTCACCGGCAGCCACTCTGACACCGATACCGTGCTGGTGATCCACCCACTGCACGGAAGTGTTCTCGGCACTGGTCACCTCGCTATTCGTGATCGTGCCGTTCTCGTCGGGAAGTTCCCGCACTGTGACCGGCCTAGGGCTCCCGCCTTCGACCGGTTGCCCGACCGCGACCATCAGTTCCGTCGGGCCATGTCCGGCGAAGGTGAAGCTGTTGCGTACCGGTTCCGCGAGGACGCTCTTGTCCAGCGAACTCAACCAGGTGTGGAACCTCACGGACTCTGGGTCGTTGGGCCGGAACCCACCGATTTCCTGCTCCACCTGGTCGTGGATGTCGTCGATCGCGGAAAACTCGATGTGCTCGATCGCGTCCAGCTCGTGCCGGGTGAGAGCCGATCCGTGGTCGTGAGCGGGGTTCGCCGGTGGGCGGTCCGGCCAAGCCAACTCCACGCCCACGGCGACATGGTCGGTCCGCGACCTGGGCTTGCTCCACGGCCAGCGGCCGTTCCCATCGACGGTGACCTCGTAGCCCACGTTGTGCCGGGACGTCACGGACGGAACGTTCGATTCGGCGACCTTCGTCCCGCTCTCGTGCCTGGTCGCCGTGGACAGGCCGGCACCGCGGGGGTTGACCATTCCGTCCAACTGCGCCTGGACCATCACGTAGAGGGCCCAGATTCGCCCGAACATCGATCCGGAGCCCGTCGTGGCGCGCTCGCTGGACGAGCTGTGGTCAACGGGCAGGCGGCTGTGTTCGTGTTCGAAGTCCGTGATGCCACGACGTTGGTCACGTGGCGGCCCCAGGCCCACCGCCCTGACGGTGATCTCAGGTCCGCCGGCGTTCGCCCTGGCACCGAAGCCCTTCCGGTGATGAAGCCAGTTCTCGGTCTGCTTGTCGTCCGAAAACTCCAGCTGTACCAGACGGCGCAGTGTCGGGTAGTCGTCCGACCTGCCGACGAGATCCAGAATTCGGGCCCGCAGCAGCGCGGCGTCGATCTTGCCGACCACCTTCGGGCGAGTGAGTTGTGCGCGGTTGAGAAGCTCTCGTTGGTCCTGTCGGGGCGAGCCCGGTTCCCGATCTCCTGCCGGCCCGGGCTCTGGTGCGACTCCGCTGTCCCGGCCCGAATCGGCCGCGACGCCGGCCATGCCCGTCGACGCCCGTCGAGCCCCGTCCCCGAGCGCCCGCTCCATCGCCAGGGCTTCGACGTTGTGCTCGTCGAATCGAGCCCGTTTCGGCCGCGCAGCGCTCGAATTCCCGGTAGGGCCGGCAA
Source organism: Amycolatopsis sp. (assembly GCA_035685725.1). GTDB lineage: Bacteria > Actinomycetota > Actinomycetes > Mycobacteriales > Pseudonocardiaceae > Amycolatopsis_E. Next base: position 2,191 of record DASSAD010000292.1, on the reverse strand, counting down.
ACCGCTCACCGCTGGACGCTGCGTCACTCCCGTCCGAGACGAACGGAACGCCCTCGCGGAGACTGTTCGCGCTGGGGATTCCGGTGAACGGCCGATCACTGCCTGTCCTCTGCCGCGCTTCCGGCCGCGACGATGCCGCGGCGTCGTCGTTCGCCGCGCCACCCGACAGCGTCTGACGCGTCGGCATCCGATCGGCGAAACGTACCCGGCGCGTTGCGACGTCGTTGTGGCGCGGCGTCTTCGCCGCATCATGGGGAGCTGTCTCAGGCGATGGGCTCGGACGGCTGCCGCGACCGGCGTCGGCGGACGGTCCCACCGTCGTCGGGTCGGAACGCGGCCGATTTCGGACCGGGCCCCTCGGCCCCTCCCGTGTGGGCAGGGCCCATTTCGGCGCTTGCCGCGCGACACGCGACCCCAGCCGTTCCGCGAAAAAACGCCTCAGCCCACCCGGGCCAGCTCCCTTCCTCCCACGTTGACGCGGCAACCCAACGGTCCCCGGGCCCGCGTGATCATGACCTGGAAACAGTGGTGAGGAAGCGCGAGAACCCGTGGCGCGCGAACTCGTGGCGCGCGGACTCGTGGCGCGCGGACCGACCGACGCGGTTTCCGACACGACGTTGTCCTCCGCGCTGCCATTCTCCGCTGGCGGGTCACCCAGCGGCAGGTCATCGGATGGCCGCTGGTCGGGCGACGTGCCGACGTCTCCCGAAGGAATCGGCGACCGATTTCCGCCCCACGACCCCGTCGTCGAATTCGGCACGGGTCCCCGGGTCCGAGTCGAAGGAACGGGTGAAGATTCCAGATACGCCGCGGGTCTCGGCCCCGACGCCATCGGGGTCACTCGAGCTTGTGCGGAATTGACGTTATTTGCCAACGAATCCCGGGGTGTCGATCCCGGAGTCTCCGTGTCACCACCGCTCGCCCGCGTGGCCGGTTCCGGTGAAGGTGGCACCGTCGAGAGCACCGGCACCTCAGGCGTGCCCGAAGACGCCCAAACCCGCGAGTCGCCCGGCGACGAAGCCGGCGCCGCCGGCATCGGGGTCGCTTCGCCCGCGTTCGTCGCCGTCCGCGACTGTGCGACCGACCCATCGACCCGCGCCGTACCGTCAGCGATCAGCCGCGGATCAGCCGAATTATCCGCCGGCAGCGGATCCGGATTCCGGTACGATTCCGACGTCCGGGAAGGCTGTGCGAGCGTCTCCTGCCGTTGCGAGGGCACATTCGCTTCCTGCCGCGTACCGGACGGTTCCTCGACAGGTTCCCCACGGTGCCCCGACGCTTGCCGCGTTCCCAGATCGTCCACAAAGGTCTCGTTCGGCCGCGACACATTGTTCGGCTCACCGCCGGCACCTGGGCTCTCCAACCTGCCCTGGTCGCCCGCACCCGAGTCCGACGGTTCGAACACCCGCCCCTGACCCGACGCGGGCCATCCGTGCTCGGACAACACACCACCATGGGACTCGGCGACCTCACCAGGGTCACCGCTCACCACAGCATGACCGCCGCCATTCAGGAACGCCTCCATGGCGGGGACAGGGCCGGGCGCGGTGCGCTCAGCACCGCGCCCCTCGACGCTGCCAGGCCGCGGTACCGTAAGGTCACTACCGGTGGCGACGGATTCGCTGGAGCGCACCACCTGCGCGAAGGCGGCGCTGTTGCCCGACGCATCATCGATCGGCGCGGGGTGACCGTCCCCACCCGACACGCCCCTGCTGTCCCTCACCGTCGCGCTCTCAGCGGTACCGGAACCCCCGAAGCTGTCACGGTTTTCCGTCGAATATCCAAAATGGACCTGCTGGGCCTCCGCGGTGGTCACGGCTGTCTGCCGGCTCAGTGCGTCAGCGTCACCGGGGCCCCTGCTTTCGGTGATGGGTCGCCCATCCGTGCCCGTGGTAGCCGTGCCGATCCGGGAATTCCCGGGCCCGTCGACCTGTTCTGCCGACGCGTTGTGTTGGGCCCATGCCGTCCCCACACCGCCAGCGCCATCGACGCTCGGGGCACTCACCATCCGAGCGACGCGCGGTGACCCGATCGTGCCCGATCCACCGTTGTGGGTGGGGCTGAGCCAGTTGGTGAGAGTGGTGTTGATGGCTTGTCCGGGTTTTCCGGCATGATTAAGTAGCGCCGAACCCTGCCCACGCTCGAAGCGGGCAAACATCCCCAACAATCCCGCCGCACCCGAAGACCAGGC
>DASSAD010000291.1:0-2785 GCA_035685725.1 Amycolatopsis sp. | reverse complement strand
GTTGCTCGCCCCGGTATCTAGCCGTAGCGTTTCCGAATTCGTACATTCTCGCCTCCCAGTCGCCCTGTGTCGGCGGACAGTTCAAAATCCTCATTGGCGGACAGATAGGCCACGCGCTGGCGGACGGCTTGAGTCCCCGCTCACGGACAGGTGATCTCCCCACGGTGCTCGGACGGCTCGTGGTGATCATGGACCGTCGTGAAGCGCGATGAGGAGATCATGGAAATTCTTGAGGCATACGACCTCACGGGCAGTTACCGCCGGGCGGCGGAGCTGGCCGGGTGTGACCACCACACGGTGAAGCGGTATGTGCAGCTGCGCGGGCTGGGCGTGGACCCGACCAGCCGCGCGGCGCGGTCGAAGATGATCGACGAGTTCATGCCGAAGATCGAGGAGCTGGTCGAACGGTCGCAGGGGCACATCGGCGCGGACCGGGTCCACGAGAAGATCGCGGCGATGGGGTTCGCCGGGACGGATCGCACGACGCGGCGGGCGGTGGCCGTGGCGAAGGCGTCGTATCGGGCCGGGCATCGGCGGGTGTTCCGGCCGTGGATCCCGGAGCCGGGGATGTGGTGCCAGTTCGATTGGGGCGACGGGCCGCGGGTGGACGGCCGGCGGACCTGGCTGTGGTGCGCGTGGCTGGCCTGGTCACGGTTCCGGGTGGTGATTCCGGTTCTGGACAAGACATTGCCGACGGTGGCGTCCTGTTTGGACAGTACGTTCCGGGCGATCGGCGGGGTGCCCACGTATGTGCTGACCGACAACGAGAAGACCGTCACGGTCGAGCACGTCGCGCGGATCCCGGTCCGCAACGCGGAACTGGCCACGATCGGCCGGTTCTACGGCACGACGGTGCGCACCTGCGTGCCGGCGGACCCGGCCAGCAAGGGCGGGTCGGAGTCCACCGTCCGCATCGCCAAACGGGACCTGGTCCCGACGCTGGTCAACCTGCGCGAGTCCTACCAGCACTTCACCGAGCTCGAGCAGGCCTGCGCCGAGTTCAGTAGCGAGGTCAACGCCCGGGTGCACCGCGACACCCGGCAGCGGCCCGTCGACCGGCTCGTCGCGGAACGGGCCCGGCTGCATCTGCTGCCCGAGCAGCCGTTCACCGCCTGTTTCGGTGAGACCCGCCGGGTCGGGCGGGACTCCACCGTGTCGGTCGGGTCGGTGCGGTACTCAGTGCCGCACCACTTCGTCGAGGCCAAGGTCTGGGTCCGCTTCCACGGCGACGACCTCGTCGTCACCGGCCTGCGCGACGGCGCCGCGGTCGAGATCGCCCGGCACCGCCGCTCCACCCCGGGCAACCCGGTCATCCGCGACGAGCACTACCCGCCCTCGACCCGCGGCGAACGCACCCCGAAAGCGACCAACCCGGCCGAGGCGGAGTTCCTGGCCATCGGCCCGGGCGCCGCCGCCTGGCTGACCGAGGCCGCCGCGGTCGGCGCGCACCGCATCCGGGTCAAGATGGCCGACGCCGTCGTGCTGGGCAAACTCCACGGCAGCGAAGCGGTCGACCGGGCGTTGGGCACCGCAGCGATCGCCGGCCGGTTCAGCGAAGGCGACCTCCTCGCGATCCTCACCCACCACAGCGACACCGACGCCGGCGAGCGCACCCACCCAGGCGAGGCGCACAGCCTGCAACCCGGCACCGCCGCCTGGTCCCGTTTCGGCCTCACCGACCACCCCGACGACGACGGAAGGCATCCCCGATGAGTCACACCCTCACCCCACGGCCCGGCAGCGGCGCGCCGGCCTCGGCCGTCGCCGCGGTCACCGGCGCCGCGTTCGACGACGCGATCACGCTCACCAGACGGCTCAAGCTGCCGCACCTGCGCAAGGCCATGGCCGAAGTCATCCCGACCGCGAAAGCACAACGCTGGGACCCCGCCGAACTCGTCCGGGTCCTGCTCGCCGAAGAAGCCGCCGGCCGGGACGCGGCGAACCTGCGCACCCGACGAGCTCGCGCCACCTTCCCCACCGGCAAAACCTTCCACGTCTGGAACGAAGACGCCTCCTCCATCCCGATCCCCACCCAGACCGCCCTGCGCAGCCTGGAATGGATCGCCCGCCGCGAGAACCTCTGCGTCTGCGGCCCCTCCGGCACCGGCAAAAGCCACTTCACCGAAGCCCTCGGCCAGGCCGCCGTCGACGCCGGCCTGACCGTCGCCTGGTTCACCATCGAAGACCTCGGCACCATCGTGCGCCGCCACCGCGTCGACGACTCGGTCACCAAGGCCATGCAACGCCTCACCCGCACCGATTTGATCATCGTCGACGACATCGGCCTGCTACCCGTCTCCACCGACGCCGCCGAAGGCTTCTACCGCCTCGTCGACGCCGCCTACGAACGACGCAGCCTCGCCGTCAGCTCCAACCTGCACCCCGCCGGCTTCGACGAGATCATGCCCAAGACCCTCGCCACCGCGACCGTCGACCGGCTCCTGCACCACGCCCACATCGTCGTCACCCAGGGCGACAGCCACCGCCTCTCCGAGGCCACCACCGGGCGCGGAGTCGTCGCCCTCACCTGACCACCACGAGCCACACACTCGTGGGGAGAAACCCTGTCCGCTGGGGAGAAATCATGTCCGCCAGCGGGGACCATGATCTTCCGCCGTTGGCGATTTCAAACTGTCCGTTGACACAGCGCTCCCGTCACGGAAGGCCCTGGGTCGGTGCCGGACTCGGTCAGGAAGAGCAGATGATCATCTGCCGCGCGCCCGTATGCGATGATGGTGTTCGGTGCTCGGCCGATGTTGGCGCAGAACTGCAGCCATCGGTGGGC
>DASSAD010000290.1:0-29610 GCA_035685725.1 Amycolatopsis sp. | reverse complement strand
AACCGGCGAAGTGGGAGCCAGAGCGCAACCGCGCCCGACACCAGACCCTCCGGCACCGAACCCACCCTCCATCGAGCCGCCCCATGATCCGGAAGACGATGGAAGCGCAGCCACCGCCAAAACGACCCGCTCGGCACCATTGGCATAGCCAGGGTGGCGACAGGAACGGACCACCGAACCGGGCCGGCAGCCGGCGCGATACAAGGTGAGTGACCGACCGCGAGCCCGCCGCCAAGATCCCAGATGCCGCATCAAGATCGGGAGCAGCTCCCGGTCGGGATCAAGACAAGAATTGTCCATAATGGACAGTAGTCGAATGGCGAAGTGGGCATGAACCAGGCGAGGGAGCGGTGCCAACAAGATGGGAGCCGTGTTAACGAGATGACGGCGACACTCGAGACCGGTGCCGTATAGGTCATTATACGAATTACTTACCCACTGTTAGCGCACCTCCGCGACGGGGCTGTCGGATGGGGCCATCCGAGTTACGCTGAGTGGGAGCCGGTGCGAGTAGGTCACCGATCCACCGCCCGGCGGGAACGGAGCCCGGTGGAACGGAGGTTCGGATGGCGCGTGTCCGGCGCGGTGAGGCTTCCCGGGTTCCACCCATGATCGAGCCGATGCTCCCGGTCACCGGCACCGGTGCCGTTCCCGATGATCCCCGTTACTGCTACGAGTTCAAATGGGACGGCTACCGCGCCGCGATGCGTCTGGCCGCCGACGGCACGATGCTGCTGACCAGCCGCAAGGGCAACGACTTTACCGCCGCGTATCCGGAGTTGGCGGGCGCGCTTGGCACCGCGTTGCGCGGCCGGGCGGCGGTGCTCGACGGTGAGATCGTGGCGCTCGGTGAGGACGGCCATCCCGACTTCACCTTGTTGCAGAACCGCCGCACACATCGGCGGCCGGTCAGCTACTTCGCCTTCGACCTGCTCTGTTTCGGCGACGACAAACTGATCGCGCAACCGTACCGGCATCGCCGGGAACTGCTGGAAAAAATTGTTCCCGCGGACCCGAACCTGTTCGCGATCCCGCCTTCCTACAGCCACGGCGACCTCGCCGATGCCGGGCTCTCCCCGCACGGCCTGCTGGAGATCGCGGCGAAGTCCCATCTGGAAGGCGTGGTCGCCAAGGTGGCCGAAGCCCAGTATCTTCCCGGCCGCCGCAGCCCGGTCTGGCTGAAGTATCCGCTGATCTCCACCCGGGAAGTCGTGCTCGGCGGGTGGCGGCCGGGGCAGGGCCGGCGGTCGCGGACCCTCGGTGCGCTGCTGCTCGGCGCCTACGACCGGGTCGGCGGGGGGCTGTGCTATCTCGGCGATGTCGGCACCGGGTTCACCGAGCGGGCGCTCGAAGCCCTGTTGGAGAAGCTTTTGCCGCTGGAACAGCCGAACAGCCCGTTCGAAAACGCGGTGCCGCGTGATCACGTGCGCGGCGCCCGTTGGGTCGAACCCCGGCTGGTCGGCGAGGTCGTCTACCGCAGGCTCACGCCGGAGGGACGGCTGTGGCACACCGCATGGCGCGGATTGCGTCCCGACCGCGAACCGGGCGAGATCACTCTCCCGGCACCGCCGGACAAGTCGGGGCGGTAACCGGCGGCAAGGCGGGCCGAGAGGTCGCAACGGATAGCGAGAGAAGACAAGGGAGGACAGGCGAGCTGCCATAACAGGTGGTGAAAGACAGCGAAAGACAGTGGGAGGCGGCGAAAGGCAGCGATAGGGAGCGACAAGCCGTAGCCGGGCGGGGAAGGAAAGGGACAGACAGGGGCGGACAGAGACACCCAGGGGACGGGGGAACAGGCGGCGGCAGGCAGGGACACGCAGGGAACACAGGAACAGGCGGCCGCAGGCAGAGGCAGGCAGGCAGAGAGACAGAGAGGAGCGGCTGTGGCGCAGGACAAGGTCACCGTGCAGGTCGGCGACCGGCGCCTGACGTTGTCCAATTTGGACAAGGTGCTCTATCCGGCGGACGGGTTCAGCAAGGCCGCGGTCATCTCGTACTACACCCGGGTCGCCCCGGTGCTGCTCCCGCACGTAAGGGATCGCCCGGTGACCTTCGTGCGCTACCCCGACGGCGTCGGGAACGCGCAGTTCTTCGAAAAGGACGTGTCCCGCCACGCGCCGGACTGGGTGCGCACCGTCCGGCTCACCGGCTCGGGTTCCCGCGGTCGTGGGGAGGCCGTCGATTATCCCCTGCTCGACGACCTGCCCGCCCTGGTGTGGGCGGCCAACCTGGCCGCGCTGGAGCTGCACGTTCCCCAGTGGACGGCGCCGGGCGACGAGACCCGGCAGTCCCCGGACCGGCTGGTGTTCGATCTCGATCCAGGCCCGCCGGCGACCATCGTCGAATGCTGCCGTACCGCCGAACGCCTCTACGACATCCTCGTCGCCGACGGGCTCACGCCGGTGCCGAAGACCAGCGGTTCGAAGGGTCTTCAGGTCTACTGTGGAGTGCGCACCCGCGGTCCCGGCCGCACTTCGGCCTACGCGAAGGCGCTCGCCGAGCGCCTCGCCACCGAGACGCCACGGCTGGTGGTCGCCAGGATGACCAAGGCGCTGCGCACCGGCAAGGTTTTCGTCGACTGGAGCCAGAACAACCCGGCCAAGACGACGATCGCGCCCTACTCGCTGCGCGGCCGCGAGCGCCCGACGGTGTCCACTCCGGTCACCTGGGACGAGGTTCGTGCCTGCCGGCGGGCGGAGGATCTCGTCTTCACCGCCACGGACGTGCTGGACCGTGTCGAGGAGTACGGAGATCTGTTCGGCGCGGTGGAGGAACGTTCGGCGATCCCCTCTCGCTGATGTTTCCCGCGCGCTGATGTTTCCCCCGCGTTGAGGAGAGCGGTCACGACCCGTGGTCGTCGGCGAGGGGTTCCTCGCCCGCCGGTGCGCTCGCCCGCGGCAGTTCGACCGTGTCTTCCAGCCGCTGGATCCGGCGCCAGGGTTCGGCTCGTTCGAGCTGTCCGGCCAGCCGGAACAGGGTCGACTCGTCCCCGGTGGGGCCGAGGAAGTGCACGCCGATCGGCAGGCCACCGCCCGAGACGTAGAGCGGCACCGACATCGCGGGCGCGCCGGTGATGTTGGCGACCACCGCGGGAAACGCGACGAAGGGCGCGGCCCGCTCTTCCGCGCGCCACGGGTCGTCCGAGGTGGAGACGATCTCGCCGACGAACACCGGCGGTTGCGCCAGCGTCGGGGTCAGCCAGGCGTCGATGCCGGTGAAGAACTCCGCGACACGGCGGCAAAACCCCTGCAGGGTGGTGATCGCGAGCAGGTATTCGCCGCCGGTCACGCGGCGCCCGGCCTCCCAGTACGCCTCGGTCAGCGGTTCCAGTTCGCCTTCCCGCGGGTCGCGGCCGAGCTCGCGGATCCAGTAGCGGAGGATCCACACGACCCCGGCCCGGTACACGGTGCCGATCGCCGCCTCGACGTCGGGGGTGAGCCCGGGCAGGTCGGCCTCGACGAGTTCGTGTCCCAGGTCGCCGAGCAGGCGCAGCGCGTCGTCGAGCGCCGCCAGGCAGTCCGGGTGGACGGAGTACTCGCCCACGGGCCGGGTGCTGAACGCGATCCGCAGCCGTCCCGGATCCTGGCCCGCGTCGGCGGAGAACGGTCCCGGCCGGGGCGGCGCGGGATACGGGTCGCCGGGCTGCGGGCCCGCCGTGGCGTCGAGCAACGCGGCGGAGTCCCGCACGGACCGCGTGAGCGCGTGCTCGACGGCCCAGCCACTGAAGACGTCGCCGTAGGCCGGGCCGAGCGGGACCCGGCCCCGCGACGGTTTGAGGCCGAACAGGCCGCAACAGGACGCGGGAAATCTCAGCGAACCGCCCGCGTCGGTCCCGTGCGCCGCCGGCACCATGCCGGCCGCGACCGCGGCCGCGGAACCACCGCTGGACCCGCCCGGGGTGCGCGTCAGGTTCCAGGGGTTGCGCGTCGCGCCGTGCAGCAGCGGCTCGCAGGTCGGGGTCATGCCGAACTCGGGGGTGTTGGTCTTGCCCAGGATCACCAGCCCGGCCGCGCGCAGGCGGCGCACCAGTTCCTGGTCGTGGCGGGACTCGTGGTCGCGCAGCAACGCCGAGCCCTCGGTGAACCGGACCCCGGCCTCCTCCGCGACCAGGTCCTTGAGCAGGTAGGGCACCCCGGTGAACGGGCCGTCGGGCAGGCCGGCGCGCACCTGCGCCAGCGCCCGGTCGAAGGTGGTGGTGATCACGGCGTTGAGCATCGGGTTCAGCGTCACGATCTGGTCGATCGCCGCGGTCACGAGTTCCTCGGCGGAGACCTCGCCGGCCCGCACGGCGGCGGCCTGCGCGACCGCGTCCCGCGCTAGCAGTTCGTCCATCTCCGTCACGGCCGGGCCTCCAGGATGATGTTGAAGGGCGCCGGTTCCCGGGCGATCCGGGCCGGGCCGGCACGGCCCTCGGCCGGTGCGGCACACCGGTCCGCGCCGGTGGAGAAGCTTCCCGCGTGCGGGCCGCCATCACATATTCTCGGGCCCCTGCCCCGATCGCGCCACCCCGCTCCCGCCGATCCGGCCTCCTGACCTGCGACGTTCCCGGATCCCGGGCCCGTGCGCGGTCCGCCGGCTGTAACCACCGGCAGGGTGACCGCGACTTTCGTGGACACCTGCGGTGAAAGGCCCGCAGGCAGGGAACCGGTGTCCGACGGTGGTGGCCCGTATGGCCGATCTTCCAGCTCGTCCGGCGGCAGTCGCGCGGCTTCCGAGCGGCTTCGCGGGGAGGGTGCCGTGCCTGACCCGGTCGCCACCGGCGAGCCCGCCATGACGGCGGCGACACCCGGCCGGCCCCGCCGCGGCTCGCGGGCCGTGGGTTCCGCGGTGGCGGCCGGTGCGGGGACGGTGTTCTGGATCGTGGCGGCGCGCCGCTACGACGATGGCGAACTCGGCCGCAATGCGGCGGTGCTCGCGGCGATCGTGGTGGCGGGTGGGGTGGCGCAGCTGATCGCGATGCATCTGATCGTCGCGGTCGCACGTCCGCGCACCCGGCCGCGCCTGGCGTGGGCGTGTCTCGCCGCGGCCGTGGTCGCCGGGCTCGCCGGGCTGGTGTTCGCCGTGACGGCCCCGGGGTGGTCGCCGGAGGTCGCCGGGCTGCTGTCCGGTCCGGGCGCGGTCGCGGCCTGCGCGGGGGCGTGCGCGGTGTGGGGGATTTTCGTGCTCCAGGACGGAATTCTGTCGATCACGGGTGACCGGGTGACATCCTTGCCCACCCTCGGGTTCGCCGTGCTCAAACTCGGTCTGCTGCCGGTGGCGGCCGCGCTCGGCGTCACCGGGGGCATCAGCGTGGCGTGGATGGCCGCGGCGGTGGTGATCGCGGCGCTCACCGGCGCGTTCCTGTTCTCGGGCAGGGCGGCGGCGGGCCGGGGTCCGGTCGCCGACGAGCGCCCGGTGCGCCCGCCCGCGACGCAGGTGTGGGGTGAGATCGCCGCCGCGAGCTGCTGGCTGGTGTGGACACAGCTGTTGCCGCTGGTGGTCCTGCTGTCCCGGGGAGCCGCGCAGGCCGGGATGTTCGCCGTCGTGTGGGCGATCAGCTATCCGCTGTACCTGGTCCCCGTCGGCCTGGCGCGGTCGCTGGTGACGCTGCCGGTCACCCATGCCGGCACGGTGACGAGAGCACGGGCGTCGGTCGAACGCAGGTCGCTGTTCCTGCTCGCGCCGCTGGTCGCCGCGCTGGCCGCGGCCGCGCCGTGGATCCTGTGGTTGCCGGGCGGGGACTATTCCACCGCCGGCCGGTGGCTGCTGCCGTTGCTGGCGCTGGCCGCGCTGCCGAACATCGTCGTCTCGGCCGCCGTGAGCCAGGCCAGGGCGCTGCGCCGGATCGGCGTGGCCGGGCTGGTGACGGGATCGCTGTCCGTCCTGGTGGTGGGCCTGTCGGTGCTGCTCATGCCCGTCTTCGACCTCGGTGGCATCGGGCTGGCGATGCTGGCCGGCCAAGGCTCCGTCGCGGTGGCGATCCTGGTGCTGCGCGCCGAATGGCTGCCTCGCCCGATCACCGGCCCTGGGGCCCGGGCCCGGGAGCGGGGACTGATCCGGCGGGCCGCGCCGACAGCGCTCGCGTCCCGGTCCTGGCGGCCGCACCGGCGCCTGCCCGGGTGGCCCGACTGCGCGGTCGCCGCGGCCGGGCCGCCCGGGCAGGCGATCGCCCGGTTGCAGGCCTCCGACACCCTCAGCGGCCGGACCGTGCTGCAGCACGAGGTGTACACGCTGGTGCACCTGGAACACGACCCGAGGCTGGACGGCTGGCGCCAGCTGCTGCCCCGCGTCCTCGACGCCGGGGAGGCCGCCGGGGTCTATTACACGCTGCAAAGCCTGGTGCCCGGTGGGTCGGCCGGCGACCGCCTGACCGACCCCGTCCGCCGCGCCCGGTTCACCACCGCCGCGCTCGCCACGATCGGCGAACTGCACTGGCGCACCGCGCGGCCGTTGCGGGTCGACCACCGCGTGTTCAGCAGGTTCGTCACCAGCCCCGCCGCGCTGGTTCGGGCCACGGTGCCACCGCGTGACGGGCCCACCGTCACCGGCGTCGTGCACGAGCTCGCCGGGCGGCTGCGGGACCGGTGGTTGCCGGTCGGGCGGATCCACGGGAACTTCGGCCCGGCCAGCGTGCTCGTCGACACCACCGAGCAGGTCACCGGAATCGTCCAGTGGGGACAGTCCGCGCAGGACGGACCGACCGCACTGGACGTGGTGACTCTGCTGGTGTCCACCGAGGCGAAGGCGACCAGGAAGGAGCCGGGCACCGTGATCAACGGCTGGCTCGCGGCCGGCTCGCCGCCTCCGCTCGACGACATCGTGGACAGTCAGCGCACACTGGGCGGTGACCCGGTTTCTCCCCGGGCGCTGCTGTTGCTGGGCTGGCTGCACATCGTTTCGTCGCGGCTGGTGAGTTCGGCCCGCTACGCCGCCAACCCGGCCTGGCTGCGGCGCAACCTCGTCGCGGTGCTGCGGGCTATCGAGGAGGAACAGGCCGAGGGAAGGCAGGAGTCCCGATGAGGCAGGCCACGACTCCCCGCGCGGCACCCGCGCCGGTGCGGCTGACGGCTCTGCTGACCGGGCTGCTGACCGGGCTGCTGACCGGGCTGCTGACCGGGCTGCTGACGGGACTGGCGCTGATGCTCGGGACCGTCGCGTGCGGACAGTCGACACCGGCCCGCCCTCCCCCGACACCGGCCCCGGGCACCGCCTCCGCCGGGCCGGTTCCCGCCGGCCCCCTCCCCCGGCCCGATCACGTCGTCGTGGTCGTGCTGGAAAACCACGGTCCCGAGCAGGTGCTGGGCACCGGGAAGGCGCCCTACCTCGACCACCTGGCCGCCACCGGCGCCGACCTCACCGGTGCCACCGCGATCACCCACCCCAGCCAGCCGAACTATCTCGCCCTGTTCTCCGGGGACAGCCAGGGCGTCACCGACGATTCCTGCCCGCAGACCTTCGACGCCCCGAACCTCGCCGGGCAGCTGACGGGTTCGGGCCGGAGTTTCGCCGGCTACGCCGAGGATCTGCCCGATCCCGGCTTCACCGGCTGCCAATCCGGTGGATACGTCCGCTGGCACACCCCATGGGTCGATTTCGGCGCCGTGCCGAGCACCGCGAACCGGCCGTTCAGCGCCTTCGGTGCGGCCGGCCAGGATTTCGCGGCACTGCCGACGGGGTCCGATTTCGCGGCACTGCCGACGGTATCCTTCGTGATCCCCAACATGTGCCACAACATGCACGATTGCGACGTCTCCACCGGCGACGCGTGGCTGCGCGCCAACCTCGACGGGTTCGTCCAGTGGGCCGCCACCCACAACAGCCTGCTCGTGGTCACCTTCGACGAGGCGGAAAACGGTGCGCCGGGCAACCGGATCCCGCTGCTGCTCGCGGGTCCCATGGTCCGGCCGGGCGGATACCCGGAGCCGGTGGATCACTATCGGACGCTGCGGACCCTGCAAGCGCTCTACGGCCTGCCCCCGCTGGGCCACAGCGGTTCGACGCCTCCGCTTACCGATGTCTGGCGTTCCTGACCTCGGGACACCGATGTCCGCGCGGGGGCCCTCACCTTCGGTGAGAAAAGGTCACATCCACTCGGCTAATTCATCTCGGAACGGTAACAGAAAAGATCCGGACTCGTCCGCGCCGGGGGCACACCCCGGGCACGGCGGGTGTCCGGGCGAAAGCCGAGAGGGAAGCGCATTCAGCCGGCCAACGGCCGGCTACCCAACGGATCCGCACCGCGCGCCGACACCACGCCGTGCTGTCCGAAATGTACGTTTTACCACCGTGGAACAGTGCCCGAACCCCGGAATCGTGATCCATAAACAAAGCCGGGAAGTATTTCCGGAAATCCCACCGCGGCGCCATCCGGGCATTCGGTCAGTAACAACGAGGAATTATGTCCGACTCATGAACATCGGCTTTCATCGAAGTGCCCGTGCCGGGAACGCGGTGGAGCGCAGGTGCCAGGGAAGCTGGAGCGAGTCAATGACCCGGTGCACGGATCCGAAGATCAGTATTGTCATTCCGGCCCGCAACGAGGCCCGGAATCTCGAGGTGGTCCTGCCGGAACTGCCCGCGGTGAACCAGATCGTGCTCGTCGACGGCCAGTCGGTGGACGGCACGGTGCGGGTCGCCCGCGAGGTGCTGCCCTCGATCGAGACGATGACACAAACCAGACTGGGCAAGGGAAACGCGCTGGCGTGCGGATTCGCGGCGGCCCGGGGCGACGTCGTGGTGATGTTCGACGCCGACGGCTCCGCCGATCCCGCGGAGATCCCCGAGTTCGTCCGGGCGCTGGTGCGCGGCGCCGATTTCGCCAAGGGCACGCGTTTCCATCCCGACGGCGGAAGCGCGGACATCACCGCCCTCCGGCGGGCCGGGAACGCGGCGCTCAACGGGCTGACCAACCTGTTGTTCGGCACCGAATTCAGTGATCTCTGCTACGGCTACAACGCGTTCTGGCGGGACATCGTGCCGCTGCTGGAACTGCCGGATCCCCGCAAAGCCGTCCCGTCCGGGACGACACTGTGGGGAGACGGTTTCGAGATCGAGACGGTGCTCAACTGCCGGGTGGCCGCGGCGGGTCTCAAAATCGCGGAGGTGCCCAGCGTCGAGCGCCGCCGCATCTTCGGCGAGACCAACCTGCGCACCTTCGCCGACGGGGCCCGCGTCCTGCGGACCATTCTCACCGAACACGCGCGTTGTCTGGCCGCCCGCCGGCCGCATCCGGGGCTCACGGCGAGGTTCGCCGCAGGCAGGGCCGCGTGATGGCACGACCGGGGAAACCCGGCGGACCGGCCGTTTCGGTTGTGGTGTGCGCCTATACGCTCCGGCGCTGGGACGAAACCCGCGCCGCGGTCGCCTCCCTCACCGGCCAGACGCGACCGCCGCGGGAGATCCTGCTCGTCGTCGACCACAACCCGGAACTCGCCGCCCGCGCGCGTGCCGGCCTGCCCGGCGTGCGCGTGCTGGACAACGACGGGCCGCGCGGGCTTTCCGGTGCGCGCAACACCGGTGTGGCCGCCGCCCGCGGGGAGATCGTGGCCTTTCTCGACGACGACGCGGAGGCCGCGCCCGACTGGCTGGAACGACTGACCGGGCCCTACACCTCGCCGGAGATCGTCGCGGTCGGCGGCGCCGCCCGTCCGCGCTGGCCGGCCGGTTCCGGCCGCCCCGGCTGGCTTTCCGCGACCGGCGTGCTGGACTGGGTGATCGGCTGCAGCTACACCGGACTGCCCACCACCCTGGCCGAGGTCCGCAACGTCATGGGGTGCGCCATGTCCTTCCGCCGCTCGGTGTTCGACCGGGTCGGCGGCTTCTCCACCGCCGTCGGACGGCTGGGCACGCTGCCACTCGGGTGCGAGGAAACCGAGCTGTGCATCCGTGCGCGGCAACGGATTCCCGGGGCGCGCATCCTGTTCGAACCGCGCGCCGTCGTGGACCACCACGTGAGCCCGGACCGGTTGCGGTGGTCGTACCTGCGCCGCCGCAGCTGGGCGGAGGGAGTGTCCAAGGCAGCGGTGAGCGGCCTGGCCGGATCCGGCGCGGCGTTGTCGACCGAGCGCCACTACGTCCGCGCCGTGATCCCCGCCGCGCTGCGGCACGACCTCGCGCGCGCGTGTGGCGGGCACGCCGCGGGGATCGCGGGCATCGCGACCGCGGTGCTCACCACCTCGGCCGGATACCTGAGCGGATCCGTCCGGCGGCGGAGGCCGCCGGACGGCGCGGCCACCGGGAAAAGCGGCGAAGCACGGCCCCCACCGGAGTCGTGGACGCCGCGGGTCAGCGTGGTCGTCCCGACCGCGCGGCACCACGACGGGGTCCACCGGTGCGTGAAGTCGTTGCTGGGCACCGGATATCCCGATCTGGAAATCCTCGTCGTGGACAACCGCCCCGGCGCCGAGGACACCGCCGATCTCCGCGAACTCGCCACGGCGGACCGTCGCACCCGCTATCTCGCCGAGCCGCGGCCCGGCGTCAGCCGCGCGCGCAACACCGGGCTGGCCGGGGCGACCGGCGAACTCGTCGCCTTCGTCGACGACGACATCGAGGTCGATCCCGCCTGGCTGGCCAGCCTGGTGGCCGAACTGGCCGACACGCGCGTCGACTGCGCGACCAGCCTGCTCCTGCCCCGGTTCGCCGACACCGCGGCCCAACGGAAGTTCGAGCAGCTCAAGGGATTCGGCCAAGGCCCGCGGCGCCGGACGTTCGGCCCGGAGTCGGCCCGCGACGATCCGCTCTACCCGTTCGCTCCCGGCCGGTTCGGACCCGGCGGGTGCGCGCTCTGGCGCCGGTCGGCGGCGCGGTCGCTGGGCGGTTTCGACCCGCTCCTCGGCCCGGGCACGGCCACCAGGGCCGGGGAGGACCTGGACCTGTTCCTCCGCCTCGCGGTCGCCGGAGGGTCCATTGTGTACACGCCGCGCGCGGTGGCCTGGCACGAACACGGCGCCGAATGGGCGCAGCTGCGCGACCGGCTGCGCGCCTACGGCACCGGACTGTCGGCGATGTTCGTCCGGCACCTGCTGCGCCGGCCCGGCGACGCGCCGAAGGTGGCCGCCATGGCGGCCAAGCGGCTGCGCCGCGTCCTGATTACCGGTCCACCCGGTCGCGGCGAGGCGGGGCGCACCGACCCGTCCCTGGTCCTCGATCACCTGTCCGGGCTAGTCCGGGGACCGTTCGCGCTGGCCCGCAGCGCCCGCGCCGCGCGCCGCGGACCGAAGCGGGGTGGCCGATGAAGCCCATCGACCCGCGGCTCACCGCCGCCGCGCTCCTCGTCCTCACCGCGGTGAACCTGCTGCTGGCGGGCCTTGACGTGCACTCCGCTCTGCGGCTCTACCTCAGCGTCGCGTTCGTGGTGCTCGCGCCCGGCTGGGCGATGACGGCGCGGCTGCGGATCGGCACCCCCGCGCTGGCCTGGATCACCGCGATCGCCGCGGGCCTCTCGTTGACCCTGCTCGTGGCGCAGGTCATGGTCTCGACGCACTGGTGGCATCCCACGGCGGCGTTCCTCGTGCTCTCCGCACTCACCTTCCTCGCCCTGCTGGCGCACCTGATCAGACCCCCGGCCGAAACGCGGGTGGCGTGATGGAACTGGCGCCGCCGCGCGGCCGGAGGGAACCCGAACTGCTGCCGCCGACCACCGTGGTCCGGGCCGGTTCGCCGCGTCGCCGGCCGCGCGGCCTGGCCGTCCCCGCGCTCGCGGCCGGGGCGGCGCTGCTGTGGTTGCTGGGCCTGCACCCGGTGTTGCCCACCGAACTGGGCAGCCTGGGCCTGATCGCGGCACTGTCCCCGGCGACCCTGCTGGCCTACCCCGTGCTGCTGGCCGCGGTCGTCCTCGAACTCCTCCGGCGGCCGTTCCGGCCCCGCGTGCTGGCCGCCATGACCGCACTCGGCGTCGTCATGGTCTACGGGCTGCAACCGGCCAGCGAGCAAACGGCGCGCATCACGGTTTCCTGGCTGCACACCGGTTTCGCCGGCTACATCGCCGACAACGGGCAGGCCCTGCAAGGCTTCGACGCGCGGTTTTCCTGGCCGGGGTTCTTCTCGCTGATCGCCTTCCTCACCAAGGCCGCGGGCCAGCCCGACGCTTCGGGACTGCTGCAGTGGGCGCCGATGATCCTGGCCGGGCTGGCCGTCCTGGGCATGCGGGCACTGGCGGTCACGGTGCTCGGCGACGGCCGCGCCGCGTGGCTGGCGACCTGGGTGTTCCTGTTGTCCGAGTGGACCGAGCAGGACTACTTCTCCCCGCAGGCCACCACCTACATCCTGATGCTCGCCACGCTCGCCCTGACCGCCCGCTACCTGGTTCGCCCCGGACTGGCCGTTCCCCTGCCCTTCCGCGGAAGATCACCACGGCCGCCGCCGATGCCGCGCAGCCTGCCCCGCGAACGCCTGGCCGTCCAAGGCCTGATCGTCCTGTTCGCCCTCGCGCTCGCGGTGAGCCACCAGCTCACCTCGCTCCTGCTGTTCGGGCTGCTGCTCGTGCTGGCGCTGACCCGGCGGCTGTGGTCCGACTGGCTGCCCTGGCTGGTACTGGTGCCGGCGCTGGTGTGGTTCGCCCTGGGTGCCAAGGACTTCTGGTGGGGCCAGCTGCACCTGGTGATCGGCGGGCTGGGCAAGGTCGGCTCGTCGGTGGACGAGGGCTTCACCGACCGGTTCGTCGGCGACGCCGGCCGGACCGCGATCCTGGTGGTCCGCGTCGGGCTGACCATCGCCGTCGGCACGCTCGCGGCCGCCGGCTGGTGGACCCGGCGCCGCCGGGGACTGCGGGCCGCGCCGCTGCCGCTGCTCGCGATCGCACCGCTGGTGCTGGTGGTGCTCCAGTCCTACGGCGGCGAGGTGTTCGTCCGCTGTTACCTCTTCGCGTTGCCCTTCGCCGCGATCCTGGTGGCGAGCTGGCTGGACTCGGTGCTGGGCACCCGGCCCGCGCCCGGGGCGGTGCGGGCCGGGCCCGCGAGCGTCCGGACCGGACCGCGGCTCACCCGGGCCAGGGTGGTCACCGTCGGCGTCATCCTGACCCTGCTCGGTGTGGGCACCGTGGTGGCGCGCGGCGGCAACGACGCCTACACCAGTTTCAGCCGCACCGACGTCGCCGCCGTCGCCGAGGCCTACCGGCTCGCCCGGCCGGGCCAGACGATCAGCGGCATCAGCACCGACGCGCTGCCCCTCGGGTTCTCCCGCATCGGGGTCGACCCGCAGTCGGCGCTCGCGGTGCGCTGCCCCAGCTACTTCGCCGACCCGCGGGCCTGCGTGCTCCAGGAGGTGCCCGACTACTTCCTGGTCACGCCGTCGGAGGACAACTACGGCCGGATCTACTACGGGTTGCCGGCCGGCTGGACCACCGCGCTGGCCGGCGACCTGGTCCATGACGGCAAATACCGCGTCGTGTTCGACGAAAACGGGAGCAAGCTCCTCACCCGTGTCCCGGGAGGCCCGTGATCATGACCGAAATGTTCCTGGTGATCCTGATCCTCGCGCTGACCGGGGCGTTCGCCGTGCTGATGACGGTGCGGGCGGTCGTCGTCGAACGCGGCCGGGCCACCCTCGCCGCGCGCGGCGTCCGGCCCCCGCTGCTGCGCCGTCTCGACTGGACCGGAGTGACGGTGACCCTGGTCCTCTTCGCCGCGGTCGTCGTCCTCATCGTCACCACCGTATCGTGAGGGAGTGCCCCGCTATGCTGGCTTTTTCCCCCATCCACGACCGCGAGGGCGACCGCGATGACCGAACTGGCGTGGCGGGAACTGTGCCGGTGCGGCCACGACCGCAACGCTCACGCGCACTACCGGGGCGGCACCGAGTGCGTGGTGTGCCCGCCCGGCGAGTGCCCGCGCTTCCGCCCCGGCCTGCTGCCGCGGCCGGGTCGCTGGCGGCGGTGGTGGCGGGCCCGCCGCTGACCCTGCCCGCACCACCACGGCGGCCCCGGGTTTCCGGTGGCGCTCCCCGGCGAGCGTGGTGGCCATGACCGCGGCACTGCCGGACATCCGGGTACATCCCTTGCTCTCCACCGCCTTCCGGGCGCTCGACGAAGCCGGGGTCCGGTGGGCGCTGCTGCGCGGCGAAGCGGGGCTTGCGGCGCCGTGCGGGGACGTCGACCTGCTCGTTCACCCGGACGACCTGCTTGCGCTGGAGACCGCGTTCGCCCGGATCGGCCTGATCGCCTCGCCCCGCTGGGGCACGGGCGCGCACCGGATCTTCGTCGGCTGCCACGCACCGTCGGGGCGGTGGATCGAAATCGACGCCGAGTACGAACTCGACTTCGGCCCCCAGACCGCCTTCGCCGTGAACTGGCTACGGCCCGCGCTGCGGACCGGGCTGGCCGGGCAGGTGCTGGCGCGACGACAGCGCAGGGGCGAGGTGTGGGTCCTGGCGTCGCGGGACGAGTTCTGGGCGCTGTTGCTGCACTGCGTGGTCGACAAGGCAGCGGTGCCCGACCGCCACACCGGCACGCTCGCCGACCTCGCCCGGCGCGCCGGAGCCGGCACCGCCGGCACTTCAGCTGGCACCGCAGCTGACAGTGCCGAAGACACTTCCGGTCCTGCGGTGGATGACAGCGTGGATGACACGGTGGATGACAGCGTGGATGACACGGTCGGAAGGCTGGTGACGGCGTTGTGCCCGCCCGGGTGGGACGCCGCGCGGATGATCGGCGCCGCGCGGGCGGGTGCCTGGGACGACCTGGTGGCGGTCGGCGCCCGGTTGCCCGAGCGCGCGATCGCGCACGCACCGGTCGCCGCGCGGCTGGACGCGCTTCGCCGGGGAGCCCGGCGGCTCGTCAACCAGGCCTCCCGGCGCCTCGCTTCGCCTTCGAACAGCCCGAAAAAGGGGCTCGCCGTGGCACTGCTGGGCCTGGACGGGGCCGGCAAGTCGACGCTGGCCGGTGCCGCCGCCTCGACCGTGGCCGCGGGCGGCCTGCCCGCCCGGTGCGTCTACCTGGGACTGTGGCGGGACGAGCCGGCGGCCGCACCGGGGCGGCCGTGGGCGGTCGCCGGGGCGGCGGCGAAACGGCCGCTGCGGGCCTGGCGGCAGTACCTGATCGGCGCTTATCACCGCGGGCGCGGCCGACTCGTCGTGTTCGACCGGTACCCCTACGACGCGCTGCTCCCGCCCGAGCCGCCGTCGGTCGCCCTCAAGAAGATCTTCTTCGCCTTTCTCGGCCGCTGCTGCCCTCCGCCGGATCTGGTGCTGCTCATCGACGTGCCCGCCGAGGTCGCCCATCGGCGTCGTCCGGAGGAGGACCCGGCGCGACTGGCCGTGCGGCGTACGGACTATCTCCGGCTCGCCACGCGGCTGCGCCGCGTCCAGGTGATCCGCGGGGACCGGCCGCGGCGCGAGGTGCTCGCCGCGGTTTCCACCGCGATCTGGCGCGCCTATGCCGGAACCGCTAATCCCGAAATCCGATGGCCCGTTTCACGATCTGTTTGACCTCATGTTCCACTTTCGACACCGGAAACCGCTCGAACCGATATTCGGGATAATCGCACGCCCGCGCGCCGAATGCCTCCTTGAACTGCGCCAGGCCGGCCGACCATCCCGAATCGCCGAGGTAGTAGTAACGGCACCCGCCGGCGCAGGCGGCCTGAATCGCGCGGCAGTGCAGCAGATAGTTGGCGTTCCCGCTGTGCCGTTCGTCGAGCGCGCCGCGGAAGTAGTAGGCGTTCGTCCCCTGGAGCAGGGCCACCGCCGCGACCGGACGGCCGCCGACACGGGCCAGGTAGACCCGGAACCGCTCGCCCAGAAAGCGGCCGATGGCCTCGAACTTGCGCGGTGGATCCCGATACCGGAGCCGGCGGATGGTCAGCCACAACGGTTCGTGCTGCCGGCGCGCCCAGCGCCGGGCGGCCAGCGCCATCAGCCGGTAGAGCTCCGGCACGAGTTCGCCCCCGGTCCCGCAGTCCACCGTCACGCCGGCCTCTTCGGCACGACGCACCTTGCGGCGCGCCGTGCCGCGAAACTCGCCCGCCCACACGCCTTCCCAGCCCGCACCCAGATCGAGCAGGTGAGCGCGGTGAGCGACGGTCAGCGCCCCGGGCGGCGCCGCGGCACGCCACGCCGCCAGCTCCAGCGGACCGGGCCAGACCGACCGCGCGAGCGCCGGGCGCGCGGAAAGGTCGTCGAGCACCGCGGCGATCTCCCCCGCCGAGACACCACCGGACCCGAGCAGTCCGCCGGCGCCGCAGTGGCGCGGGTTCGAGGCGTCGACGGACGCCGCCGGAATCCAGGACCGCCGCAACAGCGGCAGCACCAGCGCGCGCCCGTCCACGGTTTCGTACAGTCTGCTGACATCCCGGTACCCACCGGCCGCGCACATCGCGTCGGTCCACTCGGGAGACTGTGTCTCCAGCGCGTAGGGATCGCGCGGAAAAACAGTGGCCCAGATTTCCCGCGGCACCGGTGTCACGATGTCGGCGAATTCCACCATCTTCGCATTGTCACACACCTTTCCCAGCCGTCCCTGCGGCCGAGTCGGGACGGCTTCGCGGGCGCGGCCGAATTCGAGGCGGGCTGATCATGGCCGTGCCGAACTGGACCGGCGTGTTCGCCACCTCGCTGCGGCGGATAAGGGCGGAGCTGCGCGATCCGCTGACCCGCAACGGTTACGCGCTCCTGCTCAATATCGCCATCACCTCGGTGCTCGGTTTCCTCTACTGGATCTTCGCGGCCCGCGCCTACACCCCGGCCTATCTCGGGCTCGGGGCGGCGGCGCTGGCGATCGCACAGCTGCTGGCCGGGATCGCCGGCCAGCCCTCGATTTCCAACGCGCTCACCCGCTTCCTGCCCCGCGCGGGGCCGAGCGCGACCCGTCTGACGGTCCGTGCCTATGCGGTCGCCGCGTTCCTGGGCTGCGTCGTCAGCCTGCTCTATGTCGCCGCAACCCATCTCGGATTCCGGCTTCCGGTGGTGCTCGGGCACGGCTGGCTCGCGGTGATCCTCGCCGTCTCGGTGATGGGCTGGTGCGTGTTCTCCCTGCAGGACGCGGTGCTCACCGGCACCCGTCAGGCCATCTGGGTCCCGCTCGAAAACGGCCTGTACAACCTCGGCAAGATCGGCCTGCTGCTGGCGCTGGCCCCGATTTCCCAGCGCTACGGCATTTTCGCGTCGTGGATCGTGCCCGCGCTCGTCGCGCTCGTCCCGGTGAATCTGCTGATCTTCCGGCGCATCCTGCCGCGCCATGCTTCGGCGGGCACCCGGACGCCGGCGGTCGCGCCGCTGCGCACCATGACGCGTTTCGTCGGTGGAGACTACCTGGGGTCGATCTTCATGCTGGCCACCATCGACCTGCTGCCGGTGCTGGTCGTGACCCGCCTGGGCGCGGAGGCCAACGGCTTCTTCTACGTCCCGTTCATGATCGTGGTGGCGCTCGACCTGGTCACCATCTACCTCGGCATGGCGCTGACGGTGGAAGGCGCGCACGACGACTCCCGGCTGCGCCACCTCGTCGCGTCGGTGCTGCGCCGGGTGTGCCTCTTCGTGGTCCCGGCGGTGGCGATCCTGCTCGTGTTCGGCCCGCTGGTGCTTCGCCTCTACGGTCCGGTCTACGCCGCGCACAGCACCGGTCTGCTGCGCCTGCTGGCTCTCGCCGTGCTGGTCAGGGTCGGCCGGAGCCTCTACGTCAGCCTGGTCCGGGTGCACCGGCAGGTCAGCCGCATCGCGCTGACGCAGGGCACGGTGTTCGTGCTGACCATGGGGCTGGCCTGGTGGCTGATGGGCCGCCTGGGCCTGCTCGGCATCGGCGTCGCGGTGCTGGTCACCGAGGTGCTCACCGCGGCCGTGGTGATCCCGGTGATGCTGCTGACGCTGGCCAGGAACAAACCGACGATCGCGGTCACGGGCGCGGAGTGATCGCGCTGCCGTAGGCGGGCAGCGACGGCCCCGGGCCGCCCGTGCTCAGGTCCCGGCCGGTGAGGTTGACCGTGAGTGCCTGGTCCTTGTTCACGATGGTCACCGATCGGTCACCGGCGGACCAGGAGACCGTCGCGTCGGGATGCCTGAGGTTGACCGCCAGCCACTGCCACATCGACGCCAGCGGCAGCAGGTGAGCGGGATCGGAATCCGTCGGCGCGGTCCACAACGCGGCGAAGGGCAGGTCCGGCGAGTCTTCCGGCTGCCACAGCAACGTGGCCGCGGCGCCGCCGGCGTAGGCGCGGGCGACCGCGTCGACGGTGAGCGCGGCCAGTTGCGGGCTGTCCACCGGCCAGTCCTCGGCCTGCGGATGGCGGGGGTAGAACTCCGACCACCACACGGGCAGCCCGGTGCGCCGGACGAGCCAGTCGGTGGCCGCGGTGAACAGGGCCGTGGCGTCGAAGGGATCGGTGACCAGACCCTGGTCCCGGGTACCGGTACTGGCGTCGACGGCGAGGAACTGCGCGCCGTGCTTGTGCGCGTTCCAGTAGTCGACGACGTCCAGTGCTCGCTGGTCGACCACGCCCCACGGGCCGGACAGGTCGGACGGCGCCGGTGAGGCCTGGCGGGTGGACCAGGTGTCGAGCACCACGTACGGGCCGCCGATCTGCGCGTCGGGCCGCACGGCCCGGACGGCGTCATATACGGCGTTATACAGGTCGGTGTAGCCCTCGTAATCCCAGCGCTGGGCGCCACTGTCGTAGAACCCCTTGAGTTCGCTCCACACCTGGAAATAGCGCACCTGCGGATACCGTTTCGCCGCGGCAGCCGCCAGCGCGGCGAAATCGCCGTAGTGGCTCTTCGTCGGCGCGGTGTTGATCTCGCTCCAGTCGGTGGTGCCCGGCTGGCCGCCCTTCATCCAGTCCGGCGCGCCGGCCAGGGTCAGCACCGGGATGCCGTGGGTCTGCCGGATCAGGTCCATCCGCCGGTCCAGGCCCGACCAGTCGTACACGCCTGGGGACGGCTCCGGATTGCCCACTCCCCAGCCCATCAGGTACTGGTTCTGGGGCATCGACTGCGCGGCCAGCAGCGACGTCGCCGCCGTCACCTGCGGGGACGGGTAGGTCCCGCTGTACTGCGTGTGCGTCACCCCCACCACGACCGGGATCTGCGCCGTGACGGCCCGCTGCCCGCAGGCGGCCAGCGCGGTGGCGAGGACCGCGACCATGGCGAACAAGGAAACCAGCGCACGCCTGCTCTGGCGCCCTTTCGTCCTGCTCCCCGCGCGCGCGTCCATTATCGCCGGAACCAGGGAACCAGCCGCGGCCTCCCGGCCGCCAGCACCGCCGAGAGGGATCTTCCGGTCAGCCCACGCTGCGCCATCCCGGTCAGCAGCCGGCCGACGAGTTCGCCGCGATCGAACCGCGGTGGCGGAGAAGAACAGTCATCACCTTCGTCGCCGTCGTCGGGGCCGGCGAGACCGTCGTGCGCGAGCAGGATCGCCCCCGGGCGCATCCCGCGCATCGCCAGTGCGGACAACTCCTCCACCGGGCGCGGCAACCAGTCCCAGGCGCACGGTCCCCACAGCACCGACCACAGCCCCGCCTCCCGGGCCGCCCGCCACACCCGCGGCGTCTGCGCGCCGTGCGGCGGCCGGAACCAGCGCACCGGCGAACCGAGCAGATCCGCCAGCCGCGCAGCCCCCACCGCCAGCTCGATGCGCACCCTGGCCGCGGGCAACCGGGTCAGGCGCCGATGATCGAAGCCGTGGAACCCCACCTCGTGGCCGGCCGCGACGACCTCGGCGAGCAATCGCGGAGAACGCTCGGCGCGGGTGAGGAGCACGAAGAAGGTCGCCGTGGCACGGTGGTCGCGCAGCGCCGACAAGACGCGTTCGGTGCTGCCCGGTTCGGGCCCGTCGTCGAAGGTCACCACGACCTGCGGTGCCTTCGTGCGCACCGAAATGATCGACCCGACCGGGGTGGTCAGCGGGCCCGCCGCGGACAGCGCCGCCCGGCGGAGTCTCGAGGCCCAGTAAGCGGTGTCCGGTCTGGCGGTGGTCACGGGGGTTTCGCTCACGGGCCACCGTCCCCCGCTGCCCGCAGCACCACTGCGACGTTGCGGCGGATCCACAGTGGATTGTCGCGGTAGACCGTCGACTCGGCGAGGTTGCCGGCGACGTGCCGCAGCCACGCCAACCGCACCAGCACCGCGGGATCCACCGGCACAGCGCCGAGTCCGCGCTGGAAACCCGACAGGACACCGTGTTCCGGCCGTCGGGGGCTCCGCAGCCAGGACGCGACCACGGACCCGAGCTGGGCCCGGGCCCGCACTGCTTCGGCGTTGAGCAGGAAGGAAACGACGTCCAGCACGGGCATCCCGTCCGGCACCGCCTGACCCCAGTCGATCACGCCGGTGAGCACACCGTCGGCCACCAGCACATTTCCCGGGGTGTAATCACCGTGCTGCCAGCCCAGCGCGACCCGGAGTCCGGCCAGCCCCGCGGCCAACTCGTCCGCCATCCGGTCCAGCGCCGGCCGGTCGCGCGGCGGGACCACGGCGCGGACCGCGTCGACCGGCTCGCGCACCCAGCGCACGATCGCGTCCTCCCCGGCCACCCGCAGGCCGCCGGTGCGCCGGCTCAGCTCGCCGACACCCGCCACCGCGGCCGCGACGAGGACATCCCGTCGGCGGGCATCGGCGAGTTCCCGGCGACCGTCCGCGCCGGGCAGCCTGCTCTCCACCGAGCAGTCGGCCGTGCCGATCCGGGCCGTCGAGATCAGCCGCGGCAGCAACCGCCGCCAGGCACCGAGCCGCTGGTCGGCATGCAGCCGGGTCAGCACTTCCGCCTGACGGCGCAGGCATTCCCGACCTCCTGCGGTGTCGCTGACCTTCAGCACGGCCACCGCCTCGCCGGGCGGCCCGACCAGCGCGGCCGCCGTTCCGGACTGCCCCGCGAGCCGTTGGTGCACACGCCAATCCGGCTGCCGCCCGTCGGTCAGTACGGGCAGCAGCCGGGTCGACACACGATGCAGCAGAAGAACGGAGCGTAGCCGGGTGATGGGCCGCGAAACCGGGCGGGGCAGCCGCCACCTTCCCGGCGGGCGCCGGGTCCCGGACCCGTCGTTGAGGGCGTACACCGCCTCGTTCACCCGCACCCGCCTCACCAGCACCCGGAGCGCGCGCACAGACCGTGCGCTGCTTCCGGCCGCATACCACCGACGGTAAGCAAGTCCCGGGCTCCGGGGTAGGGCACTTGGACCCTCAGTGACCCGTCCACGAAGGACCGACCGGGACCAGGAAGCCCGGTGTGGCACCGGAATCACCGCGACACCCGAGGACCGGACCGGAGGACTCAGCAACCGGACGGGGGGACACGCCCGCCGGACGGGGGGACACGCCGGGCGGGTGGGTGGTCAGCCCACGGATGGGCCCATGCCGAGCGACTGCGGGGTGCTCGCGTCCGGTGACGGCTGGTGCAGGCCCTCGTCGAGCGGGCCGTACTCGGTCATCAGCGCCCGGCTGCCGCCCCACGGGGTCTGCTCCTCGGCCACCAGCGAGTTCGTGGTGAGCAGCAGTCCCGCGACCGACGCGCCGTTCTGCAGCGCCGAGCGGCAGACCCGCAACGGGTCGATGATGCCCATTTCGATCATGTTGCCGTACCGGTCCAGCAAGGCGTCGAAACCGTCGTCGTCGCCGAGCGTCCGGACCTTCTCGACCACCTCCCGCGCCGGGAAGCCCGCGTTCTGCGCGATGAGGAACGCGGGTTCGCTCAGGGCGCGCCGCACGATCTCCGCGCCCGTCGCGTAGTCGCCCTCGAGGTCCAGGTCGGCCAGTGCCTTCTCGGCGTGCAGCAGCGCGGCCCCGCCGCCCGCCACGATTCCCTCGGCCATCGCGGCCCTGGTGGCCGACAGCGCGTCCTCGACGCGGTGCTGCAGCTCCTTGAGCTCGGCCGGGGTCGCCGCGCCGACCCGGATGAGCGCGACCTTGCCGGTCAGCGCGCCGATCCGTTCGGTCAGCACGTCCTCGTCGATGCCGAACTGCGCGCGGTCGAGCTCGGCGCGCAACTGGTTGACACGGAACTCGATGTCCGCCGGGGAGCCGCCACCGCCGACGATCGCGGTGCTGTTCTCGGTGACCCGCACCTGCTTGGCCCGGCCGAGGTGTTCGACCGTCATGGTCTCCAGGGAGAACCCGGCCTGGCGTGAGTGCACCGCGCCGCCGACCACCGCCGCGAGATCCTCGAGCTTGTGCAGCCGGCGGTCGCCGAAGCCCGGTGCCCGCACCGCCACGGACTGGAAGGTCCCGTTGACCTGGTTGTGCACCAGCATGCTCAGCGCCGTGCCCTCCACGGTCTCGGCGATGAGCACCAGCGGCCGCGGCGCCCGCATGATCTTGTCCAGCACCGGCATGAGCTGGCGGACGTCGTTGACCTTCTCCGAGGTCATCAGGATGTAGGGGTCGTCGAGCACCGCCTCCAGCCGGCCGGGGTCGGTCACCAGGTACGGCGAGAGGTAGCCGTTGTCGAATTCGAAGCCTTCCACGAACTCCACCGACATCCCGATCTTCGGCGACTCCTCCACCGTGACCACCCCCGTGTCGCCCACGGTGTGCAGCGCCTTCGCGATCACCGAGCCGACCGCGTCGTCGTCGTTGGCGGAGATCGCGGCGACCCGCGCGTAGTCGTGTTCCGTGCGCACCGGGTGCGCCGCCTTTTCCAGGTAGTCCACCAGCCGGCCCACGGCCTGGTCGATGCCGCGCTTGACCAGCACCGGGTTTCCGCCCGCGGCGGTGGCCTGCATGCCCTCGCGCACGATGGCCTGCGCGATCACCGTCGCCGTGGTCGTGCCGTCGCCCACCACGTCGTTGGTCTTGATCGCCGCTTCCTTGACCAGCTGCGCGCCCATGTTCTCGAACTGGTCCTTGAGATGGATCTCCCGCGCGATCGTCACGCCGTCGTTGGTCACCACGGGCGAACCGGTGATCTTCTCGATGATCACGTTGCGTCCCTTGGGTCCCAGCGTCGACTTCACCGACTCCGCCAGCTTGTCCACTCCGGACAGCAGCAGCTCCCGTGCCTGCTCACCGAACCGCAGTTCCTTGGCCATCGTGCCTGCTCCCTCTCCTCGTACCCGATCGTGCTCCGCGCGCCCGGTCAGGGCGTGAGAATGGCTCGGCCGCGGACCCGTCCGGCGTCGAGATCGGCCAGTGCCTCGCTCGCCGCGTCGAGCGGGTATTTCCTGGTGTGCAAGGTGACCCGGCCGGCCTGCGCCAGGACCATCAGTTCGACCAGGTCGTTGTAGGTGCCGACCAGATTCCCCACCACGTTCCGCTCGGTGGAGATGAGGTCGATCGTCGGGATGTCGAGGGTGCCGCCGTAGCCGATCACGAACAGCGAACCGTCACGGCGGGTCATGGCGAACGTGTCCTGCTGGGCGCCCTGCTCGGCGACGAAGTCGAGCACGACCTCGGCGCCGTTGCCGCCGGTCAGCTCCAGCACCGCGGCGACCTGCTTGCCGTCGGCGAGGACGGTGTGGTCCGCGCCCAGCTTCGCGGCCAGTTGCAGCGCTTCCGCGTTGCGGTCCACGACCACGACCGTCGCCGCGGTCAGTGCCCGCAGCGACTGGATGCCGATGTGCCCCAGCCCGCCGGCCCCGTTGACGACGCACACCGTGCCCGGATACAGCAGCGGCACCGCCTTGCGCACCGCGTGGTAGGCGGTGATGCCCGCGTCGGCCAGCGCGGCGACGTCTTCCGGACGGGTCGCGGGATCCAGCCTGATGCAGGCCCGTGCCGAGGTGAGCAGGTACTCGGCCATCCCGCCGTCGCTGTCGATCCCCGGGAAGGACCCGTTGGTGCAGTGCATGTCGTTGCCCGCGCGGCAGGCGTGGCACAGTCCGCAGGTCGGTGTCGGGTGCAGGATCACCGTGTCGCCGACCTCCACATTGGACACCGCCGACCCGGTTTCGTGCACCCAGCCGGCGTTCTCGTGCCCGATCGTGTAGGGCAGCCGGACCCCGGACTTCTCCGCCCACTGCTCCTCGACGATGTGCAGATCGGTGCGGCACACCCCGGCCCCACCGATCTTCACCACCACGTCGAACGGCCCCCGCACGGCCGGCTCGGGAACCTCTTCGACCACGGGCTGCCGGTGATACTCGTGCAGCCGGACCGCCTTCATCCCGTTCCCTCCTCTCCGTACCGGGTCCTGAGCAGGCCACGGCAGAACGACGCGTTGCCGTCGATGCTCACGCGCACCGCCTGCGCGAAGCGCAGCCGCAGGGCGAGCTGGTCGACCGGGACTCGAACCCCGTCGTCGTCGACGAAAAGCGGTGACTCCGGCGCGACCGGCAGCCCGAGTTCCCGTCTGCGGCGAAGGAGACTGTCCTTCTCCGGTGAGGCCGGAACGTCGCGCAGCGTCAGCTCCGCCAGTTCCTCCACCCGCGAGCCACCGGCCAACAGCACGCGGCAGGCCCGCTCGAGCGCCGCGGTATGGGCCTTGCGCCGAAACGTGCGACGCAACTCGTCGAGCTCGTTGACCGCCTCACCGGGGAACGAGTCCGGGAAACCGGCGCCCGCCGCCACTCCCGCGTTGATCTCCTCGGCCGCGAAATGGTCTTCGAGCCGGACGTCGGCCCGCTCCACCCCGGGCACCGCGCGGATCGCGTCGACGGCGTCGGCCACCATCAGGTACGCGAAGTTCGGCGCGCAGAAATAGGTCGGCAGCCGCAGGCGTGCCCGCACCTCGGGTTCGTCCACGACCAACTCGTGCACGAACCCGAGGTCGGTGATGGGCTCGTCGAGCTCCGGGTCGCGGACCCGGCCCAACGCGCTCCACACCGCCGCGGTGACACTCGCCGTACCGGTGGTCATGCCGACACCACGGGCGCGGATCCGACCGCTTCGCCGCTGTCGGCGGGTTCCGGCTGGACCTGGGCCTCGCGTGGCACGTCGAGGTCGTAGAGCCGGGCGGCGTTCAGCCCGAGGATCTTCTTCTTGATCTCGGTGGTCAGCGCGCCGTACTCGGCCTGCATGTCTTCCGGGATCTGGAAGTCGACGAACTTTTCGATCAGCCACCGCGGATGCCAGATCGCGTAGTCACTGGCGAAGGTCAGCCGGTTCTCGTCCAGCCAGTACAACAGCTCCCCGATGACCTGGGCGAAGTACCGCGGCCGGGTGTGGATGAACGGCATCGCCACCGCGAGTCCGCCGTAGACGTTGGGCTCCTGCGTGGCGATCCAGCAGAAGTCCTCCAGCCGCGGCAGCCCGCAGTGCTCGACGATGAACCGCAGCCCGGGGAACATCGTCGCCGCCTCGTCGACGTCGTGCACGTCGAAGGCGTCCCGGTTGAGCGGGTAGATCGTCGGTCCCTTGTGGACGTGGATGTTGACGATCCCGAGTTCCTCGCACTTTTCCAGGTACCGGTAGGCCCACGGATCGGTCAGCTTCCAGCCCCGCGAAATTCCCTTCCATTCGGCCGTGTACAGCTTGACGCCCTTGAGGTTCCACCGTTGCGCCAGCATCTCCAGGTTCTTCAGCCCCGTCTCACCGTTACGCGGGTCCCACGCGCCGTTGACGATGAACTTGTCCGGGTACTTCTCCGCCACCGCGCCGTTCTGCTCGGTGGTGTTGAAACCGTTGACATAGAAGTCACTCAGGTACGTCGGCTGGAAGATTCCCTTGTCGACGTACCCCTCATCGAACAGATCGCGCACGAGGGTCTCTTCGCCGTACTTCTCGAACTTCTCCAGCGGCCACACCCAGCCCTCGGGGCTGAGGTTGCGGTGGTAGTCGTAGAAGCACTCGATGAAGCCCTTGCCGTAACGGTTGGCCTGGTTGGTCAGGCTGCCGTCCCAGGCGTGCACGTGACTGTCGACGATGAAGTAGCTTTCTCCATCCTTTGTGTACATACCTGGCCCCTAACGAGCGACCGGCTTGAGATCGAAGTCGAGGTACTCGGCGGCGTCCTCCGGATTGGCGAAGAAGATCGTTCGGTCGTCGGTGTGCACCATCCGGCCGTAGTGGGTGGACATGCTCTCCTCGAACTCCGCCGAGTTGAACCAGCCCTCCTCCTCTCCGGCCGCTTCGTCGATCTCGGCGTAGATCACGTCCATCCTGCCCACCGCGTCGACGCGGATCATCGAGGGCAGCTGGGTGATCTTGACATTGTCCTTGGTCTCCATCACCTCCGCCACGATCGCCCCGACCTGGTTGTTCATCTCGGTGAAGCCACACCGGCCGGAAGCGGTGTTGTCGGACTTGAACGGGCTTGCTGTGGGCTGCTTGAGGGTGGTCACTGGGCCAGCTCCTTCGGTTCTTGCAAACCAAGATCGGACAGGATGCCGCTGAAGCGGCTCTTCGCACGGTCGAGACCGTCTTCGAAGCGCATCGGCTTGGCTTCCGGCTGCGACCACAACGGCTGCAGCGTCCGCGCCGCGGAAATCGCCCGGGGCACGTAGCGGGTCAGCCATTCGGTCATGATCTTCTTGTTGTGCTCGGCGAACTCGCGGTCACTGACCAGCGGCTCGTACAGCACCCGGGTGTAGCGGAGGTCGCGCTGCGCGTAGTCGTACTCCTCCGCGCCGATCAACGTCGGCGTGACGAAGTCGCCGTTGGCGGGCGCGGCCTGCTGCAGGAGGCTGCTGCGGAACAGCTCACCGACAAGTGGCTGGAACACCACGTTGGCGGCGAACACCGCCTCGGCCCAGTCGTCGATCGAGGTCAGCTCCTCCGAAACCTCACGCACACCCTGCCAGGCGGGATCCTCGTTCCAGGTCGCGATGTGCGCGCTGCCGTCGAACCCCTCGATCTCCTCGGAGAGCGTCAGGTTGTACAGCGCCAGGTCCTGCGCGGCCCGGATCAGGTGCATGCTGTTCACCGAGATCGCGGTGTTGTGCATGTTGGTGGGCCCGCGCCGGTTGGCGTTGGCGAACAGGTACAGGCCGAGGCCGTGGTTGACGTGCATCCAGGCGCCCACGTTGCGCTCCACGAACCGCACCCAGTTGCGGTTCCACTGCTCGAACGCCTTCGACTCGCGCGCGGCGTCCACGTTCTGGTTCAGTTGCCGCACCACGTTGGCGTTGTAGCGGTAGAGGGTTAATTCCCATTCCTCGTTGGGGTCACGGAATTCGTGCCAGCCGTGCGCCGGCCAGGGATAGCCCGCGCCCCCCGAACCCGGGCCGCGGTGCGGGATCGGCCGGTCCTGGCCCCAGGCCTTCAGCTTCGTCCACTCCAACGGGTAACCGCCGACGCCGTTGGCGAACCCGTACAGCCAGCCCTGGGAAAGGTAGTGCAGGGGGTCGGGCTGGACTTCGACCGTGACGTCCTCGTAGTGGCTCGGCTTCCGCTTCTGCGGGATGAAGTAGTTGAAATGGCGAACATTCGAGTCCGGGAACTCCTTCGCGCCCGCTTCGGCATCGGTAAAGACAGGCTTCGGCACGCTTCGTTGCTGCTGGGTTGTCGGCACAGTTGTCATTCCATTCAACCTTCGCCCGTTGTCGTGAACTTGTCGTAGAAGATGCGTTTCTCCGCCACACCCAGATCGGGCAGTAGCTCCAGTGCCGCCTCAACCATCGGTGGCGGACCGCACACGTACGCGTCGGCACCGGAGAGGTCCTGCTCGCAGCGCTTGACGACGTCGGTGATCAGACCCACCTCCCCGTCCCATTCGTCGTCGAGCGGCTCGGAGAGCGCCGGCACGTAACGGAACTTCACCATCCTTTCTTCCAGCGCGCGCAGTTCGTTCTCGAAACAGAGGTCCCGACGACGACGCGCCCCGTAGTAGTAGGTCGCCTTCCGCTCGATGCCCCGGTCGGCCATCGAGCGCAACAGCGCCAGGATGGGCGCCATCCCGGCACCGCCGCCGACGAACACGAGGTCCGCTTCCGGGGCGTCCCGCAAGGTGAAGACCCCGAACGGACCGGTGACGTCGAGCCGGTCACCGACCTTCAAGGTGGTGTCGAGAAAATGTGAGAACAACCCGTCGGGATAAACCTTGATGACGAATTCGAGCCGGCCCTCCCGCGCCGAGATGTTCGCCATCGAGAACGACCTGGTCTCGTCGGTGCCGGGGACCGCGAAGTCGAGGTACTGACCGGGGAAGAATTTGATCGTCTCCGGCTCCACCAGCCGGACGACGAGGTGACGCAGGTCGTGGGTGATGTTCTCGTTCGACGTCACCTCCACGACCGCCTCCTGAAGCGGCAGTCCTGACCGGATCATCTCCTCGTCGTAGTTGAGCAGTTCGATCGTCAGGTCCTCATAGGCGTGCGTACGGCACAGCAGTGTGTAGCCTTCCTCCTTTTCGAACTCGGGTAACGCGAAAGTCGAGTACCGCTCCAGCTCGATGTCGTCGCCGTCCAGGATGAAGGACTTGCACGATGCGCACTGTCCTTCCTTGCACCCATGCATGAGCATGACGCCCTGCTCGGCGGCGGCCCGCAAAATCGTCTGATCTTCGTCGGCTTCGATTTCGATCCCCACCGGCTCGAACCGCACGACGTGCTTTTCTCCCATGGCGTCCTCATCCGGGTACGAAGCAGGGAGGACCCCGGAAGGCCGGAGCCCTCCCCTGTTCGCAGCAGGTCAGCTGGTCGCCGCCGGCGCCGGCCGTCCGGCCGGGCCTTGACGGTTGTAGTCGGCCTTGAACGCTTCACGCTGCTCGTCGGTCATCTCGTTGAGCACCACGTTCGGGCTCTGCAACGGCGGGCAACGACGCAGGTGGTCCAGCGTCCACATGTGCTTCGGGTCGAGGTCCAGGTGCGGCTGGGCGACGAGCGTCTTGCCGTCGTCACGCACGAAGCCCATGTCCGACACCACATCGGCCCAGTTCCAACCGTGGTACAGGGTCTCCCATTCCCGGTGCCCGATCAGCTGGCCCATGTTCGGTGTGCTGCGGCCCTGGAAGGTGGGCCGGAACGCCTCGACATCGGTCCACCGGCACGGCTCCGAGCAGTAGGTGCGCCACTGGCCCTCGACCTTGTCGGTCACCATGTCCTCACGGATGAGGCAGGGCACCATGCAGGTCCAGCACCGGTGCGGGTAGACGTAGTCGACGTCCTCGAGCGCGATCGGGTTGTGCCCGTTCGGCATGCTCAGCCGTGCGTAGTTCTCCCACCACTTGCCGTACTTGTCGTACCAACCCGGGTACTTGGCTTCGAACCATTCGAAGTCCTCGTCCGTCATCGGGTCGATCCGCCAGTAGTTGGCCAG
The DNA here is from genome assembly GCA_035685725.1 of Amycolatopsis sp. Classification (GTDB taxonomy): domain Bacteria; phylum Actinomycetota; class Actinomycetes; order Mycobacteriales; family Pseudonocardiaceae; genus Amycolatopsis_E. Next base: position 579 of record DASSAD010000290.1, on the reverse strand, counting down.
CCAGCCGGTGGCGAAGAACTGCGCCACCTCGTGCACGTAGCCCTTGTTCCACAGGCGGTTCCAGGCTTCCTCGATGAGGTCGTGCGGGATCACCAGGCCGTACTTCTCCAGCGGGACGAGGTAGCTGCGGTAGTAGTCGTCGTAAATCCAGCGACGCCACATCTCCGCGTAGCTCTCCCGGTCCTTGCGGCGGTCCTTCGTGCCGTACTCGATGAAGGTGCCGATCGCGGCGTCCACCACAGCGTGGTTGTTCCACCACGCGTAGCGAAGGTCGCGCTCCAGGAGCTTGTGGTTGTTCTCGTCCGACAGGGCCATCAGCAGCGTCGCGTACCCGTTGCTGATGTGCCGTGACTCGTCCGACTGCACCGAGTGGAACACCGTCGGCAGCAGGTAGTCGCCGTTCGCGGCAGCCTCGGCCGGCATGGCCACGAACAGGGTGTTGGTGAACGCCGTCTCGGCGACGATCGTCAGGTACATGCTCGCGGCGGTGATGGCGTCACCGGTGATGAAGCCTTCCGCGAACTGCCGGCCGATCGTGCCGCAGTAGTCGTTCTGGAAGTCCCGCAGGCTCGAGTTGAA
>DASSAD010000289.1:0-11825 GCA_035685725.1 Amycolatopsis sp. | reverse complement strand
TCACCGACCCGGAAGACATCCCGGCCGTTGAACTTGCCGCCGCATATCATGAGCGCTGGGAAGCGGAACTTGTATTCGACGAACTCAAGACGCACCAGCGAGGAGCGGGAACGATCCTCCGCTCCAGGAAACCGGAACTGGCCGAGCAGGAAATCTGGGGACTCCTCCTCACCCATTACGGGATAAGGCACCTGATGCGCGAGGCAGCAGACCAGGCCGACCTAGACCCGGACAGGATGTCCTTCATCCGCGCGCTCCGCGTCATCCGCCGCCAGGTTACCGGGCAGGCGGCTTTTTCCCCCTCGGAAACTGGAGAAAGCGGCCCGGGAAGCGATTGACGAAATCGCCGAGCGCCCGAACCCGCCGCGCAGGAAGCGAACCTGCCCACGCGCGGTAAAACGGTTCAGGCACAACTCATTCCCCCAGAAAAAACGTACCGAGAAAAACATCGCGCACGACTCGCCGCCAACGATCCGCCTGTTCCATCCTGCCGCTTAATTCAACGGCATTGCGCGCTTTCGGAATCCGTGAACGGGTCGCTGAAAGTCGAGCTGGTTCACCGGAAGCAGTACCCGACGCTCCAGCATGCCCGGAAAGATATTGCGCGATGGATCGAGCTCCGGTACAATCGGACACGTCTCCACTCGGGAATCGGGTACCGGACCCCGCAAGAGGTCATGGACGAGTTCCTGAATAAGCAGGTAGCAGCGTGAATTAACCGCAAAATGCCTGTCCGGAAAACGCGGAGCAGCTCAGACCCCAGCGACGCGAACAGCCTGTTGAACCACTCATCAGGTATCGCCCGCGGAAATCGCTTCGGCAGCGCCGGCCGGTAGCGTCCCGACCGCTCCGGCGCCCACTCGTCCAGCGGGTTGTGGTGGGCGTGACGACGGCCCCGGCGGGAGGAGTCCAGCGGGAACGGGTTCAGCACCGGCCCCGTCCCTCCATCGCGGTGGAAGTCGTAGAACCTGCGCAGCACCGTCTCGCTATGCACCACCGTGGACGTCGCATACCCGTCACCAGCGGCGGGCTTGCCGGTCACCGGGTTCGGCGCTCCCGCCGCCCGCGACGGCAGACGAGCCGCCTTCGGCCTCGACGTCTGCAGCCGCTGCTTGGCCGTCAGCTGGATCCAGCAGCTGAAGTCCCTCGCCTCGACCCGCGACGCCCGGTCCCACCCGACGCCGACCGCGCCCAGGAACCGCCACCACCGCAGCAGGTCGACTGAGTACGACCGCAGCGTCGACTTCGACTTCCCCGACGCCAGCAGGTCCCGCAGGAACACCGCCACCGGCTCCACGACCTCGCCGTCAGGCCCGACCACCCGATACGGCTCAACGGCATCGCCCGTGGTCACGAGACGGCCCGCCCGCGACACCACGAGCCGCGACAGGTCGCGCCCCTTTTCTTCCTCCGATTCGTTCACGCGGACAAGCTAGCGCCAGCGACCAGAAAGCCGCTGTGAACTGCGGAAACATCGCAGATAGGTCAGTTAACGGGGCCTCAGATGCTCGATGCACTGGCCCGACCCAGCCCAGCGAACCCGCATCGCCGAGATCCGCGACAACCTCATCGACCGCATCGCCGAAGCCGACCGCGAAGGCTGGCTCGGCGAAGTCGAAGGACTCAATATCAGCCTCGCCGGCGCCAACGACAAACTCGCCCAGCTCGACCGCCGCTCACCGGCCACCACCGTCGACCTCGACATGCCATCCCGTCAGCGTTAACCGCAGACCAGGACCAAGATCCTTAGTTCAGAGAATGCGTCACCGCGTCCTCCTCGGATGAAGCTACGCACCGTCACCACCGGAAGTGCGCCAGAGCCGTTATCTTGACGGACCCCTGTCGCCGGGTCATCCAAGGTGGTCAGGCGGCCCACGTTGTCGAGGGCATGCCTGGTCATGCCCGCCGCATCCGCGACGGAGGCAACCCGTCCGTCACCGTTGTGGGATTCGAAACTTTGTTACCCTTCTTCCTCTAGCATCGACCTCGTGACCTTTGCTACATGCCACGCCTGGTCTGACGTCAGACGGCGAACGTCCCAGAGAAGTTCGGCCACGATCGCCGGGAGAGTGGGTTCCGCGAAAATCCGAGGCGGCAGGTCAAAGCCGGTCAAGTCCGCGAGACCTGTCACTGAGACGCCCAAGACGTTCGCGAGGCCAGCAAACATATCGGGGGTCAATCGCCTGCTACTACGGGCCAGCGCATATTGGACATCAACCTCCGATAGATACGTCTCTCCCCGCGTCCCGATGTAGACAGCCTCAGCCGTATAATAGCGCGCCAAATTTCTATTATTAAGCATGCCAAGCAGAAAGGCGCCCGGACCAGGATCACACGGCCTCAGCGACTGAACCGGTTTCGTGCGTTCTTCCTGCGGTAGCGCTTGGACGAGTTGCCTCAATTGATGGACGCGCTCGATCGGCAGCCTCGCGGCATCGAATACAATACTCCTCGCTGAGGCCCCGGCCGCAGGGTCCAACGGAGCCAGCTCCTCCGGCACCAGGATACTCGCGAGTACGAACAAGTCTTGAACATGCAACCCAAGCACTGGCGCAAGCCTATGAAGAAGGGGCGCGCTCGGCATCGATCCTTCGATTAGCGCTTGGACCTCAGATTCAGCCATGCTGCCCGTAGCACCGACACGCAGGCCCTGACGGCTCATGAAGCGCCTCAAGCGAACACCGAAGGCCGGAACATCTATCATCTTTCTATGGTAGCAGTTCAGCGTTCGTCATTCAAAGCCCACCTAATCGAAAATAGCGGTCTGCAGATTGCGCCAAATTGATTACGATGACTTTATTGCGGCCCCCAATGGCCAATTTTGCGATATCTTCATTTCCTCTCGCACTGCAGACAATCACATGGATAGTCGTCGCCGCGCCCGGCGCACTACCGGGCACGGCGATCTAAAATTCGCAAATAACCTGGACATCGAGACCGGCAGGCTAAACGTAAAGTTTAGTACCTGCCAGTATAGATGATATCTGGAGTTATCGACAGCCCATGCCGCGTGAAGGAATCTATTGAGATATTTTCCAGCCGCGCAAACCCAGGCGCATCACTAGGCATATAGTGACCAGAAAGGGAGTTGAACTTGAAGATTTGCCCTTCTGCGTTGGTGTCGAAAGTTCCAGCCATGTGAACTGGAGCAGCTTCAGCCAGACTCGTGTGACCCGCGCCCCCGCTTATTTGGCTCGTGACGCCCGAGGGGCCGAATCCTGTATTGTTAGCGATTTCCATCAGATCGTCAGTCTGCATCGCCCGGAGTGAACCATCCCTCATGACCACGAAGTGGTAGTTCGCACCCGGCTCGAGCCTTGCGCCCATGGGGACCAATTGCGTGCCTTCAGGCAGCGCAAGCTGAGGATCTTGAGCGACTCCTGGACGGAATGCTTCAAAGTCCTGTGCACCATTACAGTTATGAACTAGCACGGGAGCATTCCCGGCGACCACATTGTGCATGTGAAGGCCTGGGTTGTCGCTTGGCTCGACGTAGAAGTCGTGGTCGTTGTTGCCGGGGACGGTCAGGTCCCACATCCAGCCGTCGTGGACCTTGGGCGTGGTGCCGCCGTCGGCGACGGCAAGGCTGCCATCAGGGGTCTGGAGGTGCTCGCCCTTCTTCAGCTTGCTCGCGGGAACCCACTGGTGCAGGTAAGGGTCGTAGAGGGGGTGGTTTGCGGTGGTGTGGATGACTTGTTTGCCGTGGGGGGTTTGGACGGTGAGGTCGTAGAGGTTCGTGTCGTGGTTGACCTCGACGGCGGTGACGGCCTGGGTCTGGTTGGTGCCGGTTTTGGTGTCGCGGGCGGTGACTTTGTCGCCGGGTTTGAGGGTGCTGATGGGGGTTGTGGTGCCGTCGGGGAGCAGGACCCTGGTGTCGCGGGTGAAGGACATGCCGCCGACGCAGCTGGTGGGGCTGGTGGTGTCGTCGGTGAGGCGGGGGACGTTGCGCGGGGCGGGGGTTTCGGGGGCGCCGCCGGCGCCTGGTGCGGCCTTGGCGGGGGCGGGGCTGGCGTGGTCCTGGCTGACAGGGTTGGGGGTTTCGCGGGCTGGTTTGGGGGCGGGGTGGTCCGCGGGCGGGAGGTCGTCGCCGACCTGGGACAGGGCGTCTTCCGCGTCCTTGGCGACATTCGCTATGTTTTTGCCGTCGTTGACGATCCCGGGGACGTGTTCCCCAGCCTTGGCGGCGGCATTCGCTATGGTTTCGCCGATCGTGGGGGCGTCTTCCCCGCCGAGGCCCAGGGCCCTGGCGAGCCTGCTCAGGAGGGGGGAGTCCGCCGCGAGCTCGCCAGCGGCGGCATCCTCCCCGCCGCCGGGGATGAGGAAGGTGAGGCCAGTCCCCACCCAAGCGCCGTCCGTGTAGTTATCGCTGCTGGTGTCGATGCCGAGCAAGTCCATGAGCTTGCCGTAGGCCGCGCTGGGGCTGTAGCCCTGCGCCATGACGTACATGCAGGCCGCCTCGGTTACCGCCACCGCCACGAACCCCCCCGTGCACTGGGGACTGGCCAGGACCGCCATGTCGCCCAGGCCTGCGGCGGTGGAGCCGATTCCGCCGAGGAAGTCGAACACGTTGCCGCTGTCGCCGCTCAGGACCTTGTTCACGGCCGCCTGGGCGTCCTTCTTTTCCTGGACGGCCACGTTGGCGGTGGCGGTGTTGTCGGTCTGCTCGTCGGCGGCCAGGCGTTGCTGGATGGTGGGGGGCAGCGGGGCGCCGGGGTTGCTGGCGGTGTACTGGGCCGCGGCGATGGTGACGCCGACATCGGCGTTGGTCAGCGGTTCGTCAGGGGAGGTCTCTATCCGGTGCCCGGACGGGTCGGTGAGGTCGAGGGGGTCGTCGGCGGCGTACCCGTACGGGCTCGCCGACGCGCTGGCCGGCACCGGGCTGTTGGCGGCGGTGTCCTTGTTGGTGAAGCCGCCCAGGGCGGGGCTGTACCAGCGGGCGCCCATGTCGGTCTGCCCGGTGACCGAGCTGGTGTACTGCGACTGGTAGCCGAGCGAACCCGTGACAGAGCCCCCGGTCGCGGTCACCGTGCCCCACGGGCCATAAGCCCGCGAACCCGAAAGGGTGCTCCCGGCCGCGGTGAACTGGCCCACCACGTCGGTGTGCCGGTCGGTGAAGTCCAGCTTCCCGCCGCCCGTCCCGGCGGTCCCGACCAGGGTCCCGTCCGGGGACCAGCTGTAAGTCGCGGTGCCGTCCCCGGCCAACTGCCCGGTGACCCCCTCGTAGGACAACACGGTGGCCGTGCCGCCAGCGGCCACCCCGACCACCCGGCCTGCCGCGTCGTAGGTACTGGACTGTGAGCCGCTCACCGCCTGCTGGCCGTACGCGTCGTTGGCCGAGGCCACCCCCGCCTGCGACGACAGGTCGCCGTCGGCGGCGTAGGAGTAGCTGCTCGTGCCATCAGAGGTCAGCTCACCGCGCGCGTCAAAGGTGTAGCTGGTGTTCCCGGCCTTGGTGCGGTTGCCCGCGCCGTCGTAGCCGTAGCTGGTGGTGGCAGAGCCGCTGGTCCACGAGGTGAGCCGGCCGGCCTGGTCGTAGCTGTAGGTGTTGCTGCCCGCGCCGGCGAAGCCACCGGCGGTGACCTTGGACGTGAGGTGGCTGTCGGTGTCGTAGCCGTAGGTGATGGACGCGACGATCGTGCTGCCCTTCGCGAGGGTGTCGCTGGCGAGCCGGTGCAGCGTGTCATAGCCGTAGGTGCGGGTGTCCGCGCTGGTGCCGTAGGAGACCTGCGATATCTGGGACAGGTTGTTGTAGGAGTAGGTGAGCGTGGCGCCGCTGGCGGGGTCGTTGAGCGTGTGCAGGCGGCCGGCGCTGTCGTAGCCGTAGCCGGTGAGGCCGGCGGCGTCGTTGACCGACGCCTGCTGCCCGTCGCCGTTCCACGTGTAGCTGGTGGAGCCGGCCGAGCCGGTGGCGTTCAGCAGCAGGCCGCGGTCGTTCCAGGTGTACGTCTCGCTGGTGGCGTTGGAGGGCTGCCCGGCCGCCGCCGTGCTGGTGGTCGCGGCGGTGAGCATGTTCCCGGCGTGGTCGTAGGTGAACGACCGGTTCGCCGTCGGGGCGGTGGCCCCGGACCCGGTCTGGGTCTTCAGGTTGCCCATGCTGTCGTAGTCGTAGGTCACGGTGACGCCGCCGGGCCTGGTCACCGACTGCGGGTCGCCGTCGGCGTTGTAGGCGGTGACGGTGTGCCAGTTGTCCCAGTTCTGGTCGGTGGCGGGGTACTGGCTGGTGCCGGGCTCGGCCTGGACCTCCGGCAGGTTCCAGGTGTTGTAGGCAGTGAGCCAGTCGTTGCCGAGGCCGTCGGTGTAGCGGGTCTGGTTGCCCGCCGCGTCGTAGCCGAACGAGGTGACGATGCCGGACGAGTTCGCCACCGGCTGGGTCTCGGCGGTGAGGGTGCCGGCCGTGTCGTAGGTGAACGTGGTGGCGTTCCCGCGCGCGTCCGTCCCGGAGAGTATGTCGCCCTCACCGTCGTATACCGCGCTCTGGCTGGCCACTGTGTGCCCGGTAGCATCGAGGCTGGCCTGCGCCACCTGGTTCCCGGCCGGGTCGTAGGTGGCGGTCTGGGAGGTGTCGTCGGCGTTGCGCATGGCGGTCTGCCGCCCCAGCGCGTCGAACGAGTAGTGCGTGACATTGCCCGCGCCATCGGTGACCTGCGTGGTTTCCCCGGCCGCGTCATAGCCGTAACTAGTGGACACGCCGCTGGGCGAGGTAGTCGAGGATTCCCAGGTCCCGCTGGTGTTCACCGCGGTTGGCGTGTAGGAAGCCGTGGTGGTGTACGTGGCGAGCGACGGGAGGCGCTCTACCTCGCTGGCGGTTACCTGACGGCCGAGGAAGTCCCAGGTTGCTGCCGTCTGGGCGCCGGTCGGCCCGGTGGCCGTGAGCTGCTCGCCGTCGGCGTCGTAGGAGGCGGTGGCGACGCCGCCGTCCGGGTCGGTCTGGCTGACCTGGTAGCCGAGCTGGTCGTAGGAGAAGTGCGTGGCGTTGCCGAGCGGATCGGTCTGGGTGGTTACCTGGCCCAGCGTGTTGTAGGCCTGCGTGGACCTGCCGTTGACTGGACTGGAGTCATCGGGTGAGTCGTACTCGGGCAGGGTCATGGCGGTCTGCCGGCCGTCAGGATCGTACTCGTACGTCGTGACGTTGCCGTCCGGGTCCTGTGTCGCGACCGCGTCGCCGAACGTGTCATATGCCGTGGCGGTCGAGCTCCGCAGCACTACCGGGGGATCGCCCCCGATCTGTGCGGCCACCGGCGGCCCGGACGTGGCGGCCAGGCGGCCGGCCTCGTCGTGGTCGTAGTAGGTGGTGACCCGGTCCGGGTCGGTCTGCGCGGTGGGCAGGCCGCGCGGGTCCAGGTCCCAGGTGGTGACCAGCGCGTCCCGGGAGAAGTCGCCGCCGGTTCGGGTCTGGCCGTTGAGGAAGCCCACCTCGTCCGCGCTCAGGGCGGCCGGGTAAACCTGGACGTCGGCGACGGAGCCCTTGAACGCGTTGGTCCCGGCTTGCCCGGCGAACTTGCTGGCCCCGATCTCCAGCGGGCCGTTCGCGGCGATCGGCGACGGGTCGGACGCGGTGCCGCTGTGGGCGGTGTTGTTGACGTACGCGTACATCCGCATGTCGCCGGTGTTCGCGTCGAAGACGCCGGCCAGGAACGTCCAGACGCCGGTCTGGGCGGTGAGGCCGGAATCGGCGCCGTAAAACGTGGACGTGTCGGCGGAGTCCGCGTCCGGGCGGACGAACCGCCAGGTTCCGGTGTCGGAGTCGAGGCCGAGGTAGAAGCCGGACAGCTGGCCGGCGTCCTGCGAGACCGCTATCTGGTTGCTGCCGGTGCTCCCGGCCAGCTTCACCCACGCGGACACGGTGAACGACCCGGTGGTGTCGAGCACGGGGCCGCGGGTTGCGATCCGCTGGCCGTCGGTTCCGGGCAGCACCGCCGCGCCGCCGGCCCAGGTGACTCCGGCGGAGGCGGTCGCTAGGTTCCCGGTGCCGGAGGAATCCGGCACGCTGGTGCCGGAGGCCTGGTCCAGTGCCCACCAGCCGGCCGGACCGCCAGCGCCGGGGTCGTCGACCGTCTGGGATGTCTTGTTGCCCATCGGGTCGTAGGTGTAGTCGACGGACTGCACCGGGTCGCCACTGCCCTGGGACACCTGCTGGCTGGCGATGTGATCGTCGGGGTCGTAGCTGTAGGACGTGACCCGGTTCAGCCCGCCGGGGTCCACGGTCTGGCTGGCGACCCGGTCGGCCGCGTCCACGTCATAGTTGGTGGTCGTCGCGCCGTTGTTGGTGACCTGGCTTGTCAGGTTCCCTGCGGCGTCGTAAGTGTCCTGTTCCTGCTGGTAGCTGCCCCCGTCGGGGCCGCTGCTGGTGATGGTGGCGGTCAGCCCGTTGTCGGTGTACTGGTAGCTGGTCTTCCGGCCCATGGCGTCGGTGACAGACGCCAGGCGGCCCGCCGGGTCGTACGCACGGGACTCCCTAACCAGCGACACCGGCGGCTGCGGGTTCGGCTGGCTGCCGGTGTAGTTCCGCAGTGTGGTGGTGAGCAGGTGCCCGTTCGGGTCGTAGGCGTAGTCGGTCTCGTTCCCGGCCGGGTCGGTCTGGCTGGCCTTGTTCCCGTAGTCGTCGTAGCTGTAGTGAGTAACCGCCAGGGCCGGGTCGGTGGAGGAGTCCTGCTGGTCGTGGCTGTTGTAGGTGTACGACACAGTGCGGGACGGGTCCGGGTGAGGGCCGGTGTCGGCGGTTACCTGGGAAATCACGTCGCCGTCGGCGTCATACGTGGTGGTGACCTGGGCGATGTGCTGATTTCCGGTGATCCGGTCGGTGACCGGCGGACTGGTCTGCTGGGTGACCCGGCCGTTCGCGTCGTAGGCGTACGTGGTGGTCAGGTCACCGGTGTTCCCGCCGACGTGGACGGTCTGCGAGAGCTTCCGGCCGATGTTGTCATAGGTGTAGGTGGTGGCCAGCCCGTCGGGGTTGGTGGTCTTGACGACATTGCCGTCATAGTCGTACAGCGTCTGGGTGACGGCGACGTTGGGGCTGGTGGTTCGCCACTGCAGGCCGCCGGGCGCTATCCGGCCCTGGCTGTCGCCGCTGCCGGCGGTGGTTGTCCCGTCGGTGTAGTCGTAGGTCGTGGTCCGGCCGGCGGAGTGCCCGGGCACCGGCGGGGTGGTCGTCTTGACCAGGTAGCCCGCCTGGTTGTACTCGTTCGTGGTCTTGTAGGTGTCGTCGGTCATCGAGGAGGACCGCGGGTCGCGGACCTCCTTCACCGCGTCGTTGGCCGGGATGGTCGGGTCCAGGTACGGCGTGGTGTCGTCGGGCAGGTAGGCGTAGTACTCGGACTCGCACTTGGCGGCGGCCTGGTCCTGGCAGGTGGTCTTCGAGACCAGGTTGCCGCGCACGTCGTAGCCGTCGTCGGTGACGTGCCCGTCGGGGTCGGTGACCCGGTCCTGGAAGCCGGACGCGTTGTACCCGTAGCTGGTGGTGTTGCCCAGGCCGTCGGTGGACGACAGCACCCGCGCGCTGTTGCCCGGGTCGTAGGTGGTGGTCAGCAGGTGGCTGCCGGGGTCGGTGACCGTGGCGGTCTCGACCGGGGTCAGGCCGGGCGAGTGCTGGGCGGCGACCCACTCGTGGGTGACGTCGGCCTGGGTCAGCCCGTGGCCGTACACCGCGACCTCGGCGATGTTCCCGGTGAAGTAGGTGCGGTAACCGGTGGGGTTAGTGGTGGAGTAGTGCGGTTGGTCCGCCCAGTCCTGGCCGAAGAACCCGGCCCCGACGTAGTCGTGGATCAGGCCGTCGCCGGCGCCGCCGCTGATGGGCTCGGTCGCCGTGCCCAGCGACTTGCCGTCCAGGTAGAGCGACTGCTCGTCGTCGCCGGCGTCGTTGGTCCCCGCGGCCAGCACGACGTTGTGCCACTTGCCGTCGTTGACCGGAGCGTCCGATTCGATCGGGGCATCGCCGTCGTCGAACTCGCCGAGCAGGTTCCCGTCATCGCCGATGTAGATGTTCGGCGTGAAGCCGTGCGTGGTGGTCGCGGAGCTGATCGGATCGGCTGAGGTGGACAGCAAGATCCCGTCTGCGTTGGTCGTCTGGAACCACAGGCTCACCGACTGGTTGCCCGCGTCGAGCAGGATGTCAGGCAGCGCCAGGTACGATGACGTGCCGTTGAATCCGTCGACCGTCATGTCGCTGAACGGCCCGCCGGTGACCCCCTGGGTGACGTTGCTGTAGGTGGCGGTACCGGCGACAAACTGGTTCACCGCGGTGCTCGTGCCGGCATCGCCCAGCCGCCAGTAGTCGATCGGCTGCGTGCCCTGCACCGCCGCCGCGTATACCCGGCTGGAGCCGGTCACGGTCGGCGCGTGCACGTCCCACGAGCCGCCGTCGGGGTCGGTCACGTGCGTGACGGCGGACGTCACGTCATCGTAGGTCGCCTGCTCGAAGTTCTTGCCGGACGGGCGGGTGACCGTCTGCAGCAGCCCCGCGTCGTAGCGGCCGGCCGTGTACAGGCCGTCGACCTCGGCGGCGGTCAGCGGGCGGGCCCAGGTGGCCGCGTCGGACATCGCGCCGTAGAAGTAGGTCGCGACCGCCGGGGACTGCCCGGCGTGCGGCTGGTCGGGGAACGAGCCGCCCAGGAAGCCGGCCCCTAGGTAGAAGTAGGGCTGGATGAACGGGGACACCGTCCCGGCCTTCGTCGCGACCTGGGTGCCATCGACGTACATGACCTGCTGGCCGCCGGTCGAGGTGAGGACGACGTTGTGCCAGTTGCCGTCGTTGTACGCGGCGGTGGACTGCATCGGGTCGCCGCTGGCGGCGAAGCCGCCGTTCAGTTTGCCGGATGAGCCGATGTACAGCACCGGCTGATACGCGCCCGTGGTGGTGGCGCTGGTCACCGGGTTGGCGGACTGTGATAGCAGCACCCCGCCGGTGGCGGTGGTGTTGAACCACAGCGAGACGCTCATCGCGGCGGCGTCGTCGGCCAGGCTCGCTGGCACCTGCACATAGGAGCTGGTCCCGTCGAAGCCCGCCGCCTTGACCGAGGAAGGCACCCCCGCCAGCGGGCTCGGCTGAATGCCCTGCGCGACGCTGACGTACGTGGCGTCGTCGGTGCCCTCGTTGTCGAGCGCGGAGCTGGCCGCAGTGGATCCGCTGGTCTCGTTCAGCCGCCAGTACGACTGCGGCCCGGAGTCCAGCACCACGGCCGGGTAGTTCGTCCCGTTCTTGTAGTCGTAGCGGGTACACGGCTGCCCGGACTGCGAGGTGTTGCATACCGCGGTGAGCTCGTCCCCGGAGTAGCTGTACTGCCAGGTGATCGCGGTCGAGTCCTGGCCCAGCGTCACATCCGGGGTGGTCACCGCGGCGACATGCGGGTTGCTCGCGCCCGACGGGGTCGACCAGGCCAGGCTCAGCGAGCGGTGCGAGGCATTCGACGTGATCTTGGTGATCCGCCCGCCGGTCCACGTGAACTGCAGCACGTGGCCCCACGCGTCGGCGATCAGGTCGAGGCCGAAGCGCCCGCCGCCGAGCGCGTGGGTGAACTGGTACAGCGTGTCGTTCTTGTCGTCCAGCCGCCAGCCGCCCTGGAACGCGGTGAAGGTCGCATACCGGCCCTGCGGCGGGGACCAGGTCCTCCCGTCCGCGTTCTTGCCGAAGGCGACCCGCTCCCCGTCCGGGTAGCTGACGAGCTGCGTGACGACCGAGCCGTCGCCGGCCAGCTGCCCGGGGCTGACCGTCATGTCCAGCACCGACGACCAGCCGGTCCCGAACGCGTCCGAGGTCACCGCGTCCAGGCTGTTGTAGGTCCGCTGCACCGACAGTCCCGGCCCGGCCACGGGCACGCTGGCGTCGG
>DASSAD010000288.1:0-6004 GCA_035685725.1 Amycolatopsis sp. | reverse complement strand
TGGCAGCTGGGTGACATCGCGGTCGCCGATCCAGACCGCACCGTCGTCGACGTCCTCCAGCCCCGCCAGCATGCGCAGGCTGGTCGACTTGCCGCACCCTGATGGCCCCACCAGGACCAGAAACTCGCCATCGGCGATCTCCAGATCGAGCGCGTCGACGGCCGCTCGGTCGGCACCGGGGTAACGGCGGGACGCCTTGTCGTAAGTGATCGTGGCCATCAGGTGTCCTCTCGTGTTTTCGGTGAAACGTGGTGCACGAGCTCGCGCACGTCAAGATGCCTGCGCCGGATGTCGGCACCGGCACCGGGACCGGGAGCGCTCTCTTCGAACACGACACCGGTCTTTTCCGTCCAGGACGGCGGTTCCGGCGTCCCGGCGAGCGCCCAGGCGGCCTGCCTGGCCGCGCCGAGCGCCACGTGTTCGGCCGGTTCCGGCACGACGACCGGCAGGCCGAACACCGTGGGCGCCACCGCGCGGACGGCCCGGGACTGTGCCGCGCCGCCGATCAGCAGCACCCGGCGCGCGCCGATTCCCTGTTCCTGCACGGCATCCAGCCCCGCGGCCAGTCCGCACAGCATGCCCTCGACGGCCGCTCTCGCCAGGTTCGCCGGCGTCATGTTGGCCCGCCGCATCCCGTGCAGGGAACCCGCGGCACCAGGCAGATTCGGGGTGCGCTCCCCGTCCAGGTACGGCAACAACGTCAGACCGTCGGCACCCGGATTCGCGCCGAGCGCGAGCCGGTCGAGTCCCGCCAGGTCGACGTCGAGCATCGCGGCCGTGGCGGTCAGCACCCGGGCGGCGTTGAGCGTGCACGCCAGCGGCAGGAACCGGCCCGTCGCGTCGGCGAAACCGGCGACCTCGCCGCTCGGGTCGGCGGCCGGGGTCTCGCACACCCCGAACACCGTGCCGCTGGTGCCCAGCGACACCACCACATCGCCCTCTTCGAGGCCGAGTGCCAGCGCCGCGGCCATGTTGTCGCCGGTGCCCGCCGAGACCAGCACGCCTTCCTGCGTGTGTCCCGCCGCCTCGGCCGGAGCCAGCACCCGCGGCAGTTCGGGTCCGCGCCCGCCGAACGCCCGTTCCAGGAAGTCCGTGCGATAGCTGTTCTCGCCGGGCGAGAAGTATCCGGTGCCGGACGCGTCGCCACGATCGGTCACGGTTTCGCCGGTCAGGCGCCAGGTGAGCCAGTCGTGCGGCAGCAGCACGCGGGTGACCCGGTCGGCCAGTTCCGGCTCGTGCTCGGCCATCCAGCGCAGCTTCGTGACCGTGAAGCTCGCCACCGGCACCGAGCCGACCGCCTTCGCCCACACCGCCGGCCCGCCGAACTCCGCCACCAGTGCTTCCGCGGACTCGGCCGAGCGGGTGTCGTTCCACAGCAGGGCGGGACGCACCACCTCGCCCGCCTCGTCGAGGGTCACCATGCCGTGCTGCTGGCCACCGATGCCGATCGCCTCGACACCGTCCAGCACACCGTCCGTGGCTTCGGTGAACGCCTGCCACCAGACCCGCGGATCGACCTCGGTCGTGTCCGGGTGGCTCGCCCGGCCGGTCCGGAGCACCGCACCGGTCCGGCCGTCGCAGACGACGACTTTCGTGGACTGGGTCGACGAATCGACGCCGGCCACGAGCCGCTGCTTTGTCATAACGAAGAGCCTCCGTGAACTTCGCTCCGGCGTCCAGTAGCTGATCCGAAATTGTCTCGACTTCTGCCCACCCGGACGGTCACTCCCAGTTCCCGCATCGCGGACAGCTCGTCGGACGCGGTCTCTTCGTCGGTGATCACCAGGTCGTAACCGCCCACATCGCCGTACGCGTGGGTCGCCGTCCTGCCGAATTTCGAATGGTCCACGACCAGAACGTTTCGGCTCGCCGCGCCCAGTGCCGCCGTTTTGAGATCGGCGTAGTCCCGCACCGGGTGATACAGCCGCCCACGGGCCAGCGCGGTGGCCGACACGAAGCCGATGTCGGCACTCGTCCTACCCAGCGCGGCAACGGTTTCCGGGCCCGCACACGAGTCGAACTCGGTGTAGCGACCACCGAGCAGGATCACGTCCACCCCGGCGGTGTCCCCGAGGATCCGCGCCACCTCGAGCGAGTTGGTGATCACCAGCAAGGGCCCGATCAGCTTGCGCGCCAAGGGAAACAGCGTGGTCGAGTCGTCGAGGAACACCGTCGTCCCGGTGCGCACCTCGCCGGCCGCCACCTCCGCGAGCATTTCCTTGACTTCGACGTTCAACGTTTCCCGGAAACGTTTCGCGGTTTCCATCGTCAACGCCGGATACGCCTCGACGCGGCCACGCAGTTTGCGCAACAGCCGTCGCTCGGCCAGTTCGTCGAGGTCGCGGTGCATGGTCATCAGGCTGACCCCGAACCGCCGGGTCAGCTGATCGATCCGGGCTTGCCCGCGCTCGATGACATAGCGCAGGACGGCCTGTCTGCGCTGCTCGACTTCGGCATCGGACGGTCTGGGCATGGGAGTCGTTACGGGGCCGACAACCGACCGGGCCGCACCACGGCCTTGATCACCGAATCGTCCTTCGTCGCGACGGTCAACGCCTGCTCGACCTCGTCGAGCGCGAACCGGTGCGTCACCAGGCGATCCAGGTTCACCTCCCCGGAGGAGGCCAGCGCGATCGCGGTCGGCCAGGTGTTGGCGTAGCGGAAGGTCCCGGTGACCTCGATTTCGAAGCCCTGCACGTGAGCGAGCGGAAGCGGGATCTCGTCGCCGCCCATGCCGATCAGCACGACCCGGCCCGCCCGGCCGACCTTGCGGATCCCCTGCCCCGCCGCGGCGGGCACGCCGGAGCATTCCAGCAGCACGTCCGGGGAAAAGTCGGCGTCGGCAAGGCTTTCCCGGGAAACGTCGACGGTCGCCGTCGCACCCAGCTCCCTGGCGACCTGGAGACGGCGCGGGTTCACGTCGGTCACCACGACCTCGCTCGCGCCGAACGCCCGTGCCGACTGCGTCGCGACCAGACCGATCGGCCCCGCGCCGGTGATCAGCACCCGGGTTCCGGGGCCCACCCGGGACTTCCGGCACGCCCACACGCCCACCGACAACGGTTCCAGCAGGCCGGCGGCCTCGTCGCTGAGGGAATCCGGGATGGCGTAAGCGAAATCCTCGCGAAGCACGACGTACTCGCAGAAGGCGCCGTCGATCGGTGGTGTCCCGAAGAACCGCATCCGCGGACAGAGGTTGTAGCGGCCGGCCTTGCATTCCGCACAGGTCGAACAGGGGACGCCGGGCTCGAGTGCCACTCGCCGGCCGATCTCGTGCCGCCGCGCCCGTTCACCCGTGGCGACGATGACGCCGCTCGGTTCGTGACCGAGCACGAGCGGCTGTTCGACGACGAAGTCGCCGATGCGGCCGTGCTCGTAGTAGTGCACATCGGAACCGCAGGTCCCCACCGCCGCCACGCGGATGAGCACCTCGTCCGGCCCGGGCACCGGCACCGGCCGCTGTTCCAGCCGTACGTCGCCGATGCCGTGCAGCACGGAGACGTTCATCGCTTCAGGGATCGTCATTGAGTCCTCCAGCCACACTTCCTACCAGAGAACTTCCCCGTTGTTAACACATAACTTGATAAATTCACGCACGGCCGGCGACGATGCGGCGCAGCGCGGCGGGGATGGCGGACACCACACCGGACGCCGAAGTGGGCACGCCCCGGGCGGCGAGGTCGGCCGCGTGCGAATGTACCGACGCCGCCAGGCCGGCGGCAAGCCACGGATCCAGGCCGGCGGCGAGCAGCGCGCCGACCATGCCCGAGAGGACATCCCCCGAACCCGCAGTGGCCAGCCAGGAACCCTCCGCGACATTGACCAGCACCCGGCCGTCCGGCGCCGCGATCACCGTGCGATTGCCCTTCAGCAGCACCACCGCGTCGAACTTCCGCGCCGCCGCACGGACCGCGGCCACCCGGTCGGCGCCCGGCTGTTCACCGGTGAGCCGCGCGAACTCCCCGGCGTGCGGCGTGAGCACCAGCGGTGTGTCCGGATCCCGCGCGTCCAGCAGTTCGGGCTGCTGCGCCAGCAGCGTGGTCGCGTCGGCGTCGGCGCACACCGGGACGCCCGCGGCGAGCACGTGCGCGACCACGTCCCGTCCCTCGGCACCGGTCCCGATGCCCGGGCCCACCACCCAGGCCTGCGCCCGTCCGGCGTCGGTCACCGAACCGGTCGCGACGACCTCCGGCCACCGCGCGCGCACGACGTCCGCGGCCGGACCGGCATAGCGGACCATGCCCGAGGTCGACCGCACCGCCGCACCGGTGGCCAGCACGGCGGCGCCGGGGTAGGTCGCCGAACCCGCGGCGATCCCGGTCACGCCCTGGCTGTACTTGTCGTCCGAGGGCCCCGGCAGCGGCCACGCGGCGGCGACGTCGGCGGCTTCCAGCTGGCGCAGGTCCGGATCGCGCAGCCGAAGTCCGATGTCGACGAGCACGACCTTTCCGCAGTGCTGCGGGTTGAGCACGTGCACCGGTTTTCGCGCGCCGAAGGTGACCGTCCTGGTCGCGGTGACCGCGGGGCCGGAAACACCACCGTTGTCCGGATCGACGCCGCTGGGCAGATCGACCGCCAGCACCGGCCCGGTGATGTGCGCCACCAGAGCGGCCGCCTCGTCCCGCAGCGACCCGCGCGCGGACAACCCGATGATGCCGTCGATCACCAGATCGGCGTCCGGGATCCAGCGCGGCCCGTCCGCGACACCGACGATCCGCCCGCCGGCCCTGCGCAGGGCGGCGAGCCCGGCGGGATGCGCGCGATCCGGGTTGAGCAGCACGGCCGTCACGCCCGCTCCCCGCCGGCGCAGGAAGGCACCCGCCCACAACGCGTCACCGCCGTTGTTTCCCGCGCCGACAAGGAGAGTCACGCGGCGGCCGGTGACCTTGCCCAGCATCGCGGCGGCCTGCGTCGCGACGCCGAACGCCGCCCGGTGCATGAGCGCTCCTTCGGGCGTGACGGCGAGCAACCGCTCCTCGGCCGCGCGGATCCGTTCGGTGGTCCAGAATTCCCGCACCGGTCCGCCTACTCCGGGATCCGGCGGGGGCCGGGCCGAGAGCCGAAAGCACGCACGGACGGCAGCCCTTCGCGTTCCCGGTTTCGCATACGGTCTGTCTACTCCACGGTGACAGACTTCGCCAGGTTGCGCGGCTTGTCGACGTCGTAACCACGCGTGCGGGCGATCTCGGCGGCCAGCACCTGCAACGGCACGGTGGACACCAGCGGCTGCAACAGCGTCGGCACGGCCGGGATTTCCACGAGTTCGTCGGCGAACGGGCGCACCGTGTCGTCGCCCTCCTCGGCGATCACGATCGTGCGGGCACCGCGGGCCTGGATCTCACTGATGTTCGACACCAGCTTGGCGTGCAACACCGCCCGCCCCTTGGGCGAGGGCATCACCACGACGACCGGCAGTCCACTTTCGATCAGCGCGATCGGGCCGTGCTTGAGCTCGCCGGCGGCGAAGCCCTCGGCGTGCATGTAGGCGAGTTCCTTCAGCTTGAGCGCGCCCTCCAGGGCGACCGGGAACCCGACGTGCCGACCCAGGAACAGCACGGCCTTCGAGCCCGCCATGTCCTGCCCCAGCGCCCGCACCTGGTCCACAGTGGACAGTACCTTGTGGACGGCCGCGGGCATCGCCTCCAGCTCGGCGAACTCGCGCGCGACCTCGTCCGGGTACTTGGTGCCGCGCGCCTGCGCCAGCGCCAGCCCCACCAGGTAGTTCGCCGCGATCTGCGCCAGGAACGCCTTCGTGGAGGCGACCCCGATCTCCGGCCCGGCGTGCGTGTAGAGCACCGCGTCGGACTCGCGCGGAATCTGCGCGCCGTTCGTGTTGCACACCGCCAGCACGCGCGCCTTCTGCTCGCGCGCGTGCCGGACCGCCTCCAGGGTGTCCGCCGTCTCCCCCGACTGCGAAACCGCGACCACCAGGGTGTCCCGGTCGAGCACCGGGTCCCGGTACCGGAACTCGCTGGCCAGCTCGACCTCCACGGGCAGCCGCGTC
>DASSAD010000287.1:0-5522 GCA_035685725.1 Amycolatopsis sp. | reverse complement strand
TGACCAGCTGGAGGTACTGCGC
Organism: Amycolatopsis sp.; assembly: GCA_035685725.1. GTDB lineage: Bacteria > Actinomycetota > Actinomycetes > Mycobacteriales > Pseudonocardiaceae > Amycolatopsis_E. The sequence goes on along the minus strand of DASSAD010000287.1, from coordinate 5,500 downwards.
CAACCCGAACAGCGCACCGAACGCCGCGGCGAACTGCAGTGTGACGGACAGCGATCCGGTGGCGAAGTCGCGGTCGGTGAACAACCGGACGTCCAGCAGCGGGTCCTCGCGGCGCCGTTCCCACCGGGCGAAGGCGGCGCCCAACAGGATTCCCGCCGCCAGCGCCGCGAGCACGACGGTGCTGGTCCAGCCGTCATCGGCGGCGCGCAGGATGCCGAACACCAGTGCCGCGATCGACACCGTGCTCAAGGCCGCGCCGGGCAGGTCGAACGGGCGGGCGTGCCGGTCGCGCGAGGTGGGCACCGTGGTCGCCGCGACGGCCAGAACCACGGCGAGCACCGCCGGAGCCACGAAAACGGCGTGCCACGAGAAGCGCTGCAGGAGCAGTCCGGCCACGATCAGGCCGAGCAGCCCGCCCAGGCCCGCGACCGCGGCCCACACGCCGATCGCCCGGCCCCGCCGCCCCGCCGGGAAACTCGCGTTGATGATGGACAGCGTCGCCGGCATGATCAGCGCGGCGCCGACCCCGGTGACCGCGCGGGAGGCGATCAGCACGCCGGCGGACCCCGACACCAGGGGGACGCCACAGCTCAGCGCGAACAGGACCAGCCCGGCGATGAGGACTCCGCGCCGCCCCCAGCGGTCGCCCAGCGCTCCGGCCGGCAGCACCAGCGCGGCGAGCACCAGCGTGTAGACATCGACGATCCAGGTCTGCTGCGCCTGACTCACCCCGGTCGCGCGGGCCAGCACGGGGAGTGCGGTGTTCACGATCGTGACCATCGCGATGACCAGCCCGACGGCCGCGCACATCACGGCCACCGTCCAGACCTGCCGCCGCGACAGCCGGGGGAAGGAATCGCCCTCGCTTCGTGGCAGTGCCCGCATGTGCCCCGCTCCGCTCAGAAACGAAACTGGCAGTATCGTAGCAGTACTGGTGGTCCTGAAACCATGCCTTGTCCGGACCGCACGGCGAAGGAACCAGGGTGGAGGCGTTTTTCGGCCATGACGACGCGCGGACGCCCGTCGGGCGAGCACGACCGGCGCGATCCCCGGTTGGACCGCTCCCGCACGGCGATTCTGGACGCGGCGGCCGCATTGCTGTCCGAGGGCGGAATCCGGCGGGTGACCATCGAGGCGGTCACCGCGCGCAGCGGCGTGGCCCGATCCACGCTGTACCGGCACTTTCCGAACAGCGGCGAACTGCTGGCCGCCGCCTTCCAGGTGCTGCTTCCGCCGGTGCCGGAGCCCCCTGCGGAAGGCACCCCGCGCGACCGCCTGCTGCGGCTGGTCCTCGATCAGGCTGGCCAGATCGACCACGCGCCCACGATGGCCGCCACGATCTGGATGACCGCCAGCGGCCTGTCCGGCGAAGCGCCCGCGGACTCCGCCGAACGCACGCAGCTGGCCATCCTGCGGCAGCGGATCATCGACCGCTACCGCAAGCCCTTCGACGTGGTGCTTCGCGACTGTCTGGGCGGAACTCCCGGTAACCGCGAGATCGACCTCGCCGCGGCAGCCCTGATCGGCCCCCTGTTGTTCAACATGCTGATCACCAGGCGGCCGAACGACCGGCGGTTCTGCACCCGGGTCGTCGACGACTTCCTGTCCGTCCACGGCTGACCACCGGGGCCTCGACTATCCGAAGTGGACAGTTTGTCGAACGCCCTGGAAAGCCGCGCTCGGCGCGGGGTTGGAGTCCGCATTCCCCACCCGGTATGGGGCCCGCGATGGCGTCGCGGCCCCCATACCGGCCGAGTCCGAGATCAGACGAGGGTCCCGCCCAGTGCGAGAAAGGCGTAGGTCGCCAGCCAGTGGTCGTGCACGAAGGAGCCGCTGACCACCCGGGGAAGCGCCGCGTCCCGCTGCCGGATCGCGCTCGCCCGCAACAGTGGCACGCGGGGGTCGGCCGCCGGGAGCGCGTCGGCCAGCCGGGCCAGCTGCCACGATCGGGAAAGGTTGAGTCCGTAGAGATGTCCTTGGTGGCCGTCGGCGGCGTCGCGGACCTCGGCCGGTTCGAGGAGGTTGGCCGCCGTGCCCGACGCCAGGCCCGGCAGGAACGCGTCCAGCCAGCCGGGGAAGTCCGGCTCGGGCAGTACCCGCCGCATCAGGTCCGCCTCGGTGAGCGCCGGGGAAAGGAAATCGTGCGCGTTCGGTTCCCAGGATGCGGGGTAGTCCTTCTCACCCGCGAACCAGATGCGCGCGGCGGCGCGGCAGGTGGCGAGAAGTTCCTCGCGCCCGAGCGCGCTCGCGGCATCGATGAGCAGCGACAAAGCGAAGGCGCCGTTGGAGTGCACGCCGTACCGGTCGGGTAACGGCGACTTGCGCAGCCAGGCGAGCGTCAACTCTTCGACGGCCTCGCGAAGCGGCACCATCGCGGCAGACCAGCGCGCCGCGCCGGGGTCGGTGCTGGTGGCCAGCGCCGCGGCGAGGACCATCGCCCACGCCCAGCCGTAGGGTCGTTCGAAGGAGGGATCGCCGCGAAGGTAGTCGGCTTCGGTGGCCAGCGCCGGTTCCGTCAGGTTCTTGTCCAATGTGGATCGGACCAGACCGGTGTCCAGTTCGTCCGGCCAGCGGGTGAGCACACGCACCAGCAACCAATGCATGTGGACACACGAATGCCAGTCGAAACTGGTGTGGAACGCCGGGTGTAGCTCGCGGGGCGTGGCGCGGTCCTCGCCGTCGCGAACCAGATGCTGGGGCGCGTAGGGGAATTCCGTGGCGAGGTTGCGCAGCGCGACCGCCGCGTACCGGGGCGCGTGTTCGGAAAGGTCGGTCATCGGGCGGCCGCCGGTTCGTCCGCGGTCGCCAGGCAGGCGTCCACGATGATGCCCAGACCGCGGGCGATGTCGTCGATCGCCATACTGGGCCGGCTTCCGTCGGGCACCTGTTCCGGCGCGAAGGGCACGTGCACGAACCCGCCGCGCAGACCGGGGTGCCGGGTCTCGATGAGGTGCATCAGACCGTAGAAGATGTTGTTGCACACGAAGGTTCCCGCGGTGTTCGAGACGGCCGCGGGAAGTCCGGCCGCGTGCAACGCGGCCACGCTCGCCTTGATGGGCAGCGTGCTGAAGTAGGCGGCGGGACCATCCGCGACCACCGGCACGTCGCTCGGCTGGGCACCGTCGTTGTCGGTGATCCTGGCGTCGTTGACGTTGATCGCGACGCGCTCGGGCGTGATCGCCGAGCGGCCGGGCGCCAGCCCCACGCAGATCACCCACCGGGGCCGGTGTTCGGTGATGGCGGCCTCCAGCTCGCCGATCGCCGAAGCGAACGACGTGCGGATCTCGACGGCGCGGAGATCGCCGGTACCGGCCGCGGCGACGCGCCGGACCGCTTCCCAGGACGGGTTGATCGTGCCCCCGTCGAACGGGGTGAAACCGGTCAGCAGAACCGTGTCAGGCATCAGAGCACTCCGAACGCGAGGACGTACATCAGGACGACGTTGCAGATCAGCAAGGGAATCGCGGTGGGAATCTGGGCCCGGATCGTGGTGTAGCGGCTCTTCATGTCCAGCAGCGCGACGGGCACCAGGTTGAAGTTGGCCGCCATCGGGGTGCACAGGGTCCCGCAGAATCCGGACAGCATGCCGATCGCGAACACCACCGCGGGATTGCCGTGGAAGTGTGCGACCAGCACCGGATAGCCGATCGCCGCGGTCATGATGGGGAACGCGGCGAAGGCGTTGCCCATGATGACCGTGAACAGCGCCATCCCGACGCAGTACACCGCGACCGAGCCGATCAGGGACCCCGCGGGCAGGACGTTCCCGATGACCGTGCCGACCGCCCGGCCGACCCCCGCGTCGGTGAACAGCTGCCCCAGGATGGCCAGCATCTGCGGCAGGATCGCGCTCCACCCGAGCGCTTCGAGGAGCCGGTGCCCGTCGGACAGCGGCGCCGCGACGGACTTGGGGCGCAACATGATCAGCGCGACGACGACCGCGAGCACCGAGGCCACACCCAGTCCGATGAGGCTTTCCGAACCCGATTCCAGCAGCGGGCGGCCGCCGAAGTGAATCTTCGCCAGCACCGCCGCGAAGATCACCGCCACGAGCGGGATGACCAGCGGCGGCACGAACAGCTTGTTGCCGAACCGGGTCGCCGAGGCGCTCTTCTCTTCGGCGGTCGACGCTTCGGTCGTGCCGCGGCCGAGCCGGCGGGCGCCCACCAGCACCGTCATCGCGATCACGGCCAGGCCCAGCACCCACGGCGGGGCGGTCTTGGCGGAGACGAACGTCGCGTAGGGGAAGGAAAGGCCCACCAGCGCCCAGAACGCGGCGCTGCCGTACCGCTTGGGGTTGGTGCGGTCCCGCACCGTGATCACCGCACCGGCCAGGAACACGGCGCCCAGCAGCCAGTAGAACCACTCGACCTTGATCATCGGTGCGCCTCCGTGCCCTCTCCGGCCGCCGCCTGGGGACGCGGGGCGGGCGTGCGGGGCACGCCGGCCATCATGCGATCCAGTTGCCGGTCCAGGTAGAGCAGGCGGCTCCCGTGGATGAGGAAGGCACAGATCGCGGTCGGGATGGCCCACAACGCGATCTGCAGCGCGTCGAGCTGGAGGTGATAGGTCGAGTCCACGAAACCGGTGATCAACAGAATCGAACCGACCGCGACGAAGACGTCCTCGCCGAAGAACGCGCCGACGTTGTCGACGCCCGCCGAGTGACCCTTGATCTTCTCCAGCACCTTCTCCGGCAGTGCACGGCCGAACCGCCGCACGGCCGCGCCTTCGGCCATCGGATACACCAGCGGCCGGATGGTCTGCGGGTGCCCCGCGGCCGCGTACAGGCCGACCGCGGAGGTGACCTGCCTGATCAGCTGGTAGGCGGCCAGCAGCCGGCCGGTGGTGAGGAAGGAGAGTTTGGCGATCAGCCGGCGGGCCTGCTCCTGGAGCCCGAACCGCTCGATGATGCCGATCACCGGCAGCACCACGATGTACAGGGTCACCGAGCGGCTGCCGGCGAACCCGGTGCCGAACTCGTCCAGGATGCGCAGCGGGCTCATCCCGCCGAGCAGACCGGTGACGATCCCGGCCACGGTGACGACCACCAGTGGATTGAGCCGCAGCGCGAATCCGGCCACGACCAGCGCGACTCCGATGAGCACCAGCAAGGGCATGCCTTTCGTTCCGGTCGCCGGCCCCTCCGTGACCGGGACCGGCGTTCGCGATTGCGGAGAGGGTAAAGATCATTTCGTCACGAACCGATGTAGGTCCTTTTTCTTTGCGGTAAACAACTTTGCGGCCGGTACGACGCCGCCACGGGCCTTCGGACAGGGAAAACACCCGTCCCGGCCCTGCTGCCGCGTTGGCGGGTCGCTGCCCGCGGACGGTTCTCGTGCGAGGAGTTGTAACACGCCGGTCACCGTCCGGAAAAGGTTCGCGTGGTCCAAACCGGTGGGCCCAATGGAGCAATCGCGGCCCGGGGTGGTTTCCGCCACGTGGCGGAAACCACCCCGGGCCGCGATTGCTCCATTGGGCCCACCGGTTTGGACCACGC
>DASSAD010000286.1:0-8155 GCA_035685725.1 Amycolatopsis sp. | reverse complement strand
CTAGAGTTCTTCGGGTGACTTCCGAGCTGTCCACTTTGGCAAGTCATGCGCTGGCGCCCGCCGTCAAGCTCGCCGCCTGGGTGGGAAAGGGCAGGCAGATCACCGCGAAGGGGGTGCCGCGCCCGGCCGATCTGCCCGCCGTGGCGGCGGTGCTGGGGGTGAAGTCGCCGGGAAAGGTGCGCAGCGCGGCGGATGTGGCCTCGATTCACTGGCCGTGGGTCGCGGCGGAAGCGGCCGGGCTGATCGATCTCGGCGTCACCAGCGCGGTCGCCCGCAGCGTGGACGGGGATGACGGGGATCCGGCGCGGCTGTGGCTCACCGGGCTCGACGCGGTGCTGCGGGCCGAATCGCACGACCGGAACCGCCGGGGAGCGCTGACCCTGTGCCGGGCGGTGCTCGCCGTGCTCGCGGCCGGCTGGCCCCCGGACAAGGTGGAACCCGCCGTGCGGGACGTGCTCGACGAATACGAACCGGTGGACGCGGCGGCGGTTTCCCAGGCTTTCCGCCAGACCGGCGCAGTCCCGGTCGACTCGGCGGTCGCGCTGCTCACCGCGTTCGGGGCGGTCGAGGACGTGCGGTTGACCCCGCTGGGCGAGTGGGCGCACGAACGGTTCGAAGAGCGTGCCCCGGAGGCCGTCACTCCGGCGCTGCGCGCGGGTGTCCTGCTCACCCGCCTCGCCCCGCTGCCGGTCGACGAGGCATGGCGGCAGGCGCTGCGCTGGTTCGGCGACCGCCGCCCGGTGGATCGCGCCGCGCGGTTGCTGCATGCGGCGGAGTTCGCCGCGCCGGTGGAACGGGTGGCCGCGGTGGACGTGGTCGCGGGGTTCGGTGACGCGGTGCTGCCCGCGTGGCGCAATGCCCTGCGGCAGCGCAATCTGCGGCCGCACGCGCTCGCCGCGCTGGCCGACTGGGGCCAGGGGCCCGGCGTCGACGAGGCGCAGCGGCGCTGGCTGGTCACCGAGTATGCGCTTTCCGCGCGGGCGAAGGGCGGAATCGAGGACGCCTATCACTATGTGCGGGACAGCGGTGGCCTCGGTGTGGTGGCCGGCGGGGACCATCCCGGCGCCGGTGAGCTGCACGAGGCGCTTGCGCGCTTCGCCGCGTCGGCGCGGATCCGGGTGCACCAGCTCAAGATCACGCGTTCCCCGTCGTGGCGGCGGGTGCTGGTGCCGGCCGGGGTGACGCTCGGCGCGCTGCACGAGATCGTCCACGCGGTGTTCGACTGGGCGAGCGTGGAAACCGATCCCGATGTCCACGCCTTCGACGCGGACGGAGTCCGGTACGCCGATCCCTTCCACGGCTTGGCGGACCACCGCGACGAACACGAAATCCGGCTGTCCAGCGTCCTGCCCCGGCCCGGGACGAGCCTGCGATACCTGCACGGCGCGCGGGAATGCGGGATCGCCTGCGAGCGAATCGTCGATCCGGACTCCACTGTCCGTTACCCGGTCTGCGTCGCCGGTCATGACTACGACGAGGACGAGCTGAACCGCCGCCTCGCCGGGCTGGGCATAACCCAGCCGTGACTCCCCCGCCCGGTTCAGGGCCGGGAAAGCCGGTGGAGGACGAAGTCCCGCAGGCCGTCGAGATCGGTGTCCACCGCGATGTCCACCCGCGCCACCTCGCCCTCGGCGCGCTGCCCGGTCGCCCTGCGGTCGACGAGCGTGGCACCGCGGCCCGGCCCGAGCGTGCAGTCGATCTCGATCGGGAAGGACTCGGTGCGCAGGATGCCGGGACGGATCGCCTCCGCCACGGCGACCGCGTCGTGCAGCGCGATTCCCTCGAAGCCGAGCACCTTCCGGTAGGACGCGCGATAGTCGGGGGTGAGCGCGTCCAGGCTCGCGCCGACCGGCCCCGCGGCGGCGAGCTTGGCCAGCCACGCGGCGTCCACCGCGCACCGCAGCGTCAGATCCAGCGGCACCAGGACGGTGGGCACCTCCTCCTCGACGAGCACCCGCCGCGCCGCTTCCGGGTCGCTCCAGATGTTGAACTCCGCGACCGGTGTGCTGTTGCCGTGGCCGAGCCCACCGCCCATGATCACGATCCGGGCGATCCGGTCCCGGATCCGCGGGTGCGCGGCCAGCAGCAGGGCGATGTTGGTCAATGGCCCGATCGGGGCGATGGTGACCGGTTCGTCGGCGGCCTCCAGCAGGGACACGAGCAGGCTCACCGCACCGGCCGGGTCGGGGCCGCGTGGGGGCTCCGGCAGCCGCGACGATCGGCCGGACAGCCCGTCGGCCCCGTGCACGTGCGACGCCCGGCGTCGTGGCGGGTGGACCAGCGGGCGGTCGGCTCCCGCCGCGACCGGCACGTCCGCCCGGCCGCACAGCGCGAGCACCCGCAGCGCGTTGCGGGTGGTGGCGGGCAACGGCACGTTGCCGAACACCGTGGTCACCCCCAGCAGTTCCACGTCCTCGCTCAGTGCCGCCAGCGCGATCGCGAACGCGTCGTCCACGCCCGGGTCGGTGTCGATGATCAGTTTCGTGGCCACCCCGCCAGCCTCTCTCTTCGGTGGTGAACACGGTGTCACCGGCCCGTCGCGCGGCTGGTGAAACGCCGTTTAGGCTCAAACTATGACATCCATGTGGGGCGCGTCCGTGCTTTCCCGGGCGCGAGCCTGGTGGTGGGGTCGCCGCGATCCCCGGCAGGCACGGTTTCTGACCGCGGACTCGCTGCGCTGGGTGGTCCGCAACCGCGCGTACACGCCGTGGTATCTCGTCCGGTACTGGCGCCTGCTGAAGTTCCGGCTGGCCAACCCGCACATCGTCCTGCGCGGCATGGTGTTCCTCGGCAAACACGTGGAGATCCACTGCCGGCCCGGTTACGGGCGGATGGAGATCGGGCGCTGGGTGCACATCGGGGACGGCAACGCGATCCGCTGCCACGAGGGTTCGCTGCGGATCGGGGACAAGGCCGTCTTCGGTCGCCAGAACACGGTGAACTGCTATCTGGACATCGAGTTCGGGACCGCCGCGCTGGTCGCCGACTGGGTCTACATCTGCGATTTCGACCATGTCACCGCCGACATCACGCGGCCGATCAAGGATCAGGGCATCGTGAAGTCGCCGGTGCGGATCGGGCCGGACACCTGGATCGGCACGAAGGTGTCGGTGCTGCGCGGCACCCGCATCGGCCGCGGGTGCGTGCTCGGCGCGCACGCGGTGGTACGCGGGGACATCCCCGACTTCGCGATCGCCGTGGGTTCCCCGGCCCGGGTCGTGCGGGACCGGCGCGCCGACTACGAAGCCGACGCCGAACGCCGCGAGGCCGTCAAGGACATGGCCCGCAAGGCCGATCAGGCCCTGCACAAGCTGCTCGGCGATTCGTGACGGAGCTCGCCCGGTCACAGACCTCTCGGCCCGGACCGGCATTCGGGGCATGCTGAAGGCATGGTCGAAGCGGACACGGCGGAACGGATAGCGCGGATTTACCGGCGTTTCGCCGAAACCGAGGCCCCAGGCCGGTCGGCGGTGTACGCGGAGATTTCGGCGAAGATCGCCGAAGACCCCGAGATGATCGCGTTCCTGGCCGGGATGCCGCCGACGAAATGGCAGCCGAACCTGTTCTACGGTGCGGTCCAGTACCGCACCGGGCCGGTCCGGGACTGGCCGGGATTTCGCGCGGCGGTCGCCGCGGACGGTCCGGAGATCCGCGCGGTGATGAGCCGTCGTGCCACCCAGACCAACGAGCCGTCCCGCTGTGCCACGTTATTGCCCGCGCTTTCCGCGCTACCGCAACCGATCGCGTTGATCGAGGTCGGCGCCTCGGCGGGGCTGTGCCTGTTGCCGGACCGCTATGGGTACGACTACGACCAGGAGGGGGTTGCCCGGCGAATTCCGGGCAGCCTGGTGTTTCCCTGCCGTGCCAACGCGGCCACCCCGGTGCCCGACCGTGCGCCCGAGGTGGTCTGGCGCGCCGGCCTCGACCTCGATCCGCTGGACCCGGCCGACCCGGACGACCGCGCCTGGCTGGACGCGCTGATCTGGCCCGGTGAGGAGGAACGTCGTCCGCGCCTGCACGCGGCGCTCGAGATCGCGCGCGCGGACCCGCCGCGGGTCGTGCGCGGTGACCTGCGCGCGGACCTTCCCGCGCTGGCCGCCGAAGCGCCCCGCGACGCCACCCTCGTCGTTTTTCATACCGCGGTACTCGCCTACCTGCACCAGGACGTCGCGGGCCGCCGGTCCTTCGTGGATTCCGTGCGCGCGACCGGTGCCGTCTGGCTGGCCAACGAGGTGCCCCAGGTGCTCCCCGGCGTGGACCCGGACGCGGTGGGGGTGCGGCCCGGCGACTTCGTGCTCGCCAGGGACGGGCGGCCGGTGGCCAGGACCGATCCGCACGGCACGTGGGTGGAGTGGCTCACCCCTGCCGAGCGGGCGCGTGGATGGCCAGCGCCGTCACCGTTTCCCTGATGCGCCGCCGGGTCTCGGGATCGTGGACCAGGCCGTCCTCGCCGACGAGGTCGCGACCGACCGGGATGTGCGGACAGGCCCCCTCGGCGAGCTCGACATCGAGGTAGCCGAGCACGACCCGCAGTGACTCGTGCGCGTGCTTCGCACCGGTGGGGGCCCAGGATGCGTTGATGAACGCGACGCGCTTGCGGTACATGGCCTCCGCGCCGACCGACCAGTCGAGCAGGTTCTTGAACGACCCGGGCAGTGCCCCCGCGTACTCCGGTGTGCAGAACAGCACCGCGTCGGCTTCCTTGAGGCGCCCGCGCAGATCGGCGACCGCCGGGTGCAGCGGTTCGCGGTCGTCGTCCGGGTTGAAATGCGGGAGGTCGGTGAGGCCGTCGTAACCGTCGACCACCACGCCGGGCGGCGCGACGGCCGCGACGGTCCGCAACACGGCCGCGTTGGTCGACCCCGCGCGCGTGCTGCCGCAAATGGTCAGCAGCTGGAATGTCGTGGCCACAGAACAGATCCTAGTCCCGCTTCGAGTACTGGCCCGCCGGGAGGAAAGCCTCAGCCCGCGGGGTAGAAGACGAACAGCGTGCAGCCGGTGGTGGTCGCGGGCACGTGCCACGATCCGGCCGGGGCGTGCAGGAACGTCCCGGCCGGGTAGTCGCGGGCGCCGTCGTTGAACGTGCCCGTGACGACGTAGACCTCCTCCGGTCCGGGCTCGTGGACGTCGCGGTGCGGCCACGCCGTGCCCGGGTCCATTTCCAGCAGCTGGGCATGCGCGCCGGCCGGTCCTGTCCACAGTGGACGCTTTCGGATCCCGGGGAAGAGCTCGCGGACCGGGGAATCGTTGACAGCTACGAAAGTGTAGCCCTCCTGAGCGAGGATCTCGGGGTGCATGTCTTCCACCTTGCCGCTCGTCGGTCGAACGGGACAGTGCCAACGAAGACACCCTGGGGTATTTTCCTGCCATGCATCGAGTGGTGGCCTTGGTGCGGCCGGTGCAGTCGACGTTCGAGCTGGGCTGCGCCGTCGAAGTCTTCGGCACGGAACGGGCCGGCGTGCCGCGGCACTACGAGTTCGAGGTGTGCACCGAGACGCCGGGCGCGGTGCCGACGTCGGCCGGGTACGCGATGCACGTCTCGAAAGGCCTTTCCGTGCTCGCGTCCGCGGACACGGTCCTCATCCCGGGTTGGCTGCCGGTCGAGGCGCCACTGTCCGCCGGCGTGCGCCGTGCGCTGTTGCGGGCACACGAATGCGGAGCGCGGCTCGTCACGATCTGCTCCGGGGTGTTCGCGCTGGCCCGCACGGGACTGCTGGACGGCCGCTCGGCCACCACGCACTGGGCGCGCGTCGCGCAGCTGCGTCGGGAGTTCCCGCAGGTGCGCGTGGAGCCGGACGCACTCTACGTGGACCACGGCGATGTCGCCACGAGCGCCGGTGCGGGCGCGGGCATCGAGCTGTGCCTGCACCTCGTCCGAAAGGATCACGGGGCCGCGCACGCGGCGCTCGTCGCGCGGCACATGGTGATGCCGCCGCGCCGCGACGGCGGCCAGGCGCGGTACGCGCCACCCCCGCCGCCCGAAGACGCGTTGGGCGGTCTCCTCGAGTGGGCCGGCGCACGCCTCGGGGAACCGTTGTCGGTGGGCGACATGGCCGCGCACCTCAACGTCTCTCCCCGCACACTGGCCCGGCGCTTCACCGGCCGGCTCGGCACCAGCCCGGGCGCCTGGCTGCTGGCGCGCCGGGTGGCCGAGGCGTGCACCTTGCTGGAGGAGACGGACCTGCCGGTGGTGGCGATCGCGGCCCGAGTCGGGCTCACCTCCGCGGTCAACCTGCGCCGTCGCTTCCGTGCCCTGGTGGGCACGACCCCGGGCGAATACCGGCAGACGTTTCGGGCCTCGTGATGCTTTCGGTCCCGGTCGGGCCCGAGTTCACCGTCCGTGCGCCTATCCCTTCGGCACCGCCGGGTAGGGCCCGAAGGTGCTCGTGTTCTCGTCCACGGTGAGCTGCTTGCCGATGGTGGGGAAGGCCCGCTGTGGGCAGGCGGGGCGCTCGCACACCTTGCAGCCCATGCCGATCGGCGTCGCCGCGTCCCGGTCGTCGAGGTCGAGCCCGGTCGAGTAGACGAGCCGGTGCGCGTGCCGCAGCTCGCAGCCGAGGCCGACGCTGAACATCTTGCCCGGGCTGCCGTAGCCGCCGATGTTGCGGCCGACGGTCCGCGCGACCCAGAAGTAGCTCTTGCCGTCCGGCAGTGCCGCGATCTGAGTGATGATCTTGCCGGGGGCGGTGAACGCCTCGTAGATGTTCCACAGTGGACACGCGCCGCCGACCCGGGAGAAGTGGAACCCGGCCGCGGACTGCCGTTTCGACATGTTCCCCGCCCGGTCCACCCGGACGAAGGAGAACGGGACGCCGCGCGCCTTCGGCCGTTGCAGGGTGGACAGCCGGTGGCAGACCGTCTCGAAGCCGACTCCGAAGTGATCGCAGAGCCGCTCGATGTCGTAGCGGTAACTCTCGGCCGTGGACAGGAACGCCCCGTAGGGCAGGATCAGCGCGCCGGCGAAGTAGTTGGCGAGCCCGACCCGTGCCAGCGAGCGCGCGGCAGGCCCGGAGAACGCCCGCGAGTCGGCCAGGCCGGTGATCAGCTTGTCGTGCTCCAGCAGCGCGATCTGCGACGCCATCCGGAACGACCGCTGCCCGATCCGCAGCGTGGGCGCGAGCCGCAGCACCCGGGCCGCCGGCTCGTACCGGTGCTGCTGGCCGGTGGCCTCGTCGATGCCCTCGCTGGTCACCTGGACGCCGTAGCGCTCGCCAAGGTGGTCCTGGAGCGCCCGGTGCACACTCGCGCCGCGGCGCAGGCCCATCCGCTCGGCCAGCCGCTCCGCGCGTTCGTCGAGTTCGGCGACGTAGTTTTCCCGCTCGTAGAAGAAGTCGCGGACCTCTTCGTGCGGTAGCGGCGCGGCGGGACTGCCGTGCAGTCCCATGCCGTTCTCGGTGACCAGCGCGGCCATCGTTTCCACGGTGTCGCGGTAGCTGCGGTGCAGTCGGACCAGCGCCTGTGCGATCGCGGGCAGGTTGGTGGCCAGATCGGTCAGCTCGCTCTTGGTCGCCTCGACGCCGAGCGCCTCGTCCAGCAGGACTTCCCGGACGTCGGCGACCAGGCGCGAGGTGTCGTTGCCGGCGAAGAACTCCGTGTCCACGCCGAAGGCTTCGGTGATCCGCAGCAGGACCGGAACGGTCAGCGGGCGCGCGTTGTGTTCGATCTGGTTGAGGTAGCTGGGCGAGATCTCCAGCAGGCGCGCGAGGTCGGCCTGGCTCATCGCGCGGCTCTCCCGCAGGTGCCGGAGCTTCGCGCCGGCAAAGGTCTTGGTCATCGCGGCTCCTTCTCCGGGACCGGTCCTGCTGCCAACGAGTTGTTCGCAAGCTTCGCCGGATCCTACGAAAACTTGGCCGAAATTGGCAACTTGGATCTGTAGCGCCGTTTATGCAGCTCATGTCATGGTCGAGTGACGCAAGCGAACCATCGCAAGATTCGCAAACGACGAGGGAGTGCCATGGCACAGGAAGCCGAACGGGCCGCCGCGCAACTGGCCGAGCAGTGGGCCGCCGACCCCCGGTGGCGGGGCGTCGAACGGACTTACGGCGCGGCGGACGTCGTCAGACTGCGCGGCAGCCTGGTCGAGGAGCACACACTCGCCCGGCGCGGTGCCGAGAAGTTGTGGAAGGCGCTGCACAGCGAGGACTACGTCCACTCG
>DASSAD010000285.1:0-2562 GCA_035685725.1 Amycolatopsis sp. | reverse complement strand
GCGGTCAGCAGCTGAGCCCGCCGTTGGGTGCGGGGAAGGCGGACCCCTCGCTGTTGTGCCGGCGCGATCTCCGTCATATTTCCTCCCGTTGAACCCATTTGAGATTACTCGTCGGTACCGTCGAGTCGCCAAGGGCCGCGCCGGATGGGCATCCTGGGGCCATGACGGAAACCCTTCCGAGGGGCCCGCTCACCAGGCGAGCACCCATCACCCAAGTGCCGCTGTCGGCCGCCGCCCTGCCCGTGCTGGACCCCCGCCTCCCGCCGTGGCCGGGCGAGACCGAAACGTTCGGTGACATCGCCGTTCACCTGCGCCGTACGCCGGGTGCGACCGATCCCGCGATCGTGTACCTGCACGGACTCGGCGGCTCGTCCACCAACTGGACCGACCTGGCCGCGCTGCTGGCACCCTACGGGCAGGGGCTGGCGATGGACCTGCCCGGCTTCGGCTTCTCGGAGCCGCGCCCGGAGTTCGACTTCAGCCTGCCCGCCCATGCCGCCTTCGCCGCCCGGTTCATCGAGCATCTCGGCACCGCACCCGTGCACCTGGTGGGGAACTCGATGGGGGGAGCGATCGCGCTGCTGCTGGCCGCCCAGCGACCCGAGCTGATCCGCACGCTCACCCTGATCTCGCCGGCGATGCCGGACCGCCGGCCGGACCCGCGGCGGTTGTCCGACCCGATGATGGCGCTGGCCTACCTGCCGCTGGTGGGACCTCGGGTCCGGCGCAAGTTGGCCGCGTACGGCCCGCGGGAGCGTGCGGAGCAGGTCATCAAGCTCTGCTTCGCCGACCCGACGGCCTTCCCGGAGTACCGCCTCGCCGAACTCGCCGAGGAGCACACCGCCCGCGCGTCCCTCGCCTGGGCGAGCCCGGCCATGTCCCGCACCACCTTCGGGATCTTCCGCGCCTGGTTCGCCCGCGGTCCGGCCTCACTGTGGGCGGCCGCGCCGAGGGTCTCCGCGCCGGCGCTGGTGGTGTGGGGCGCGCAGGACCGGGTGATCTCGGTCAGCCGCGCCGCCCGCACCACCAAGGCGCTGCCGAGGGCCCGGCTGCTGGTGCTGCCGAAGACCGGCCACGTGGCCCAGATGGAACGCCCGGTTGTCGTAGCGAAGGCGATTTTGGGCATGTGGGAGCGAGTTGAGGCCGGTACCTGGTAGTCCGTTCGGGTGACGAAAAATCTCTGTGTGATCCGACAGTCGCTTTTCGCAGCGCCCTCGGCGTGTGGCACGCTGAGCGCGTGAATCGGGTGACGCGGGATACGCAAGGGGACGAGGAGAACCCGGCTCAGTACGCGCCGTCGTCACGTGATCGTCTCCGCGTCCGCGTCGGCGAGGAACGCTATCGGCCGGGCAGTCGCCGTACCGCTGCCGAACCGCTGGCGGCTTCGTGGCAACCGGAGCGCCCGGAAGGAGAGGCCGAGCGGGCCGCCGACGAGCAGGCCCCCCGCGGAAAGCTGCGCGCCGCCATGGCGACCTACGGCTGGCGCGTCTACGTGGTGCCGGTCTTCCTCGTCGCGACCGCGCTGATCGTGTTCAACACCACGAGCCAGCCGCCCCAGCCGGCCGGCGGCGCGCCCTCGTCCGCGCTCGGCATGGGCAGCGGCGGCGCGGTGGTGACCGAGCAACCGGCGGCGCCGGTGGATGTGAACATTCCCACCGCGGAACTGCCCGACGGCGGCAGCTTCACCCAGACCGGGAAGGGCAGCTGGCATGTCGTCCCGCTGCCCAAGGACGGCAGCGGCGGGAAGAAGGTCGGCACCGGAAAGCACTTCTACCGCTACACGGTCGAGGTCGAGGACGGCATCGACGCGTCCAGCTACGCGGGGGACGACGCCTTCGCCGCGGCGGTCGAGGGAGTCCTGTCCGATCCCCGCAGTTGGATCAGTGCGGGCGACATCTCGTTGCAGCGGGTGGACGCGAGCGGTCCGGCGCCCGACTTCCGCGTCCGACTGACCACCACCAACACCGCCACCCGGCCCGACCTGTGCGGGTTCGGCATCCAGTACCCGACCTCGTGCTACATCCGGGGCGTGCAGCACAGCGTGGTCATCAACCTGGCGCGCTGGGTCCGGGGCGCCAAGGCGTTCGGGCCGGACATGACCGGGTACCGGGAGTACGCGATCAACCACGAGGTCGGTCACGCGCTCGGCCTCGGGCACGTCGGCTGCCAGGTCAACGGCGGTCCGGCCCCGGTGATGATGCAGCAGACGTTCGGGGTCAGCAACGACTACGTCGCCCAGCTCAATTCCGTGGACCCGTACAACAAGAACGCGGTCGCCTCGGACGGCAAGGTGTGCAAGCCGAATTCGTGGCCGGTGCCCGACGCCGGGGACAAGATGCCGGACTGACCGGCGTCCGCTCTCGTCGGGAACGCGCGGTGTCGCGCCGCACTCTCAGTATCTGGGAAACCTGGGAAGACTCGGGTTCCCCGGTGTGTTGTGGATACTTGGAGAAGCGATACGCGATCCGCGCGAGTATGGAGGACCGATGTCAGGGACGCTGCCACCACTGGTGGAGCCCGCCGCTGAGCTCACCAGGGAAGAGGTGGCCCGGTACAGCCGAC